>CAZUUU010000032.1:0-26128 GCA_964622685.1 uncultured Methylibium sp.
GGCGGCAGGGACGGCAGCGGCGGCAGCCGAGCGACGCCGAGGCGGTCGGCGCCGTCGCCCGGCGGGCCGCCGGGCCCGGCACCGGCCCGCGGTTGGGCCAGCGGCAGGGCCGCGACGTAGGCGATGACATGGCTCGCCACCAGCGTGATCCACATCAGCAGGAAGAGCCGGACGAACAGGGTGTCGAAGCGTCGCCAGTTCATGCCGGCTCCACCTTGGTGTCGAACAGGTAGCCCTCGCCGCGCACGGTGCGGATCAGCGGCCGCTCGCGCGCGACGTCGCCGAGCTTGCCACGCAGCCGCGACACCGCGAGGTCGATGCTGCGGTCGCTGACCTCCGCGGCGTTCACCCGGGTCAGCTCGATCAGCCGTTCGCGGCTCAGCGCGCGCCCGGCGTGCTCGACGAAGGCCGCGAGCAGCCGGTATTCGGCCGCCGACAGCGCGACCACCGTCCCGTCGGCGGCCCGCAGCTCGCGCCGCAGCCGGTCGAAGCGCCAGGCCTCGAAGCGCACGCGGCCGGCCGCGCCCGGCGGCGCAATGCCTCGGCGCAGCACGGCCTTGATGCGCGCCACCAGCTCGCGCGGCTCGAAGGGCTTGGGCAGGTAGTCGTCCGCGCCCAGCTCCAGGCCGAGCACGCGCGACAGCGGGTCGCCCTGCGCGGTGAGCATGATCACCGGCAGCTGCGGGCACTGCTGTTTGACCCAGCCGCACAGGGCGAGGCCGTTCTCGTCGGGCAGCATCAGGTCGAGCAAGAGCACGTCGGGGGCGATCGCCGCCAGGCGCTGCCGCAACGAGGCTCCGTCGGCCAGCGCCTCGACGACCATGCCGAAGCCCTGCAGGTAGCCGGTCAGCAGGCTGCGGATCTCGGGGTCGTCGTCGACCAGCAGGCAGCGCGTCATGCTCGGCTCGCGCAGGCGTCTCAGGAGCGGAACAGGCGCGAGTACTGCGTCTCGTGCTGCGCCGACAGGATCGCCAGCATCGGCGCGAAGGCCTGCCGCTCGCCCTCGGCCAACGCCAGCGCGCGATCGACGGCGGGCGGGATCGCCTGCACGAGCGCGCTCAGGATGCGCTGGCCGGCACCCTGCCCCAGCGGCACCGCCTTGATCGCGGCCTGCACCATGTTCTCGGCCCAGCCGAAGGCCAGCGACAGCAGCGACTCGCGCGGCGGCGCGCCCGCCAGCACCGCGGCCAGCGCGAAGGCGACCGGCCAGGTCGGCGGCAGCGCCGCCGCCTCGGCGATGCGCGGGTCGGCGGCGCCCCCGCGGTTCTTCAGCCACTCGACGAGCGAGCGGCCCATCTGCTCGGTCTGCAGGCGCAGCTCGCGCGTCTCGCGGGTGGCGCGGACCCAGTCGTCGAGCGCACGGACCGCCTCGAGGTCGCTGCGCTGCCAGGCCTCGAAGGCACGCGCCGCGACGGCCAGTTCACTGCGGGCGAGCGCGAGGTGCAGCTGGTCGACCAGCCAGCGTGCCACCTCGGCCTCGCTGCGCGCGTGGCCCGTGTCGACCGCGGCCTCCAGGCCTTCGGAGTAGCTGAAGCCGCCGACCGGCAGCGCCGGCGACGCGAGCCACATCAGCTGCAGCAGCGGACCTGCGGCGACGGGCGCGTCGGACATCGGCGCTCAGTGATCGTGGTCGTGCCCGCAGCCCGGGCCGTGAACGTGGGGCGCGGCCGCCGGCTTCACCGCGATGCCGATCGGGCGGCCGCGCGTCGGCGCGGCCGCCGCCGGCGCGTGCTGATGCTCGTGGTCGTGGTCGTGGTCGTGGTCGTGGGCATGCGGCGCAGGGCCGCCCGCGGCGTAGGCGCCGCCCTCCGGCTCGAACGGTGCCTGCAGCTCGGTGACGATCAGGTGCATCGCGCGCAGCATGTCGGCCAGCACGTGGTCGGGCTCGAACTGCAGGGCCTGCGGCTGCAGTTCCAGCGGCACGTGGCGATTGCCCAGGTGGTAAGCCGCGCGCAGCAGGTCGAAGGGCGAGCCGTGCTCGGCGCAGGCCGTGACGCGCAGCACCGGCTGCGCCGCCGCGACCACGCGCAGCAGCGAGCCGTCCTCGGCCACCAGCACGTCGCCGCCGCGCACCACGCTGCCGCGCGGCAGGACAACGCCGAGCGTCCGGCCCTGCGAGTCGACGGCGTCGAAGCGGCTCTTCTGCCGCACGTCCCAGTCCAGCTCGACGGTCGCGGCGCGCTTCACGAGCACCGGTGCGAGGCCGCGGCCGCCGGGGATCAGCTTGCTGATGGTCAACATGAACCGATTGTGCGCGAGGCCCGCGCCGGCCGCGGCCGGCGTGAGCATTGGCTCACGAAGCACTGTTGTTCCGCGCGCCGCCGGCACCGGCCGGGGGGTCGATGCAGGGTAGGGTTCGCGGGGGAGCGCCCGCACCCTCGTCACCATGCCCATCATCGCAGTCATCAACCGCAAGGGCGGCAGCGGCAAGAGCACGCTGGCCACCCACCTGGCCGGCCATTGCGCCAACACCGGGCTGCGCGCCATGCTCGGCGACACCGACCGGCAGCAGTCGACCCAGGCCTGGCTGCGCGCCCGTGCCGCGCAGGCGCTGCCGAACGCGCTGCCGATCGTCGGCTGGGCGATCGATCCGAAGAACTCCCTGCGCCCGCCGGTCGGCGTGACGCACGTCGTGCTCGACACCCCCGGCGGCACGCGCGGCTTCGAGCTGGCCAAGGTCGTGTCCTACGCCGATGCGGTGCTGATCCCGGTGTGCCAGTCGATGTTCGACCGCGAGGCGGCGGCCGAGTGCTACGCCGAGCTGAAGACGCTGCCGCGGGTGGCGAACGGGCGCTGCAAGGTGGCCGCCATCGGCATGCGCCTGGACGGGCGCACCAAGGCCGGCGAGCTGCTGGCCCAGTGGGCCGCCGCGCTGGAGCTGCCGTTCATCGGCGTGCTGCGCGAGACGCAGACCTACGTCCGCTGCGTCGAACTCGGCCTCACGGTGTTCGACCTGCCGGCGTCGCAGGCGGCCGTCGACCGCGCGCAATGGCGGCCCATCCTCGACTGGCTCGAGCCGGTGCTGCGTCCGGTGCAGGCAGCCCCGGAAGCCGCCGCGCTGAAGCCGACCCGGCCGTGCGCCGTGCCGGACACGCGGCGCTCGTCCCTGGTCGCCGAGCGCGTGGAGCCGGCCGCGCGCCCGCGGCCACGCCGGCCCGAGCCGGGCAGCCCGAGCCGGCTGCCACTCGGCATCCTCGAAGCGGCGCCCCGGCGCGGTGTCGCCCAGCGCCTGGGCGAGTGGCTGCGGACCTGGCCGATGCGGCAACCGCGTCGCGCCTGAGGAACCTGCCGCGGCTCAGAACAGGAAGTAGCGTTGCGCCATCGGCAGCAGCTTCGCTGCCTCGCAGGTCAGCAGCTGGCCGTCGGCGCGCACCTCGTAGGTCTGGGCGTCGATCTGCATCGCCGGCAGCCAGGCGTTGTGGATCATGTCGGTCTTCTTCACCGTGCGGCAGCCGCGGACCGCCGACACGGTCTTGCGCAATCCGCAGCGTTCGGCGACGCCGGCCGCGAGCCCGGCCTGGCTCAGGAAGGTGAGCGAGCCCCGCGCCAGCGCGCCGCCGTAGCTGCCGAACATCGGCCGCACGTGCACCGGCTGCGGCGTCGGGATACTGGCGTTGGCGTCGCCCATCAGCGCGCTGGCGATGAAGCCGCCCTTGATCACGAGGCTGGGCTTGACGCCGAAGAAGGCCGGCCGCCACAGCACCAGGTCGGCCCACTTGCCGACCTCGATGCTCCCGACCTCGTGGGCGATGCCGTTGGCGAGGGCCGGGTTGATCGTGTACTTGGCGACGTAGCGCTTGACCCGCGTGTTGTCATTGCGCGCGGAGTCGCCATCGAGCGCGCCGCGCTGCACCTTCATCTTGTGCGCCGTCTGCCAGGTGCGCAGGATGACCTCGCCGACGCGGCCCATGGCCTGGCTGTCGCTGCTCATCATGCTGATGGCGCCCAGGTCGTGCAGCACGTCCTCGGCGGCGATGGTCTCCTTGCGGATGCGGCTCTCGGCGAAGGCCAGGTCCTCGGCGATGCTGGCGTCGAGGTGATGGCAGACCATCAGCATGTCGAGGTGCTCATCCACCGTGTTGACGGTGAAGGGCATCGTCGGGTTGGTCGAGCTGGGCAGGAAGTTGGCCTCGCCGACCACGCGCAGGATGTCGGGCGCGTGACCGCCGCCCGCGCCCTCGGTGTGGAAGGCGCACAGCGTGCGGCCCTTCGTCGCCGCGATGGTGTCCTCGACGAAGCCGCTCTCGTTGAGCGTGTCGCTGTGGATCGAGACCTGGGTGTCGGTCTCGTCCGCGACGGCCAGGCACTGGTCGATGGCCGAGGGCGTGGTGCCCCAGTCCTCGTGCAGCTTCAGGCCGATCGCGCCGGCCTCGACCTGCTGGCTCAAGCCCTCGGGCCGGCTCGCATTGCCCTTGCCCAGGAAGCCCAGGTTCATCGGGAAGGCCTCGGCCGCCATCAGCATGCGCGCCAGGTTCTCGGGTCCCGGCGTGCAGGTGGTGGCGAAGGTCCCGGTCGCCGGCCCGGTGCCACCGCCCAGCATCGTCGTCACGCCGCTCGCCAGCGACTCCTCGATCTGCTGCGGGCAGATGAAGTGGATGTGGCTGTCGATGCCGCCGGCCGTGACGATCATGCCTTCGCCCGCGATGACCTCGGTGCCCGGGCCGATGACGATGTCCACGCCCGGCTGCACGTCGGGGTTGCCGGCCTTGCCGATGGCGGCGATGCGCTGGCCGCGCAGGCCGATGTCGGCCTTGACGATGCCCCAGTGGTCGACGATCAGCGCGTTGGTGATCACGCAGTCGACCGCGTCGCCGGGCCCGATACCGTTGATGCGCTGGCCCTGGCCCATGCCGTCGCGGATGGTCTTGCCGCCACCGAACTTCACTTCTTCCCCGTAGCCGCCGGCCAGCAGGGTGAAGTCACGCTCGACCTCGACGACCAGTTCGGTGTCGGCCAGGCGCACGCGGTCGCCGACCGTGGGGCCGTACATCTCCGCGTAGGCGCGGCGCGAGAGGCTCATCGGAGGTTCTCCATCATCAGGGCGGGGGCTGCAAACCACCGGCATCGCGGCTGCGATCGCCCCGGGGGCCCCGGGGCTCGCGCAGTCGCTGGCGCAACAGGTACTGGGCCAGCTTGATCTCGACCAGGAAGTCGGCCGCCCGGTGGCGCGACCACGAGCGCCACACCACGGGTTCGAACAGGCGCGACAGGAAGTCGAGACCGCTGGTCGCTTCGGGCCACAGGTAATCGGGAATCTTCACCCAGTCGACGCCCGGCCGCGCCTCGGGCGGCAGCGCGGCCTCGTCGCCTTGCAAGCGCCGCGCCCAGGCGCCGATCAGGTCGACGCCGGCGGCGCGGGCCACGCCGATCGAACCCCAGGGCCGCGGGTTCACGTCGACCAGCCGCGGGCAGCCCTCGGCGTCGTCGACGAAGTCGGCGCAGGCGATGCCGGTGTAGCCCAGGGCCTCGAAGCAGCGCCGGCCGGCGTCCAGCAGCCGCGGCTGGACCTCGGTCCGCAGCCGCAGCGCCGGACCGGTCGGCGGGCCGCCGCAGTCCGTCCGTTCCGCGCCGATCAGGTGCAGCGCGCGGCCGTTCTCGAACAGGCCGCCGACCAGCCGGGTGGCGCCCGGCAGCCAGGCCTGCGCGGTGGGCCGGCGCGCCGGATCGTCGCTCCACAGCGCACGCACGGCCCGGGCCGCTTCGGGCAGCCCCGCGGCGATCACGACGCCATGGCCGGCATAGCCGTTGGGGATCTTGACGACCAGCGGCCAGCCCAGTTGCTCGCCGGCGGCCTCGAGCTCGGCATCGTCGCCGTGCATCAGCCAGACACCCCGCGGCACCGGCACCCCGCGTCCCGACAGGTACTCGAGCATGCGTTGCTTGTGACCGAAGCGCGGCCGGTGCTCGGCCGCCACGGCCGGCAGCAGGCGATCGATCCAGGCCGGCAGGTAGCGCCAGCAGGCGGACAGGACCGGCTCGGCCAGCGCCAGGATCCAGTCGGCACCGCAGCGATCACGGGCTTGCCCGATCGTCGCGATCATCCCCGGCGCGTCGAGCGGATCGATGCGCCCGGGCAGCGCGGTCACGCCGGCGGGCAGCAGCCAGGCCTTGCCGGTGTCGCCGCCCACGACGTAGACCCGCAGCCCCGCCGCGGCCAGGTCGCTGGCCAGCCGGAACACCTGCGCCCAGCCGACATCCACCACCAGGATCGAGGTCATGCCCGATTATTCGGGCCGGGCAGCGGTCACTGTTACAAAGTGCCCTGGACCTCGCCGCGGAAGCCCCAGACCGCGCGCCCCCCGGCGTAGTCGACCAGGGTCACGGTGCGTTGCTGGCCGGGCTCGAAGCGCACCGCGGTGCCCGAGGCGATCGCCAAGCGCATGCCGCGCGCGGCGGCCCGGTCGAAGGCCAGCGCCGGGTTGGTCTCGGCGAAGTGGTAGTGCGAGCCGACCTGGATCGGCCGGTCGCCACGGTTCTCGACCACCACGGTCAGCGCGCGCCGGCCGGGCATCAGTTCGTGGTCGGGGCCGTCGGCCGGGATCAGTTCGCCGGGGATCAGCATCGCACGCCCCTCACTTGCGACGCGCGAACCACAGCGCCGCGGCCGCGGCCACGGCCAGCGCGACCCAGCCCCAGGCGTCGAAGGCATGCCAGTGCAGGCCCTCCTGGCCATGCCCCTCGTGGGCCTGCGCGGCGCCCGCGGCCAGCAGACCCGCAACGGTGAACATCAGCGAGCGAAGGTTCTTCATGGTGCATGCCTCATGCGATCGGTTGGTGCACGGTAACCAGTTTGGTGCCATCGGGAAAGGTGGCCTCGACCTGGATCTCCGGAATCATCTCTGCCACGCCCTCCATCACGTCGCCGCGCGCCAGCACCTGGCGGCCTTCGCTCATCAGCGCGGCGACGCTCTTGCCGTCGCGCGCCCCTTCCAGGATCGCGGCCGAGATCAGCGCCACCGCCTCGGGGTGGTTGAGCTTCAGGCCGCGCGCCCTGCGCCGTTCGGCCAGCAGCGCGGCGGTGAAGAGCAGCAGCTTGTCCTTCTCGCGCGGGGTCAGGTCCATGGCGGCCGGCTGTGCAGGATGGGTGCCAGATGCTAGCTGGTGCGCTTCTTGATCCTTGGCCATCGATGAACGACGCCGCGACCCCAGCGACCGCCGCCCTCGACGCGGCGCCGCAGCGCGTCGTCAAGGTGCGCCGCGACTACAACAGCTGGGTCGCGCGCGAGTCGATGGAGGACTACGCGCTGCGCTTCACCGCGCGCAGCTTCCGCAAATGGTCGCCGCTGCGGGTCGCCAACACCGCGCTCGGCGGCGCCGCCTCCTTCCTGATCCTCGAGGCCATCGGCGCGACGCTGCTGCTGCGCTACGGCTTCGTCAACGCCGCTCTGGCGATCCTGGCGACCGGGCTGGTGATCTTCCTGGCCGGGCTGCCGATCAGCGTCTACGCCGCGCGCCACGGCGTCGACATGGACCTGCTGACGCGCGGCGCGGGCTTCGGCTACATCGGCTCGACCATCACCTCGCTGATCTACGCGAGCTTCACCTTCATCTTCTTCGCGCTCGAGGCGGCGGTGATGGCCTATGCGCTGGAGCTGGTGTTCGACATCCCGCCGGCCTGGGGCTACCTGGTGTGTGCGCTGGTCGTGATCCCGCTGGTGACGCACGGCGTCACCGCGATCGGCCGCCTGCAGGCCTGGACGCTGCCGCTGTGGGCGGCGCTGCTGGTGGCGCCCTACGTCGCGGTGCTGCACGCCAACCCGGGCCTGATCGGCGGCCTGACCGCCTACGCCGGCGAGACCGGCGGCCACCCCGGCTTCGGCTGGCTGGCCTTCGGCGCGGCCACCACGGTCGGCATCGCGCTGATCACGCAGATGGGCGAGCAGGCCGACTACCTGCGCTTCATGCCCGAGCGCACCGCGGCCAATCGGCGCCGCTGGTGGATCGGCGTGCTGATCGGCGGCCCGGGCTGGGTGCTGCCGGGCGTGGTCAAGATGCTGGGCGGCGCGCTGCTGGCCTACCTGGCGATCACGCTCAGCGTGCCGGCCGAGCGCGCGGTCGACCCGAACCAGATGTACCTGGCGGCCTACGAGATGGTGTTCTCGCACTACGGCACCGCGGTCGCGGTGACGGCGCTGTTCGTCGTGATCTCGCAGCTCAAGATCAACGTCACCAACGCCTACGCCGGCTCGCTGGCGTGGTCGAACTTCTTCTCGCGCGTCACGCACAGCCACCCGGGGCGCGTGGTCTGGGTCATCTTCAACACGATGATCGCGCTGCTGTTGATGGAGCTGAACGTCTTCGCGGCGATGGGCGAGGTGCTGGGCCTGTACTCCAACATCGCGATCGCCTGGATGATGGCGGTGGTGGCCGACCTCGTGGTCAACAAGCCGCTGGGTCTGTCGCCGGCCGGCATCGAGTACCGGCGCGCCTACCTCTACGACGTCAACCCGGTCGGCGTCGGCGCGATGGTCATCGCCTCGGCGCTGTCGGTCGCGGCGCACCTGGGTGCCTTCGGCGCGGCGGCGCAGGCCTTCTCGGCGGCGATCGCGCTGGTCACCGCCTTCGTCGCCTCGCCCCTGCTGGCCTGGTGGACGAAGGGCCGCTACTACCTGGCGCGCAGCGACACGCCGGCGCCCGCGGCCGCCTCCGAGGCCGGCACCTACACGCGCCTGCAGCGCTGCTGCATCTGCGAGCGCGACTACGAAGGCGAGGACATGGCCGGCTGCCCGGCCTATGGCGGGCCGATCTGCTCGCTGTGCTGCACGCTCGACGCGCGCTGCGGCGACCTGTGCAAGCCCGAGCCGGCGCGCCTGGCCACGCAGTGGGGCACGGCCATGCGCTGGCTGCTGCCGCGGCGCGCCTGGCCCTACCTGGACACCGGCCTCGCGCACTACCTGCTGCTGATGCTGGTGGTGCTGCCGCTGCTGACCGCGATCACGTGGATGCTCGAGCGCCACGGCTTCGGCAAGGCCTTCGCGGTGATGCTGCTGGTGGCCGGCGTGGTGTGCTGGTGGCTGGTGCTGGCGCACAAGAGCCGCCAGGTCGCGCAGGAGGAATCGAACCGCCAGACCCAGCTGCTGATGCGCGAGATCGAGTCGCACCGTCGCACCGACGCCCAGCTGCAGCAGGCGCGCCAGGTCGCCGACCGCGCCAACCAGGCCAAGAGCCGCTACATCACCGCCATCAGCCACGAGCTGCGCACGCCGCTCAACAGCATCCTCGGCTACGCGCAGCTGCTCGAGGAGGACGAGGCGATGCCGCCGCAGCGTGCCCAGGCGGTGCGCGTGATCCGCCGCGGCGGCGACCACCTGCTGGGCCTGATCGAGGGCACGCTGGACCTGGCGCGCATCGAGGCCGGCAAGCTGGCGCTCGACCCGCGCCCGATGCGCTTTACCGACGGCCTGCACGAGCTCGCCGGCCTGATGCAGCTGCAGGCCTCGGCCAAGGGCATCGCCTTCGAGACCGACTTCGCGCCCTCGCTGCCCGAGGTGGTGCGCGCCGACGAGCAGCGCCTGCGCCAGATCCTGATCAACCTGCTGGGCAACGCGGTGAAGTTCACCGCGCGCGGGCGCGTCGTGTTCCGCGTCAGCCACCTGCGCGAGACGGCGCGCTTCGAGATCGAGGACTCGGGCCCGGGCATGAACGCCGACGAACTGGCGCGCGTCTTCGAACCCTTCCAGCGCGGCTCGGCGGCCGGCGCCAGCAGCGTCGCCGGTTCGGGCCTGGGCCTGACGATCGCGCGCATGCTGACCGAGCTGATGGGTGGCGAGATGACCGCCACCAGCACGCCCGGCGTCGGCAGCCGCTTCGCGATCCGGCTCTTCCTGCCCGAGCTGACGGGCGCCGTCGTGCCGCGCGCCGCGGCACGCAGCGCGCGCAGCGGCTACCTCGGTCCGCGCCGCCGCGTGCTGGTGGTCGACAACGAGGAGGTCGACCGCGACCTGCTGGTCCACCTGCTGCAGCCGCTGGGCTTCGAGCTCGTGCTCGCGGCGTCGGGCGAGGAGGCGCTCGCGCTGCTGCGCGACGGCCACGCCCCCGACGCCCTCCTGATGGACCTGGCGATGCCCGGCATCGACGGCTGGGAGACGCTGCGCCGACGGCGCGCCGAGGGCCTGGCGCCCGGCGCCCCGACGGCCATCGTCTCGGCCAATGCCTTCGACAGGGCGCTGGACAACGACGTCGGCATCGGCGCGGCCGACTTCATCGTCAAGCCGGTGCGGCTGGACGACCTGCTGGACTGGCTGGGCGAGCGGCTCGGCCTGACCTGGGTCGCCGGCGAGCCGGCCGCCGTGGCCCCGCGTTCGGCGCCGACCGCACCGGCGACCGACACCGGCCCGCTGCCCTCGGCCGCCGCGCTCGAGGCGCTGGCGGGCCAGCTGCGCCTGGGCTACGTGCGCGGCATCCACGCCGAGCTCGACCGCATCGCCGCCAACGAGCCGCGCTGCGCGCCCTTCGTCGCGAGCCTGCGCGAGCTGGCGCGCGACTTCCGGCTCGACGCGCTGGCGACGCGCGTCGAGCAGGCGCTGGCCGGACCCATCGACCCGAGCGCCCCGACCCACGATGACGAACGCCAGCCTCGTGCCGCTTGACGCCGCCGGCACGCCGGTGATCACGCCGGCCTCCGCCGGCGTGGTGCTGATCGTCGACGACCAGCCCGACAACCTGGCGATGCTGCACGACGCGCTCGACGAGTCGGGCTACACCGTGCTGGTCGCCACCTCCGGCGAGAGCGCCCTCGAGCGCTGCGCCCGCACCCAGCCCGACGTGGTGCTGCTGGACGCCGTGATGCCGGGGCTCGACGGCTTCGAGGTCGCGCGCCGCTTGAAGGCCGATGCGCTCACCGCGCACGTGCCGGTGGTCTTCATGACCGGCCTGTCGGAGACCGAGCACGTCGTGGCCGCCTTCGCCGCCGGCGGCGTTGACTACGTGACCAAGCCCATCCGCCCGCGCGAGGTGATCGCGCGCATCGAGACCCACCTGCGCGGCGCGCGGCTGCAGCGCCAGGCCCGCAACGCGCTCGACGCCTTCGGGCACGCGGTGATCACGGTGCGGGCCCGCGACGCGCGCATCGTCTGGGCCACGCCGCTGGCGCGCGAGCTGCTGGTCGCGCTGCATGCGCTGCACGCCGGCACCGACGGCAACGGCCCGCTGCAACTGGCCGCACCGGTGGCCGACTGGCTGCAGGCGCAGGTCGTGCTGGCCGCGACCGGCCGCCAGCTGCGCCCCGGCGGCCAGCCCCTGCTGCTGGCCCGCGACGGCCGCCGCGCCAGCTTCGCGCTGCACGAATCGACCGGCGACGACGAGTGGCTGCTGGTGCTCACCGAAAGCGACGACCGCGGCACGATCGAGTCGCTGGCGCTGGCCTTCCGGCTCACCGCGCGCGAGGCCGAGGTGCTGCACTGGGTGACCCAGGGCAAGACCAACCGCGACATCGGCGAGATCCTCGGCACCAGCCCCAAGACCGTGACCAAGCACCTCGAGCACGTGTTCCAGAAGCTCGGCGTGGAGACGCGCACCGCCGCGGCCAACATGGCGCTGGCGCGCGGGCGCTGACTCAGAAGTCGGTGCTGACGGTGGCCCGCGTGAAGGCCTCGTTGTGGTCGATCAGCGCGTCCAGCGCCTTCGCGGCCTGGGCCTCGTCGCGCTGCGCGATCGCGCGCGCGATGTCGCCGTGCAGCCGCGCCATCACCGGCGTGTCGGCCGCCTGGCGGTAGTGCAGGAACCAGAAGCGCCGCGACAGGCCGTGCATCAGGCCCATCGCGCCGGCCGCGAACTCGTTGCGCGAGGCCACGAGCGACAGGTCGTTGAACTCCTTGTCGGCGCGCATGAAGCGCGTCTCGTCGTCGGCGCGGCCCGCGGCCTCGAACTCCTTCGCCAGCGCCTCGAAGCGTGAGCGCTCGGCCTCGCTGCAGCGCCGCGCGGCGCAGCGCACCACCAGGCGCTCGACCTCGCGGCGCGTCTCCAGCAGGCGCAGCTGGCGCTTGATGTCGATCTCGGACACCAGCACGCCGCGCTGCGGCAGGATCGCCACCAGGTGCTCGCGCGCGAGGCGCTGCAGCGCCTCGCGCACCGGCGTGCGGCCGATCTCCAGCCGCGCCGACAGCTCGGCCTCGGACAGCGCCGTGCCGGGCGCCAGCTCGAGTGTCACGATCAGCTCCTCGATGCGCTCGTAGGCCTGCGCCGTCAGGCTCTTCGGGCGGGCTGCGGGGCCACGGGCCACCGGGGCCGGCGTCGCGACGGCGCGCGGCGCGCGGCGGGTGGCGATCTTCTTCGGCGCAGCGTTCATCGTGGTCTGTACTCCGGGGTCCCGCGGTCGCGACGATAGCCGAGCCGGCGGCCGCCGGCCGCGGCGATGCGGGTTGTTCCCGATGGGCGATTCGTCATCGGCAATTACGATACCACTAACATATCAGTTGTGTAGATGGTGATCACGATGATGTCCGAACGCCAGCGTCGCTTCCGCGAGCAGTACAAGTCCAACATCAGCCCGCTCTACAACGGCCCGCTGCACGTGGCGGTCATGTTCGCGGCCGGCCTCGGCGCGATCGGGTACTGCGTGCAGCAGCTGCAGTCGCCGACCTGGGAGTGGGCGCTGGTGCTGCCGGTGTTCCTGGCCGGCAACTTCGTCGAGTGGTTCATGCACAAGTACGTGATGCACCGCCGCATCGACGTGTTCGCGCTGCGGGCGATCTACGAGCGCCACACGCGCGAGCACCACCAGTACTTCACCGACAACGACGTCACGATCGACACGCTGCGCGAGTTCCGCATCGTGTTCTTCCCGTGGCGCGTGCTGATCGTGCTGGGCGTGGCCGGCGGCACGCTGGGCTGGCTGGCGTCGGTGCTGATCAACCCGAACGCCGGCTACATCCTCTACATGACGATGGTCGGGCACTACCTCGTCTACGAGGTCTTCCACTTCTGCTGCCACGTCCACGAGAACTGGTTCGTGCGCCACATCCCCTTCGTCAACACGATCCGCCGCCACCACAAGGCGCATCACAACCAGGGAATCATGATGCACCTCAACATGAACCTGAGCTTCCCGATCGCGGACTGGTTCATGGGCACCAGCGACCTCGAGCGCGGCCTGGTCGGTCACCTGTTCAACGGCTACGACGAGACGCACGTCAAGCCCGGGCTGAAGCCGCTGATCGCGCGCTTCCGCACCGCCGAGGTCCAGGAGCAGCGCGTCACGCTCGACGGCCCGCAGCTCACGTCCGAAGAAGAGAAGGCGTTCGCCTGACCGGCACGACCGACCCGACCCGCCCCGCGAGCCCGCGCTCGCCCCACCCCAGGAGACCAACGATGAAGCGTCGCAATTTCGTGAACGCCGCGCTCGGCAGTGCGGGCCTCATGGCCGCCGCCGGCGCGGCCGCCCAGGCCAGCGGGCCGACCTACAACTGGAAGATGGCGACCGGCTGGGCCGGCGGCCCGATCATGGACATCGGCGCCAAGGCCTTCTGCGAGCGCATGGCCTTCTTCTCGGGCGGGCGCTTCAAGATCCAGCCCTTCCCGGGCGGCGGGCTCGGCAATGCGCTGAAGGTGCCCGAGACGGTGAAGAACGGGCTGGCCGAATGCGGCCACACCTGGATGGGCTACGACTGGGGCAAGGACCCGACGACGGTGCTGTTCGGCGGCTACGCCGGCACCTTCGACACCGAGCGCATGCTGCACTGGCTCTACGAGAGCGGCGGCGTCGACCTGCAGCGCCAGTTCCGCGACGAGGCCGACGGCGTGATCTCGATGCCGCTGTTCATCCGCACCGCCGAGGTCTTCCTGCACTCGCGCAAGCCGGTCAAGTCGCTGGCCGACCTGAAGGGCCTGAAGCTGCGCACCGCCGGCGCCTGGCTGGAGATGTCGAAGGACCTCGGCGCCGCCCCGGTGACCACCGCCGCCGGCGACGTCTTCCCGATGCTCGAGCGCGGCGCGATCGACGCCACCGAGTGGGGCACGCTGTGGGAGAACATCTCGCCCGGCTTCTACAAGGTCGCCAAGTACCTGAGCTATCCCGGCGTGCACCAGCCGACCGCGCCCTTCGAGCTGGTGATCAACAAGGACGTCTGGACCAAGATGCCGGCGAACGACCGGCAGCTGGTCGAGCTGGTCGCCAAGCTGGTGACGATGGAGACCTGGACGCGCATCGGCGCCGAGGACGTCAAGGCCTTCGACTTCTTCAAGAAACAGGGCGTGCAGATGGTCGAGCTCGACGACGAGGTGCAGTTCGCGGCCCGCCAGATCGGCCTCGACTGGGCCGAGAAGACCGCCAAGGACGGCAAGTACAAGTGGTTCGCCAAGGTGCACAAGAGCCAGGTCGACTTCGACATGGCCTGGCGTGACGCCGACCACTGGCGCAAGGTCAAGGTCAAGCAGGCCTGACCCTGTCCGTCCCCCGGCCCGCTGCCGACGCGGCGGGCCGGTCCCCGAACCCCGAGCCGGAGACGCGAGTGGATCGCCTCATCGCCTGGGCCGAGCGTGCGGTGGGCGCGGTCGGCGTGATCGCCGCCCTGCTGCTGGTGCCGCTCGTGCTTGCCACCACCTGGGAGGTCGTCGCGCGCTACGCGTTCGGCGCGCCCACCATCTGGGCCTACGAGATCGGCTACCTGCTGACCGGCTCGCACTTCCTGCTGGGCCTGGCCTACACGCTGCGCCAGGGCGAGCACATCCGCATCGACGTGCTGAGCTCGCACCTGTCGCCACGCACGCGCCGCCGCATCGACTGCGTCGCCTACGCCCTGGTGCTGCCGCTGCTGGTGTGGCTGAGCGTCGCGCTCTTCAACTACTTCCTGTCCGGCTACACGCGCGGCGAGACCTCGGGCCAGTCGGCGCTGAACCTGCCGGTGTGGCCCTTCCGTGCGGTCTTCGTGCTCGCCTTCGCGATGTTCGCGCTGCAGGTGCTGTGCGAGCTGCTGAAGTCGCTGCGCGGCACGACGATCGACACCCCGGCGCAGCCCTCATGACCGAATACCTGCCCTTCTTCATGCTGCCGCTGGCCTTCGGGCTGATGTTCCTCGGCGTGCAGGTCGCGTTCGCGATGATGCTGACCGCGGCGGCCTTCGGCCTGGTCATCTTCGGGCCCAACGTCATCCACCAGTTCATCGAGAAGATCGACGACCTGTCGTCGAACTTCGTGTTCGCCGCGGTGCCGCTGTTCGTCTTCATGGGCGCGATGCTCGAGAAGTCGGGCATCGCCGACCGCCTGTTCGAGGCCATCCACATCTGGACGCGCCGCCTGCCCGGCGGCCTGGCGCTCGCCACCGTGCTGATGTGCATCGTCTTCGCCGCGTCCAGCGGCGTGATCGGCGCGACCGAGTCGGTCGTCGGCCTGCTGACGATCCCGATCATGCTGCGCTATGGCTACAACAAGAGCCTGATCAGCGGCACGATCTGCGCCGGCGGATCGCTGGGCACCATCATCCCGCCCTCGGTCGTGGTGGTCGTGATGGGCCCGCTGGCCAACCTGTCGGTCGGCGACCTGATGTACGGCATGGTGCTGCCGGGCTTCCTGATGGCCGGGCTCTACCTCGTCTACATCTTCTTCCTGTGCCTCTTCAAGCCCGAGATGGGCCCGCGCATCCCGCCCGAGCCCGGCGACCCGAGCTTCGTGCAGAAGCTCGGCATCACGACGCGCAACCTGCTGCCGCCGCTGGGCATGATCGTCGCGGTGCTGGGCTCGATCCTGGCCGGCCTGGCCTCGCCGACCGAAGCGGCCGCGCTGGGCGCGGTGTGCTCGGTGCTGCTGACCGCCCTCTACGGCCGCTTCACCTGGGCCGGCCTGTACGAATCGCTGCTGAAGACGCTGCGCGTCACCGCGATGATCATGTTCGTGCTGCTCGGCGGCACGCTCTTCACGGGCGTGTTCATCGGCGGCGGCGGCATCAACCTCGCCAGCTCGGTCATCACCCACCTCGACCTCTCGCCCTGGGCGCTGCTGGGGATGATGCTGTTCATCCTGTTCCTGGCCGGCTTCTTCCTGGACTGGATCTCGATCGTGCTGATCTTCCTGCCGATCTTCACGCCGCTGGTCACCGCCGCGGGCTTCGACCCGGTGTGGTTCTGCATCCTGTTCCTCATCATGATCCAGACCAGCTACCTGACGCCGCCGATGGCGCCGGCGATCTTCTACCTGCGCGCCGTCGCGCCGCCCGAGATCACGATGCGCCACATGTACTGGGGCATGATCCCCTTCATCGCGCTGCAGGTGGTCACGCTGGCCTGCACGCTGATGTGGCCGCAGCTGGTGACCTGGCTGCCGTCGGTGGCCCTGCAGCTGCGCTGACGCAGGCCCTGCGATGGATGCCCGCCCTTCCCAGCGCGTCGACGTGGACCTGCTCGTCGTCGGCGGCGGCGCGACCGGCGTCGCGGCCGCCGCCACCGCAGCACGCGCCGGCCTGAAGACGCTGCTGGTCGAGCGCTACGGCTTCTGCGGCGGCGGCGCGGTGGCGGGGCTGTCCGGCACGATCTGCGGGCTCTACGAGGCCGAGGAGGCGCCGACGCGGCCGAAGCAGCTCGTGCACGGCTTCGTCGACGACTTCATCGCAGCGATGGAAGGGCGCGGCGGCCTGGCCGCACCGGTGCTCTACGGCAAGACCTGGACCCGCGTGCACGAGCCGCTGGCCTGGCGCGAGTCGGCCGACGCGCTGCTGGCCGATGCCGGTGTGAAGCTCGCGTACCACGCGCTCGCGATCGGCGTGCACCGCGACGGCGACGCGATCGGCGGCGCGACGGTCTGGACCAAGGGCGGCCTGCTCGACGTGCGCGCCGGCCTGACGATCGACGCCAGCGGCGATGCCGACCTGGTGGCGATGGCCGGCCTCGAGACCTGGTGCGGCGCCGACGGCACGGTGCAGAACCCGACCATGATCTTCCGCCTGCAGGGCGTGGACACCGCGCGCTTCAAGGCGGCGTACGGCAGCGACACCATCATGCCGCCGGCGGTGACGGCGCTGATCGCCGAGGCCGCCGCATCGGGCTACGCGCTGCCGCGCCAGAAGATCTGGCTGTTCGAGACCACGCGCCCCGGCGAGCTGCTGTGCAACTGCACGCGCGTGCGCGGCGCCGACGGCCGCGAGCTGAACTGCGTGATCGCCGACGACCTGACCGAGGCCGAGGTCGAGGGCCGCCGCCAGGCCCGCGAGTACGCGCGCTTCTTCCGCGACCGCCTGGTCGGCTGCGAGTCGAGCTGGCTCAACGACACCGCCGTGCAGGTCGGCGTGCGCCAGACCCGCCAGGGCCGCGGCGTCGCGATGCTGCGCAATGCCGATGTCGTGAGCGGCGCCAAGTTCGCCGACGGCGTGGCGCGCTCGCCCTGGCCGATCGAGCTGCATGCCGGCGCGAAGCCGCGCGTCGAGTGGCTGCTCAACGACTGGTACGAGGTGCCCTGGGGCTGCTTCGTGCCGGCGCGCGGCGAGGGACTGCTGTTCGGCGGCCGCTGCCTGTCGGCCGAGCACGAGGCCGTGGCCTCGGCACGCGTCACCGCGCAATGCTTCTCCTACGGTCATGCGCTCGGCGTGGCCGCGGCACTGGCCGCGCGCGAGCGCCTGGCGCCACGCGACATCCCCGGCCGCACGATCCGCGAGGCGCTCAACCGCCAGGGCGCGCGGCTCGACGACTGAACCGACCCGGATCCCATGTCCCGCCAAGCCCTCAGAAGCAACTTCGAACCCGGCTCCACGCGCTGGGCGGTGCGCCACGCGCAGTGGAGCGCGATGGGCATCGCCGAGGCCGACTTCGACAAGCCCAAGATCGCGGTCGTCAACACCTCCAGCGGCCTGTCGGTCTGCTTCCAGCATCTCGACGGCATCGCCAAGCGCGTCGCCGCGGCGATCCGCGCCGCCGGCGGCCTGCCGCTGGAGATCCGCACCGCCGCGCCCTCGGACTTCGTCACCAGCGCCGGCCGCCAGGGCCGCTACCTGATGCCGACGCGCGACCTGATCGTCAACGACATCGAGGTCCAGGTCGAGGGCGCCGAGCTCGACGGCATGCTGCTGCTGTCCAGCTGCGACAAGACCACGCCGGCGCACCTGATGGCGGCCGGGCGGCTCGACGTGCCCAGCCTGGTGCTGGCCTGCGGCTACCAGCTCGGCCGCCAGTGCGGCGAGCACCACGTCGACATCGAGGAGGTCTACAAGTCGGTCGGCACCGTCAAGGCGGGCCAGATGCGGCTCGACGAACTGCAGGACATGTGCCGCGTCGCGATCGACGGGCCGGGCGTGTGTGCGGGCCTCGCGACCGCCAACTCGATGCACTGCCTGGCCGAGGCCCTGGGCATGACCCTGCCGGGCAACGCGCCGATCCGCGCCGACGGTCCGCGCCTGCACGCGCTGGCCGACGCCGCCGGCGCGCGCATCGTCGCGATGGTGACCGAGGACCTGCGGCCGCGCAGCATCCTCACGCCGGCGGCCTTGCGCAACGCGGTGCGCTTCGCGGTCGCGACCGGCTGCTCGGTCAACGTGATGCGCCACCTGATCGCCATCGCGGTCGAGGCCGAGTGTCCGGTCGACGTGATCGCCGAGTTCGAGCGCGCAGCCGATTGCGTGCCGATGCTCACGCGCATCCGCCCCAACGGGCCGCACCGCATCGAGGAGCTCGAGGCGGCCGGCGGCGTGCGCGCCGTGATGGCGCGGCTGGGCGCCCTGGTCGACACGACGGCGCTGACGGCGTCGGGCCGCCCGGTCGGCGAGCTGCTGGCGGAGGTCGGCGAGATCGACGCGCGCGTGATCCGCACGGTCGAGGAGCCCTTCGCCCGCGAGCCGGGGCTGATGATCATCCGCGGCTCGCTCGCGCCCGACGGCGCGCTGGTCAAGCTGGCGGCGGTGCCGGCGGCGATCCGGCGCTTCCGCGGCGCGGCCAAGGTCTTCGAGGACGAGGCGATCGCGATCGAGGGCCTGAAGACCGGCGTGGTGCAGGCCGGCCAGGTCATCGTGCTGCGCATGCTGGGGCCCAAGGGCGGCCCGGGCACCGTGTTCGCGGCCAGCTTCATGGCCGCGCTGGTCGGCGCGGGACTGGGCAGCGAGGTCGCGGTCGTCACCGACGGCGAGCTGTCGGGGCTGAACAGCGGCATCACCATCGGCCAGGTGATGCCCGAGGCCGCCGAGGGCGGGCCGCTGGCCGCGGTGCGCGACGGCGACGTGATCGAGATCGACCTCGCGGCGCGCCGCATCGAGCTGCAGGTCGCGCCCGAGGAACTGGCGCGCCGTCTGGCCGGCTTCGTGCCCCCGGTGCCGCGCGGTCGCTACGGTTGGCTGCACCTCTACGGGCAGCTGGTGCAGCCGCTGTCGCAGGGCGCCGTGCTGGGCCGGCGGCCGGCGCTGCCGGTGGCCAAGCCATGATCACGCCCATGCCTACACCCACCCAGACCCCTGTGCAGGCCCAGAAGGGCGCCCGCCTGCGCGCCTTGCACCAGCGCGCCGGCATCTTCGTCATCCCCAACCCCTGGGACGCCGGCTCGGCGCGGCTGCTGGCCGGCCTGGGCTTCGAGGCCCTGGCCACCACCAGCGCCGGCCATGCCTTCTCGCTGGGCCGGCCCGATGCCGAGGGCCAGGTCTGCCGCGAGGAGACCCTGGCCAACGCGCGGGCCATCGTCGAGGCGACCGATCTGCCGGTCTCGGCCGACCTCGAAGGCGGCTTCGGCGACGCCCCGGCGAGCTGTGCCGAGACGATCCTGCTGGCGGCGCGCTGCGGCCTGGTCGGCGGCTCGATCGAGGACGCGACCGGCCGGCCCGCGGACCCGATCCATCCCTTCGAGCTGGCCGTCGAGCGCGTCGCTGCCGCGGTGCAGGCGGCGCAGTCGCTGCCCTTCCCCTTCACGCTGACCGCGCGCGCCGAGAACCTGCTGCACGGCCGCAACGACCTCGCCGACACGATCCGCCGCCTGCAGGCCTATGCCGAGGCCGGCGCCGACGTGCTGTTCGCGCCCGGACTGCGCACGGCCGAGGACATCCGCGCCGTGGTGCAGGCGGTCGCGCCGAAGCCGGTCAACGTGGTGATGGGACTGTCCGGCGCGACGCCGACGCTGGCCGAACTGGCTGCGCTGGGCGTGCGGCGCGTGAGCCTGGGCTCGTCGCTGGCGCGCGCCGCGCTCGGCGAGCTGATGCGCGCCGCGCGCGAGGTGCGCGACCAGGGCCGCTTCGACTTCGCCCAGCAGGCCCTGCCCTTCGCCGAGCTCAACACCCTCTTTCGCCGCTGACCTGCCGGACACCGCCATGAACGCCCCGATCCCTGCCGACCGCAAGAAGCGCACGATCACCGACATCCGCGATTCCAAGCGGACCGGCGAGAAGATGGTCTACACCTCGGTGCCCGACTACACCTCGGCACGCTGGGCCGAGGCCGCCGGCGTCGACGTCGCGGTGATCGGCGACAGCCTGGCGATGGTCGCGCACGGGCACACCAGCACCGTGCCGGCCACGATGGACATGATGGTGATGCATGCGCAAGCGGTGCGGCGCGGCGCCCCCAACACCTTCACGCTGGGCTGCATGCCCTACCAGAGCTACCACACGGTGGAGCGCGCGCTGGCCAATGCCACGCGCTTCATGCAGGACGGCGGCTGCGACGCGGTCAAGCCGCAGGGCGGCAAGTCGCAGGCGCACATCCTGAAGGCGCTGGTCGACGCCGGCATCCCGACCGCGTCGCACATCGGCCTGACGCCGCACACGATCGCGATGTTCGGCGGCTTCAGGATCCAGGGCCGCAGCGCGGACGCGGCGATGAAGATCCTCGAGGACGCCTTCGCGATCCAGGATGCCGGCTGCTTCATGCTGGAGTTCGAGGCGGTGCCGGCGAAGATCGCGAAGGTGATCTCCGAGCAGCTCGAGATCCCGACCATCGGTATCGGCGCCGGCGCCGGCTGCGACGGCCAGATCCTGCTGTCCTACGACCTGCTGGGCGTGTTCACCGACTTCAAGCCCAAGTTCACCAAGCGCTATGCCAACCTCACCGAGGTGGCCGTGCAGGGCCTCAAGGTCTACATCGACGAGGTCAAGTCCGGGCGCTTCCCGGACGACGACCACAGCTACGGTGTCGACGAGCGCGAGTACGAGGCCTTCCTCAGCCGGGTCGAGAAGCGCCGTCAGCTCTGAGCGCGCGGCGCCGCGTCGGCCACCGCCTGCCGGGCGCGCTGCTTGGCCGCGACGTAGGCGCCGTGCGGGATGTAGAGCAGGTCGGACAGCCGGCGCATCACGTGGTTCTCGTGCGCCGACAGCGTCCCGTCGGCATAGGCCACGCGCCAGAGGTGCTCGACCATGCGCAGCTTCTGCTCCATCGAGAAGGCCTCGTTGAGCCGCGAGGTGAAGCCGAAGAAGTCCGTCGCCTCGCGCGAGGTCTGCAGCGCCAGCTCCAGCAGACGCTCCAGCTCGTCGGGCGCGAGCGCGAACTTGTCGCGCAGCGCGTGGATGACCGCGCTGCGCTCGTCGGCGTGCAACTCGGCGTCGGAGCGCATCACCTCGACCAGCAGCACGGCGGTGGCGAGCTGCAGCCTGTGCTCGGCCGCCGCGGGCTGGGCCGCGGCGCCGGGTGCGGTGATGGCGTCGAAGAGATCCTTGAGGCTGCGGAGCATGGGGCGAAGGATCGCACAGGGCGGCGTCCGGCCCGGGCCCCGGCTGCAAGCGCCGCTTCAGGCCCGGCCGCTCACCTCGCGGGCCTGGCGAGCGAGCCGAGGATGGCGAAGGCCGCCCGCACGCGGTCGGCGATCGGGTAGCTCCGGTTGGCCAGCATCACGATGCCGATCCGCTGCTGCGGCACGAAGGCCACATAGGCGCCGAAGCCGCCGGTGGAACCGGTCTTGTTGAAGAGGCGAGGTCCGGCCGGCGGGCCGGTGACCCGCCGGGCCACGTTGGGCTCGAAGATGATGGTGTCCGAGTTGCCCTCGAGCAGGGCTTCCAGCGAGACCGGATACGGGTACTGCTCCCATCCCAGCCCCTGCACCAGGGTGCCGACCTCGAAGTGGCCCTCGTGGGTCGCGTCGACGGCGCGCCGCACCGGCTCCTCCAGGCCGCTGCTGCCGATGTTGAGCTGCACGAAGCGGATCATGTCCTCGGCCGTCGACTTGACGCCATAGGCTTCCGCGTCGAACACGCCCGGGTTCACGCGCACGGGCCGGTTCTCCTTGTCGTAGCCCCAGGCGTAGCTGGCCATGGCGCTCTGCGGCACCCGGATGTGGGTGTGCCTCAGGCCGAGCCGGGGCAGGAGCTCCGCCTCGACCGCATCGGCGAACTCGCGTTGCAGGGCCAGGCCGGCGATGCGCCCGACGAGCCCGATGCTGGGGTTGGAGTACTGGCGCTGCGAGCCCGGCCTGGCCTCGGGCTTCCAGTTGCGGAAGTAGCGGACCATGCGGGCGTCGTCGGACACCCCGGCCGGAAACTGCAGCGGCAGTCCTCCGGCGGTGTAGGTGCCGAGTTCGAGCAGGGTCGCCGCGTCGATCGGCCTGCCCTTGAGTTGCGGCAGGTAGCGGCCCGGATGATCGGTCAGCAACAGCTTGCCGAGGGCCTGCGCATACAAGGCCAGCGTGGCGGTGAAGGTCTTGCTCACCGAGCCCAGCTCGAAGAGCGTCGTCTGGTCGACGGGCTGGTTCGTCTCGCGGGACGCGACGCCGTAGTTGAAGAAGAACGCCTGGCCATCCACCGTGACGGCGACCGCCAGGCCGGGCAGCTTGTGTTCAGCCAGGATCGGCCGGACCGCCGCATCGACGACCTCGCGCAGCGTGGCGACATCGGGGGCCGCCGTGGCCGGCCAAGGAGCCAGGAACGTGGCAAGCAGTGCGGCCCCGCATCCGGCGAGGCGCTTCAAGTCGGTGATCAAGGTGGTTTCAATCCTTCGAAGAGACATCGACGTGCGGCGGCGGCCACGCGCTTGCCGATGCTAGAGATTCGCCGGACCGATCGGCCCCACGCCGGTACGTCAGCATCCGCCCCTTGTAGCCGGCCGCGCCGGCCGAGGCCGCCCGGGCGATCCGCTCCTCGCTGAGCCCGAAGCCCAGCGCCGCCATGTGGCGGCTGAACGCCGGCCGGTTGCCGCGATCGGGGTCGACGATCCACACCTCGGCCGCCGGGCTGGCATGGCGGCCGATGAAGCGGGCCAGCGATCCGCCGGGATCGCGCTCGTAGAGCAGGTCGCTGCCGATGATCAGGTCGTAGCGGCCGCGCACGATGGAGCTCGACGGCGACGCCTGCATCGCGGCGGCGCCTTCGGCCGGGTCGCGGCTCCAGTGCCCGTGGCGGTAGCTCAGCGGCGGCAGGCGGTTCAGCCGCAGGTTGGCGCGCAGGAAGCTGGACGCCAGCGGGTGGCAGTCGCTGGCGGTGACGTCGGCGCCGCGGCGGTGACCCACCAGGCTGGCCAGCGCGAGCCCGCAACCGACTTCCAGGATGCGCTCGCCGGCGCGCACCGGCCGCAGCGCCAGCCGCGCCGCCAGATGCAGGCCCGACGGCCAGGGCAAGCCGAACAGCGGCCACGCGGCCGACGAGATGCCCAGCCGCTCGGCCTGGCCGCGCGGATCGTCGAACTGCTGGCGGTCCAGCAGCGAGCGGATGCGCAGGTCGGCCACGCCAGCGATGGCGATGCTGGCTTGCGTCGTGCGGAAGGCGGACATCGGGAGGCCGGCGCGCCGTGGCGCACCGTGCCGGGAGGCGCGGGTCGAAGCGGGCAGTGTGACAGGCCGGGGCCGCGATCAGCGCGCGGCCGGGCAGAACTGCCGCCGCAGCACCTCGGCGAAGCGCATCGCGATCACGCGGTTGGCGTCCGGGTGCAGGTGGACCCAGGACAGCAGCAGGTGCCGGTCCTGGTCGAGCGCCTCGATCACGTCGACGAAGGGCAGGCGCTCGCGCTCGGCCCATTGCCGCAGGTCCTGCATCAGGCGCTGGTGGACCAGCAGCGAGTACTCGAAGACAGTCACGCGCTCGCCGCGGTCGAGCCGGTCGCGGATCTCACCGGCTTCCTGGGCGTAGGTGATGCCCTTGAGCTTCAGGCGGTCCTCCGGGTCGTGCAGCAGCGGCGAGCGCGACGTCGCCTGCTGGTTCGCCACGACGAACAGGATCTCGCGCTCGCGCGCCGCGTCGAGGATGCGCGAGACCTGGCCCAGGAACACCGCGCTGCGCTCGGCGGCATGGGGCTCGAACTTCAGCGTCGGATCGGTGAACGAGACGCGCTCGCCGACCAGCAGCTGGTCGAGCAGCGCCACCAGCAGCAGCCGCCGCGTTGCCACCGCGTACACGCGGTCGGCCGGACCACCTCGATCGGCGGCGAGCGTGCTGTCGTTGCGGCCTTCGTAGAAGGCGATGGCGTCGGGCGCCAGCGCGATGCCTTCGGCCAGGAACATCGCGGCGACCTCCGCCGCGGTGGCATGCGGCACCGCGAAGTTGATGACCTCGAAGCGCGGCGTGCCGCTGCAGGCCGCGTTCAGCAGGCGCGAGATCAACACCGGGTAGGTGGCGTCGTCGGGGTTGTAGTAGCCGAAGGTGGACGAGGAACCGAGCGTGAGCACCCGCACCACCCCCGGGGCCTTGGCCGGCTCGAAATCCGCGCCCCGAAAGCCGCTGCTGTTGATCCGCACGGGGATGCGCTCGCCGCTGTCCGGATCCTGGGTCGTCTTCGCTTCGTTGGGGAAGAACTTCGTGTAGCCCTGCAGCGCCTGGTCGTGGCGCTCGACCGTGTCGTCGCGGGCCCACTCGGCGACGGCCTGCCGGGTCTCGCTCTCGGTGAGCGTGCCGGGCTGGCTGCCGTCGGTCCCGGCGGTGTTGCGATACCCGCTGCTGCCGTACAGCAGCACGCGCGGCCCGACGCTCCAGGCGAAGTAGAGGCGCACGGCCGTTTCGGCCAGCAGGCAAGCCGCCAGCACCCCCACCGCCACGGCCAAGGGCCGCATCCACCACCGGTCCTGCATGGTCCCCTCCCTGGCTCGGCGATCTGGCGTCGCTTCCCGGCGCTCGAATGACTCGAGCGTCAGGTCGACGATTGGGCGCCGATTCCGCGGCGGCCGACTCAGGGAAAGCGCGGACCGATCCCGGCGGGACTACGACATCTGCCGTATTCCCCGCCGGCGGCGCGCTCCGGACACTGCAACGGTTCCTGTCGTCCCCGTCCGTCTCCCGTTCATCCCGTCCCGTCTCCCCAGGAGGTTCGTCCATGTCGCAGACCACCACCCGCCGCACCTTCGCCGTGCGGACCCTGGCCGCCGCCGCGGTCGCCACGCTCGGCTTCGGCGCCTCGTTCGGCGCGCGCGCCGCCGACACCATCAAGGTCGGCGTGCTGCATTCGCTGTCGGGCACGATGGCCATCTCGGAGACCGTGCTCAAGGACACGGTGCTGATGACCATCGACGAGATCAACGCCAAGGGCGGCGTCATGGGCAAGAAGCTCGAGGCCGTGGTCGTGGACCCGGCGTCCAACTGGCCGCTGTTCGCCGAGAAGGCCAAGCAGCTGATCACGCAGGACAAGGTCGCGGTCGTGTTCGGCTGCTGGACCTCGGTGAGCCGCAAGTCGGTGCTGCCGGTGTTCGAGGAAACCAACTCGCTGCTGTTCTACCCGGTGCAGTACGAGGGCGAGGAGCTCAGCAAGAACGTCTTCTACACCGGCGCCGCGCCCAACCAGCAGGCCATCCCCGCGGTGGAGTACCTGATGAGCAAGGACGGCGGCTCGGCCAAGCGCTGGGTGCTGCTGGGCACCGACTACGTCTACCCGCGCACCACCAACAAGATCCTGCGCGCCTTCCTCAAGAGCAAGGGCGTCGCCGACGCCGACATCATGGAGGAGTACACCCCCTTCGGCCACAGCGACTACCAGACCATCATCGCCAAGATCAAGAAGTTCTCGTCCGAGGGCAAGAAGACCGCGGTGGTCTCCACGATCAACGGCGACTCCAACGTGCCCTTCTACAAGGAACTGGGCAACCAGGGCCTGAAGGCGACCGACGTGCCGGTGGTGGCGTTCTCGGTGGGTGAGGAAGAACTGCGCGGCGTGGATACGAAGCCACTGGTGGGCCACCTGGCGGCGTGGAACTACTTCATGTCGATCAAGAACCCGACCAACACCGCCTTCATCAAGCAGTGGAGCGCCTACGCCAAGGCCAAGGGCATCGCCGGCCACAAGGACAAGCCGCTGACCAACGACCCGATGGAAGCCACCTACATCGGCA
>CAZUUU010000033.1:0-25558 GCA_964622685.1 uncultured Methylibium sp.
GGCCCCAGGCGAAGCTGGTGAAGATGCAGATGCCGGCCGAGTCGAAGGCCGCGGTCGCATCCTGGAAGGCCTTGACGAGGTCGGGCTTGCCTTCGGCCGAGAGCGGGTCGGTCTTGACCGGGATGCCCAGCACTTCCGAGGCCACGGTGTAGCCCCGCAGGTGGCAGGCGCCGCGGTTGGAGGTGGCGTAGGCCAGGCCCATGCCCTGGATGCCGCGCGAGTCGTAGGCCGGGAACTCCTGGCCCTTGACGCTCATGCTCAGGTCCGGGTGGCCGTACTTCTTGGTCAGGCGCGCCGAGCCCTGGCCGATCTCCTTGCCGAAGCCCTCGCCCTTGGCCGTGATCTCGGCGAAGTGCACCAGCGCCCGGGCCGAGCCGAAGGGCGCGTCGGTGCCGAGCTGCTCCTTGGTCAGCACGCCCATCTCGAAGAGCTCCATCACCGCGCCGATGGTGGCGCCGAAGGAGATCGGGTCCATGCCGTGCTCGTTGCACAGCACGTTGGCGTACTGCAGCGCATCGAGATCGTTGACGCCGTTGGCATTGCCCAGGGCCCACGCCGCCTCGTACTCCAGGCCGCCCGAGGCGCCCCAGTACTGCGGCTTGTTCTCGACCGAGAAGTGCCCCTGGTCGATCTTCTGGATGCGACCGCAGGCGATGGTGCAGCCGAAGCAGGCCTGGTTGGTCACCAGCGGCTTCTTGCCGTCGGTCTTGCGCGGCGTCGCCATCGCCTCGGCCGAGATGTCCTTCGCGCCCTCGAACTGGACGTCGCGGTGGTTGCGCGTCGGCGAGGCACCGATCTCGTTGATCACGTTCATCAGCACCTGGGTGCCGTAGGTCGGCAGGCCCTGGCCGGTGACGGCGTTGTCGGCGAGGATCTTCTTCTTCTCGAAGGTCGCCTTCATGAACTCCTTGGGGTTGGCGATGTTGCCCACGCCCTTGGTGCCGCGCACCGCGATCGCCTTCAGGTTCTTGCTGCCCATCACCGCGCCCACGCCCGAGCGGCCGGCCGCACGGTGCAGGTCGTTGACGACGGCCGCGTACAGCACGAGGTTCTCACCGGCGCCGCCGATGCTCGAGACGCGCGTCAGCGGGTCCTGGTGCTGCTTCTTGATGATCTCCTCGGTCTGCCAGACCGTCTTGCCCCACAGGTGTGCGGCGTCACGCAGCTCGGCCTTGTCGTCCTCGATCGAGAGGTAGACCGGCTTGGGCGACCTGCCCTCGAAGATCACCATGTCCCAGCCGGCGAACTTGAGCTCAGCGCCCCAGTAGCCGCCCGAGTTGGAGCAGGCGATGGCGCCGGTCAGCGGGCCCTTGGTCACGACCGTGTAGCGCCCGCCCGTGGACGCCATCGTGCCGGTCAGCGGGCCGGTGGCCCAGATCAGCTTGTTGTCGGGCGACAGCGGATCGACCTTGGGGTCGATCTCCTCCACCAGGTATTTCGAAGCCAGGCCGCGCGAGCCGAGGTAGGCGCGGGCCCATTCCATCTTCAGCGGCTCGGACGTGACCGTGCCCTTGGTGAGATTGACGCGAAGAATTCTTCCTGCCCAGGACATGCTGTTCTCCTCAAGCCGCGGTGGGCTGGTTGCCGAGCTTCTCGGCCCAGGCGGCCATCTTGTTCAGCCCGGTCCAGTTGGCGTCGACGTAGGTGATCGCGCCGGTCGGGCAGGCCTCGGCACAGGCCGGTTCGCCGCCGCACAGGTCGCACTTCTGGACCTTGCCGGTCTCCTGCACGTAGTTCACCGTGCCGAAGGGGCAGGCGATGGTGCAGACCTTGCAGCCGACGCAGGTGGTCTCGTTGACGACCTTGGCGCCGGTCAGGTGATCGATCGTGATCGCCTCCACCGGGCAGGCGTGCAGGCACCAGGCCTCGTCGCACTGCGTGCAGGTGTACGGCACCTTGCGCCCCGTATGGTGGAAGTCGAACACCTTGATGCGCGACTTGCTCGGCGCGTAGGTGGCGTAGTTCTCGAAGGAACATGCCATCTCGCACTGCAGGCACCCGGTGCACTTCTCCGGGTCGAGGTGGAGGGTCTTCTGCATGGCTGGCTGTCTCCGCTGGCGTTGTGAAGATATCTCTGAAGCCCGAGCGACCACCACCAGCCCGCCCTGGGAACCTCGATGCCTATGTTCTGGACTAGGCAGCGCGGTTCATATCCGGGGATAACCCTGATCTGGCACGGCACAAAGCGCTGCGGCGGCCGAGGACGCCGCTCCCACCCCGCGGACGGGAGCATGTGCCAGCCCGGCGCAGGATGCTGACGGCAAGGCCGCCTTCGCCGGCCGGCCTTGCTGCGAAATTGAACAGCGCTTCCATATCTTCTAGCATCGCCCCTTCAACAATGGCTTGCAGACCGCATCCGGGTCTGGCGGGCCGCCGTATCACCGGCAGGCCTCACGAGAAGACCGAAGAAGACCGGGACAAGCCGCCGCGGCGGCGAGAAAGGACCCAGGATGTCCAGCCAGAGCGTGCAACCCGCCCCGTCCGCCGGACGCCGGCGCCGCGACGAGTCGATGGAGCGTCCGATCGCCAGCGCGCTGCCGCTGGACGGCGAGCACGTGCTGTCGATCAACGAGTCGCACGAGCGCTGCGCCGCGCTGGGCCTGAGCCGCATCGGCGCCCCCGACTACACGCCGATGGGCCGTTCGGACTTCAGCCTGATCCGCGAGCGCAACCGTCGCCTCTTCACCCACGCGGCCCCGGTCATGGAGCTGCTGTACGGCCAGGTGGTGCGGACCCAGAGCATGGTGGTGCTGACCGATGCGCAGGGCACCATCCTGCACTCGCTCGGCGACGAGGACTTCCTCGAGAAGGCCGGCAAGGTCGCGCTGGCCCCCGGCGTCAATTGGGCCGAGTGCAACAAGGGCACCAACGGCATGGGCACCGCGCTGGTCGACGAGACCGCGGTGCTGGTGCACGCCGACGAGCACTTCATGCACGCCAACCACTTCCTGACCTGCCAGGCCGCGCCCATCCTCGACCCGCGCGGCAACATCCTCGGCGTGCTCGACGTCTCCGGCGACCGCCGCGGCTACCACCCGCACACGATGGGGCTGGTCAAGATGTCGGCGCGCATGATCGAGAACCACTGGCTGAACGACGACTTCAGCGACTCGCTGCGCCTGCACTTCCACCCGCGCATGGAGTTCATCGGGACGCTGATGGAAGGCATCCTCGCGGTCGACCGCGACGGCCGCATCCTCGGCGCCAACCGCAGCGCGCTCGACCTGCTGGGCCTGTCGGGCGCGGCGCTGCGCATGCACACCGTGACCAGCCTGCTGTCGACGCCGATGGGCGCGATCGTCGACCGCGGCCGCTCGTTGCTGGTGGCGCCGATGCGCATGGCCCTGCCCAGCGGCCAGTCCATCCACGTCCAGGCGCGCTGCAACTGGCCGCTGTGGCAGGGCGGCTGGACGGCCGTCGGCGAGGCACCCGGCGGCGGCCTCCCGGTCGCGTCCGACCTGGCCGGCCCGTCCGTCGACGCGGGCGCGCCGGCGTCGCCCCACGTCGCCGAGGCCGCGCCGAAGGCGCCCACCCCCAGCTTCGCGCGCCTGCTGTGCGGCGACCCGCAGGTCGAGACCGTGGTCGGCAAGCTGCGTCGCGTGCTCAACCGCGACATCCCGGTGCTGATCCTCGGCGAGGCCGGCAGCGGCAAGGAGATGCTGGCGCGTGCGATCCACGCCGAGTCGCGCCGCGCGGCACGGCCCTTCGTGTCGGTGCAGTGCGCCTCGACCGCCGAGGCCCAGCTCGAGGCCGAGCTGTTCGGCTATGCGGAAGGCGCCTTCCCCGGTGCGCGGCGCCAGGGCGCGGTCGGCAAGCTGGTGCAGGCCTCGGGCGGCACGCTCTTCCTCGACGAGGTCGGCGGCCTGCCTGCGGGCCTGCAGGCCCGGCTGCTGCGCGTGCTGCAGGAACGCCAGGTCACGCCGCTGGGCGCGATGCAGCCGGTCGACATCGACGTGGCGCTGGTCGCCGCGACCGATCGCAACCCGCGCGAGCTGATCGACAGCCACTGCATCCGCGAGGATCTCTACTACCGGCTCAACGGACTGGCGGTCAAGCTGCCGCCGCTGCGCGAGCGCTCCGACCTGATGGCGCTGGTGCGCCGGCTGCTGTCCGAGGAGTCGCCCCATCGCGACCTCGGCCTGGCACCCGAGGTCGAGACGCTGCTGCAGCGCTACGACTGGCCCGGCAACCTGCGCCAGCTGGCCAACGTGCTGCACACCGCCGCGGTGATGGCCGCGGGCGAGAGCCTGATCACGCGCGAACACCTGTCGGACGACTTCCTCGAAGAGGCCTTGCAGCGCGCCGGCGCCGAGATCGGCGCCGCCGCGGCGTCCGAGGCGGCGGTGGTCAGTCGTGCCGCGGTCGGCGCCGGCACCGGTGCGACGCTCGAGGAACTGGAGCGCGAGATGATCCGTCAGGCGGTCGAGGCCGCCGACGGCAACATCTCGGTCGCGTCCAAGCGGCTGGGCATCAGCCGCAACACGATCTACCGCAAGCTGCGCTGGCGCGCGGCGGAGTAGGCCGCCACCTCGGCCGCCCAGTCGCGCGCGGCCGACGCCAGCGCAGGCGCCAGCAGGCGATCGCTCATCCGGTGCCCCGCGCCCGCCACGGCGAGCGAGCGCGCGCGCGGCAGCCGTGCGACGAGCGCACGCGCCACGGCCGGATCGCAGGTGGCGTCGGCGTCGCCCCAGACCACGCTCACCGGTTGCTCGCCCGGCGACCCCTGCGGCGTATCGGCGTCGCCGCCCCAGGAGCCCTGCGCGTAGTGCGCATGCACGCGCCAGCCGGCGCGCATCGCCGGCGTCGCGGCCGGCAGGCGCGCGGCATCGAAATGGGCCCCGGCCTGCGCGGCCACGCCGCCCGGCTGCGACTGCAGGTCGTCGTAGGCCGACCAGGCCCGGGCGACGCGCTCGTCGTCGGGCAGCGCGCTCGGCGTTAACCCTGAGTCAGCGCGACGCGCCACTGTCGCGCCCTGAAACAACGCCTCGACCGCGTCGGCGGCGCCCTCGCCCAGCCAGGCTCGCCCGTCCGCGCCCAGCCAGCGCTGCCAGGACGCGATATAGCGCCGCGTCTCGGGCGCCGTGCCGGTGAACGGGCTCCTCAGGAACAGCCCGTCGACCCGCTGCGGCCAGCGCCCCGCGTAGGCCAGCGCGACCCGCGCGCCCCAGGACCCGCCGGCCAGCGCCCAGCGCGCGAGGCCCAGGCGTTCGCGCAGGCGCTCCATGTCGGCCAGCAGCGCGGGCAGGTCGTTGTGCGCCGTCTCGCCCAGCGGCGTGCTGCGCCCGCAGCCGCGCTGGTCCAGCAGGATCCAGCGCACCGCCAGGCCGGCGAACCAGCGCGTCGGCTCGGACCGGCTGGCGCCGCCCGGCCCGCCGTGCACGACCAGCACCGGCAGGCCCTGCGGATCGCCGCCCTCGGCCCACCAGACGCGGTGCCCGTCGCAGGCCTCCAGCCAGTCGCCGGACGGCAGCCCCGGGGCCGGCTCTGGCGAGGTTCGCGAGGCGTCGCTCATGGTTTTCTTCACAGGGTCTGTGCGGGGTTGCGGCGACCTGCTCGCGTCGGCCACTCTCTCGCGGATGAGGAGTCCCATTCTTGCCCGGCGCCGTGCGCGCCGCCCGTCGCGATGAAAGTCCTGGTGCTCGGCGCGGGGGCCGGCGGCGGCTGCCCGCAGTGGAACTGCAACTGCGCGATGTGCGCCGCGACCCGCGAGGGCTCGCGCCTGATCCGGCCGCGCACGCAGAGTTCGATCGCCGTGTCGCCCGACGGCCAGCGCTGGGTGCTGCTGAACGCCTCGCCCGACATCGGCACGCAGCTGCGCTCGCAGCCGTCCCTGCATCCCAAGCAGGGCCTGCGCGACTCGCCGATCAAGGCCGTGGTGCTGATGGACGCGCAGATCGACCACGCGACCGGCCTGCTGAGCCTGCGCGAAGGCCCGCCGCTGGAGCTCTACGTCACGCCCTGCGTGTTCGAGGACCTGACGACCGGCCTGCCCATCCTCACCGTGCTCGAGCACTACTGCGGCGTGCGCTGGCACATGCTGCCGGTGGCCGGCGAGCAGAAGCTGGCCGAGTTCGCGATCGACGGCTTCGAGACGCTGCGCTTTCGCGCCATCGCGATCCCCGGCAAGGCGCCGCCCTACTCGCCGCACCGCCACGATCCCAAGGTCGGCGACAACATCGCGCTCGAGATCACCGATCGCGCGACCGGCAAGCGGCTCTTCTACGCGCCGGGCCTGGCCGACGTCGGCCCCGCGGAGCTGGAGTGGATGCAGGACGCCGCCTGCGTGCTGGTCGACGGCACCTTCTGGACCGAGGACGAGATGGTCCGCGCCGGCCTGGGCACCAAGCACGCCTCCGACATGGGCCACCTGCCGCAGACCGGCAGCGCCGGCCGCGGCGGCATGATGGACGCGCTGGACCGCACGCGCGCCCAGCGCAAGCTGCTGATCCACATCAACAACAGCAACCCCATCCTGGACGAGCACGGCCCCGAGCGTGCCGAGCTGACCGCACGCGGCATCGAGGTGGCGCACGACGGCATGGAGATCGAGCTGTGAGCGACGCCCCCTGGCCGCCGGCCGAGTTCGAGGCGCGCCTGCGCGCCAGGGAGTCCGGCTATCACATCCACCATCCGTTCAACAAGCGGCTCAACAGCGGCGCGCTCGCGCCCTTCCAGGTGCGCGGCTGGGTCGCCAACCGCTTCTACTACCAGCTCGCGATCCCGATGAAGGACGCCGCGGTGATGAGCAACTGCGAGGACCGCGAGACCCGCCGCCGCTGGCTGCTGCGCATGCTGGACCACGACGGCCACGACGACTTCGAGGGCGCCAACGCCGGCGGCATCGAGATCTGGACCCAGCTCGGCCTCGCGGTCGGCCTGACGCGCGAGGACCTGTGGTCGCAGCGTCACGTGCAGCCGGGCGTGCGCTTCGCCGTCGACGCCTACGTCAACTTCGCGCGCCGCTCGCCGTGGCAGGAAGGCGTGATCTCCTCGTTGACCGAGATGTTCGCGCCGAAGATCCACGCCGACCGGCTGGCCGGCTGGCCCAACCACTACCCCTGGATCGACGCCAAGGGCCTGGGCTACTTCCGCGCCCGCATCCCGCTGGCGCAGCGCGATGTCGAGCACGGCCTCGAGGTCGCGATGGCCTACGGCGACACGCGCCGCAAGCAGGAGCGCGCGATCGAGATCCTGCAGTTCAAGATCGACGTGCTGTGGGCCATGCTCGACGCGGTCGAGCGCGCCTACCCCGACGATCTGCCCGAGGCGCAGCGGCCATGAGCGATTACCGCACACCGAAGCTCGCGCCGATGTACCGACTGCAGTTCGAGCCGGCGCAGGACTGCTGGGTGCTGCTCTACCCCGAAGGCCTGGTCAAGCTGAACCAGCCGGCGACCGAGATCCTCAAGCGCTGCGACGGCAAGACCGACGTGGCCGCCATCACCGCCGACCTCGAGCAGGCCTTCTCGGCCACCGGCCTGCGCGACGACGTCGACGACTTCCTGAAGCACGCCTATGGCCAGCACTGGGTCGTCTGAAGTCATGCACGACATGGGCGTGCCCTCGGGGCAGGCCGAGGTGCAGCCGCGTGAACGTTCACGCGCAGCGCCGGGCGCGCCGATGTGGCTGCTCGCCGAGCTGACCTACCGCTGCCCGCTGCACTGCGTGTTCTGCTCCAACCCGACCGACTACGCCGCGCACATGAGCGAGATCGGGACCGAGGACTGGAAGCGCGTGTTCCGCGAGGCGCGCCAGATGGGCGCGGTGCAGCTGGGCCTGTCGGGCGGCGAACCGCTGCTGCGCGACGACCTCGAGGAGCTGGTCGCCGAGGCGCGCCAGCTCGGCTACTACAGCAACCTCATCACCTCGGGCATCGGCCTGACCGAGAAGCGCGCGCGCGCGCTGAAGGACGCAGGGCTCGACCACATCCAGCTCAGCTTCCAGGATTCGACCAAGGAGCTCAACGACTTCCTGTCGTCGACGCGCACCTTCGACCACAAGAACAAGGTCGCCGCGATCATCAAGTCGCTCGGCTACCCGATGGTGCTGAACTGCGTGATGCATCGCTACAACCTGCCGCACGTCGGCCGCATCATCGAGATGGCCGAAGGCATGGGCGCCGAGTTCCTGGAACTCGCCAACACCCAGTACTACGGCTGGGCCTGGCACAACCGCGCGGCGCTGATGCCCACGCCCGACGAGCTGAAGGTCGCCGAGGCCGTGGCCGACAGCCACCGCGCGCGACTCGACGGCAAGATGAAGATCCTGTGGGTCTCGCCCGACTACTACGACGCCAAGGTCAAGCCCTGCATGGCCGGCTGGGGCGCGGTCTTCATGGTGATCGCGCCCGACGGCACGGCCCTGCCCTGCCACAGCGCGCGCATGCTGCCCGGCTTCGACTTCCCCAAGGTCACCGAACATTCCATCTCGCACATCTGGCGCGACAGCGACGCCTTCAACCGCTACCGCGGCACGTCCTGGATGAGCGAGACCTGCCTCGCCTGCGACGAACACCCCAAGGACTTCGGCGGCTGCCGCTGCCAGGCCTTCCTCGTCACCGGCGACGCGACCGCCACCGACCCCGTGTGCCCGAAGAGCCCCGACCGGCACCTGATCGACGAAGCCTTGGCGCTGGCTGCCGCCCAGGGCAGCGCGCTGCCGGCGACGGCCCAGCCGCTGCGCTTCGTCGCCGGCGCGGCGCGCGGCGGCGAGATGCTGTACCGCACCGACGCGAACTCGCGGACGCTCTGCGGATCGCAGGACGCTGGGTTAGAGTCCGCGGCGCTCGAAGGCCGCTGACGCGAAACTCGGCCCGGGGCCTTCGCGGCCCCGCCTCATGACGGAGACGACAAGACGATGCTGAGCGTGCGCGGCCTCACCAAGCGCTATGGCGAACGCGTGGCCCTGAAGGGCCTGGATCTCGAATTGCGGGCGGGCCAGTTCACCGCGCTGCTCGGGCCCAACGGCGCCGGCAAGTCCACGCTGTTCCAGGTGCTGACCGGCCTGTTCGCGGCCGACGAGGGCGACGTCGAGGTGGCGGGCCATTCGCTGCGCCACGGCACCGCCGCCGCGCTGCGCCACATCGGCGTGGTGTTCCAGCAGATCTCGCTGGACCTGGATCTCAGCATCCGCCGCAACCTGATGTTCCAGGCCGACCTGCAGGGCCTGCCGCGCAAGCTGGCGGCCGAGCGCATCGCGGCCGGCTGCGCGCGGCTGGGCGTCGAGGCCGACCTCGACCGCAAGGTCCGCGAGCTGTCCGGCGGCAACCGCCGCAAGGTGGAACTCGTGCGCGCCATCCTGCACCAACCGGCGGTGTTGCTGATGGACGAAGCCACCGTCGGTCTCGACCCCAAGTCGCGCCACGACCTGATCGGGGCGCTGCGCGACGACATCCGCGAGCGCGGCGTCACGGTGCTGTGGGCGACCCACCTGGTCGAGGAAGCCGAGCAGGCCGACCGCGTGCTGGTGCTGCACAAGGGCCAGCTGCTGGCCGACGGCACGCCGGCCGAGGTCACCGCCGCGCTCGGCAAGCCGACGCTGGAGCAGGGCTTCATCGCCCGCACGAGTGCCGACGGCGCGCCCCGCGCCGCGGTGTCTGCCGTCCCCGCAGCCTGACAACGACAACCCAGGAGAAATTCCCGATGCGCCTCGCGACCTTCGCCACGAGCCTCTTGGTCGGCCTGTCGTTCGGCCTGATCGCCGGCACGGCCGCCGCCCAGGGCACCGCCTACGTGAGCAGCGAGAAGGACGACGCGCTGACCCTGATCGACACCGCGACGCTCGCGGTCAAGGGCACGATCAAGACCTGCAAGCGCGCCCGCCACGTGCAGCGCATGCCCGACGGCAAGCTGATGGTGGCCTGCACCGACTCCAACGCCGCCGACATCATCGACCCCGCCACCGGCAAGTCGGTGCGGCGCGTCGCGCTCGGCGACGAGCCCGAGGCCTTCGACCTGTCGCCCGACGGCAAGACCATCTATGTCTCGAACGAGGACGAGGGCGAGGCCAGCTTCGTCGATGCCGCGACCGGCAAGGTGCTCAAGAAGGTCAAGGTCGGCGAGGAGCCCGAAGGCGTGAAGCTCAGCGCCGACGGCAAGACGCTCTACGTGACCTCCGAGGTCGCGAGCCTGGTGCACGTGATCGACACCGCCACCGCCAAGGTCGTCAAGAACGTGAAGGTCGGCAAGCGCCCGCGCCGCATGGCCATCACGGCCGACGGCAAGGAGCTGTGGGTCACCAGCGAGCTCGACACCAGCGTCTCCATCATCTCGACCGCCGACCACAGCGTCGTCGGCACGATCAAGTTCGAGGTCAAGGGGGCGCGCGCCGAGGACATCACGCCGGTCGGCATCACGATGACGAAGGACGGCAAGCGCGCCTTCGTCGGCCTGGGCAAGGCCAACCACGTGGCCTTCGTCGACGTCGCCGCGCGCAAGGTGACCGGCCTGGTGCTGGTGGGCAAGCGCGCCTGGAACGTGACGCTCAACAAGGCCGAGTCGCAGCTCTGGGTCGTCAACGGCCTGAGCGACGACGTGACGGTGGTCGACGTCGCCGGCGTCAAGGCGATCAAGTCCATCCCGGTGGGCCGCGTGCCCTACGGCGTCGTGATCGTCGAATGAAGCGCGCCCTGACCGCCTTCGCGCTGGCCCTTGCCGCGCTCGCGGCCCAGGCCGCGACCCTGAAGGCCACGCTGCTGGTGCCCGAGGACGATCCGCGCCTCGAACGCAGCCGCGCCGAGCGCGCCTACCTCGGCCACCCGACCGGCCCGGCCGAGGACGCGCTGAAGGTCGCGCTCGAGGAGGGCAAGTTCGAGCTCGACGCGGCCGGCGCCGCCGTCGCGCTCGACACGCAGGCGGCGCGCGACGCCGCCGGCGCACGCAGCGCCGCCATCGCCGCCGAGAAGGCCGGTGCCGCGGTGCTGCTGGCCGACCTGCCGGCCGACTGGCTGCTGGCGGTCGCCGATGCCGTCAAGATCCCGGTGCTGAACCTCAGCGCCGCCGACGACCGCCTGCGCGCCGCCGACTGCCGGGCGCGCGTCTTCCACCTGGCCGCCAGCGAGCGGCAGCGTGCCGACGCCCTGGCGCAGACGCTGGTGTCGCGCAAGTGGAGCAAGCTGCTGCTGCTGACCGGCCCGAGCCCGGCCGACCAGCAGCGCGCCGCGGTCGCGCAGGCCTCGATCAAGCGCTACGGCCTGCAGGTCGTCGCCGCCAAGCCCTACAAGCTGTCGGCCGACCCGCGCGAACGCAACCTCGCCAACCCGCTGCTGCTGACCGCCGGCGCACAGTACGACGCCGTCTGGGTCGTCGACAGCGACGGCGAGTTCGCGCGCGGCCTGCCCTACCACACGGTGCTGCCGCGACCGGTGGTCGGCGATGCCGGCCTGGTGGCGGTGGCCTGGCACGCGCAGTTCGAGCGCTTCGGGGCGCCGCAGGTCAGCCGCCGTTTCGCCAAGGCCACCAAGCGCCCGATGACCGCCCACGACTGGACTGCCTGGCTGGCCGGCAAGGCCCTGATCACCGTCGCCGTGGCCCAGCCCAAGGGTCCGGCCGCAGCCTGGCAGGCGGCGCTGGCCAAGGCCCAGCTCGACGGGTCGAAGGGCGTGAACATGAGCTTCCGCGCCTGGGACGGCCAGCTGCGCCAGCCGCTGCTGCTGACCGACGGCCAGGGCGTGATCTCGCAGGCGCCGGTCGACGGCATCCTGCACCCGGTCAACGTGCTCGACACGCTGGGCGCCGACGCCGGCGAGAAGCTCTGCAAGGCTGCCCGATGAGTCCCTCTCCGTTCGGGCTGAGCCTGTCGAAGCCCCTGCACCGCACCACCCGGCCCTTCCTTCGACGGGCTCAGGACGAACGGGAATACCAGCTCAGGGCGAACGGAATCATGCGATGAACACCGCCGCGCCCCTCTACATCGCCTCGACCTCCGGCGCTCGCCACGGCCCGCTGCACGCGCTGCAGGCGCTGCGCGCGATCGTCATGCGCGAAGTGCTCAAGTTCAGCCAGCAGACCGGCCGGCTGGTGTCGGCGCTGGTGCGGCCTCTGCTGTGGCTGGCGGTCTTTGCGGCGGGCTTCCGCAACGTGTTCGGCATCGCCATCGTCGAACCCTACGACACCTACATCCCCTACGAGGTCTACATCGCGCCGGGGCTGGTGGGCATGGTGCTGCTGTTCAACGGCATGCAGTCCAGCCTGGCGATGGTCTACGACCGCGAGATGGGCCTGATGCGCCTGCTGCTGACCGCGCCGCTGCCGCGGCCCTGGATCCTGTTCTGCAAGCTGTGCGCGACGGCGCTCCTGTCGGTGCTGCAGGCGCTGGCCTTCGTGGCCGTGGCGCTGGTCATCGGCACCGAGCTGCCGGTTTTCACGCTGGCCGGCGTGCATGCTCTGGTCGCCGTGATGGCAGGGGCGCTGATGCTGGGTGCGCTGGGCCTGCTGCTCAGCGTGCACATCAAGCAGCTCGAGAACTTTGCCGGCACGATGAACTTCGTCATCTTCCCGATGTACTTCCTGTCGACCGCGCTCTACCCGCTGTGGAAGCTGCAGGAGTCGGGCGCCGAGTGGGTCTACCAGATCGCGCGCTTCAACCCCTTCACCTACGCGGTCGAGTGGGTGCGCTTCGCGCTCTACGGCAAGGACCCGGGGCTGGCGCCCTACGTGGTGCTGGGCTGCCTGGCGGCGTTCTTCGTGCTGGCCTGCTGGGGCTACGACCCGCAGCGCGGCTTCGGCCAGCTGGCCAAGCGCGGCGGCGGCGGAGGCTGAAGCGATGCGCGACGCACTCGAACTGCTGCACAACCGCATCCGGCGCCGCACCCTGCTGCGCGGCACGGCGGCGTCGATCGCCTTGCCGGCCGCCGGGGCACGCGCACAACCCGACGGCCACTTCACGCGGCCGATCACGCTGTGGATCCCCTGGCCGGCCGGCGGCGGCACCGACCTCGCGATGCGCGTGCTGGCCGAGGCCGCGAGCCACCACCTCGGCCAGAAGGTCCTGACCGAAAACCGCAGCGGCGCCGGCGGCACGCTGTGCATGCCGGTGCTGCAGCAGGCCGCGCCCGACGGCTACACCATCGCGCAGCTGCCGCAGACCATCTTCCGCGCGCCCTACACGCAGAAGGTGCTGTGGGACCCGATCCGCGACGTGACGCCGATCCTGCAGCTGACCGGCACGACCTTCGGCATGGTGGTCGCGGCCGACAGCCCCTTCAAGACCGTCGAGGACATCTTTGCCGCCGCACGCGCGGCGCGCCGGGCCGGCAGCAAGATCACCATCGCCACCAACGGCGTCGGCACCACGCCGCACGTCGTGGTGGAAGACCTGTTCGGCCAGCGCAACCTGGAGTACGTGCACGTGCCCTACAAGGGCGTGGCCGAGCAGATGCTGGGCGTGGCGACCGGCCAGGTGCAGGTCGGCGTCGGCTCCACCGCCTTCGGGCCTTTCGTCGACAACGGCAAGCTGCGGCTGCTGGTCACCTTCGGCGAGAAGCGCAGCAAGCGCTGGCCCCAGGTGCCGACGCTGAAGGAGCTGGGCCTGGGCATCGTCGCCACCTCGCCCTACGGCCTGGGCGGCCCGCGCGGCCTGTCGGCCGGGCTCGTGCAGACGCTGCACGACGGCTTTCGCGCCGCGATGCAGGAGCCGGCCTACATCGCCGAACTGGCCAAGTCCGACCAGGAACTGGCCTACCTGGGCCCGGCGGAGTACGCCGCCGCCTGCAAGGAGGCCTTTGCCAACGAGAAGCGGGTGGTCGAGCGGTTGGGGTTGATGCGGCAGGGCGGGTGACACCAGCCGCCGAGCCACCATCCCCAGCCGCCGAGCCACCATCCCCAGCCGACGACTACATCGCGTTGGCCGCCAGCGCCGGCATGGTGGTCGCCAAGCGATCTGCATCGCCGGCCAGCACGACACCGACCGGCGGATCGAACTGCGCCATGGCGTCCAGCAGCAGGTCTGACTTGGATGCGATCAGCCACGCCGTCGCCGTGGCAGGTCCACGCCAAGGGGTTGCGGGCATCGTCTCGCTGTCTGCCATGGCCCGCGCACCGAGCGTCGATGCCGAACCGGTCGTGACCGACTGCGGCGCGGCACCTGCGCCGATGACCGAACCATCGGACAGACGAATCTCCTCGATCCGGTTGGCGCTGCTCGTGTACCAGTTGAGTACTGTCAGCACGTCCGATGCCCCGGCAATGCCGACCTGAAGGTTGTTGCCGCTGCGCGTGAGCGTGACTTGCGAACTCGTCACGCCGGGCAAGATCTCGATGCGATCGCTGCCGCCCGCATCGTTGATGCTGTCGTTGCCCTGCCCGGTGCCCCAGCGATAGACGTCGGCCGATGTCGTCGAGCTGTCGGTCAGGCTGTCGTTTCCCTGCCCACCGACATAGGTGTCATTGCCGGCCGCGCCGGCCAGCGCATTGGCGGCCGAATTGCCGGTCAGCACGTTGTTGAGCGCGTTGCCGTTGCCGTTGATGGCCGAGCTGCCGCTGAGCGTCAGGTTCTCGAGATTGCTGCCGAGAGTCCACGTCACCGCGCTGTTCACCAGATCGACACCTGCGCCGGTCGCCTCTGTCACGACGTCCGTACTGGCGTTGACGAAGTAGCTGTCGTCCCCATTGCCCCCGACCATCGAATCCGTCCCAAGACCTCCATCGATCGTGTCGTGGCCGTCTCCACCGGTCAGCGTGTTATTCGCGCCGTTACCCACCAGCGCATTGCTGAGTGCGTTGCCGGTTCCGTTGATCGCCGAGTTGCCGGTCAGCGTCAAGCGCTCGACATTCGATCCCAATGTCCAGGTCACGGTCGACTGAACCAGGTCGTCGCCCTGACTCGCGCTCTCGGTCACCACGTCCGTGGTGACGTCAACGACATAGGTGTCGTCGCCCGCTCCTCCGATCATCGTGTCGCTTCCGGCGAGGCCAACGAGAACGTTGTTGCCGCTGTTCCCGCGCAGAGTGTTGGCAGCGGCGTTGCCCGTCCCGTTGATGGTGTTCGCGCCCGTCAGCGTCAAGTTCTCCAACTCGGCTCCCAGCACCCAGCTGAGGGACGCTTCAATCGTATCGGTGCCACCACTGGTTGCCTCGCTGATACCGTCCGCTGTTGTGTCAACCACGTACACGTCATTGCCCGCACCACCGATCATCGTGTCAGCGCCAACTCCTCCGTCAAGGCGGTTCGCGCCAGCGTTTCCCAGCAGAGCATTGTTCAGCTCGTTGCCCGTTGCATTGATGTTGCCGGTTCCAGTGAGTGTCAAGTTCTCAGTCCAGGCAGAGAGCGTGTACGAGACGCTGGACTCGATCCGGTCAGCGCCTCGCGCGGCCATCTCGACGACGACGTCAAGCACGTTGTCGACACCATAGACATCATCACCATCGCCGCCGGACATGGTATCGGCGCCAGCCGCACCAACGAGCACGTTTGCCGCGCTGTTTCCCGTCAGCACGTTGGTCGCAGAGTTGCCGGTGGCATTGATCGTGCCCGACCCGACGAGCACAAGATTCTCGAGGTTGCCGGCCAAGGTCCAACTGATCGTCGACTCGACGGTGTCGTTCCCGCCGTTGATGGCCTCGATGATGCTGTCGCCCGTGCTGTCGACGACATACGTATCGTCTCCGCCATTCCCGGTCATCGAATCGATGCCGGCGCCGCCATTGATGCGGTTGGCCGCGGCGTTGCCGATCAGTGCATTTGCCAGCGCATTGCCCGTACCATTGATCGCGCCAGCCCCGATCAACGTCAGGCGTTCGACCTCCGCGGGCAGCAAGTAGCTCACGGATGCTTCCACGGTGTCCGTGCCGCCAGCGGTGAGTTCAATCACCAGATCGCCATGGTCGTCTACGACGTAGGTGTCGTTGCCCGCACCACCTGCGATCGTATCGATGCCTGCTCCTCCATCAAGCCGATTGGCCGCGTTGTTGCCGGTCAGCGCGTTGTCGAGCGCATTGCCCGTACCGTTGATGGCACCAGTTCCAGTCAGTACAAGGCGCTCGATGTTCTCGGCCAACCCCCATGTCAGTACGGTCTCAACCGTGTCGATACCCTCATTGACGGACTCGATGACTAGATCCCCAGCGACATCAACGCGGTAAAGGTCGTCTCCTGCACCTCCGAGCATCGTGTCGGCCCCCGCACCTCCCGTCAGCACGTTGTTGGCAGAGTTGCCCTGCAACACGTTCGCACCTGCATTGCCAGTCCCGCTTACAGCAAGCGTTCCGAGGAGCGTTAGGTTCTCCAAGTCGGCACCGAGCGTCCAGGTCAAGCTCGATCGCACGGTGTCAACGCCCCCGCCAACCCCTTCCGTCACGACATCGCCAGAGTCATCGACGACGTAGACGTCGTCGCCGGCACCTCCGCTCATCGTGTCGGCGCCCTCTCCGCCATTCAGAACGTTACTGGCGCTGTTGCCGGCTAACGCGTTGCTCATCGCATTGCCGCTACCGGCAATGGCCGCTGCCCCAACCAGCCTTAGCGTCTCCACGTTGTCACCAAGCACCCAGTCGACCGAGCTCACGGTCGTATCGTTGCCTTCGCCAGCGTTCTCAACGACGGTGTCAGACGTGTTGTCGACAACGTAGGTGTCACCTCCGACGCCGCCTGTCATGGCGTCCGCGCCAGTACCGCCGTCGATCCAATCGTCGCCGCCACCACCATCGAGGCTGTCGTTGCCACCCAGGCCGGCAAGAATCTCTGAAGCTGCGGTTCCGCTGAGGGAGTCCGCAAGCGCCGTGCCTGTGATCGGCGCGAGGGTTGCCATCGCTGCCAGCATCGGTGCATCCCAAGTGGTTCCGTCGGAAAAGCGGACGGTCTGCAGCGACGTCTGCTGGCCGAGCGAGCCGCTTGAGTTGAAGAAGCTACCAACCCTGACACGATCCCCGCTGCCAACGATGCTGAGTTCGAGCCAGTTGTAGTAGGCGTTCTCGGCAACTCGCGCGACCCGGATATCCGATGGTGATACCCCCGCCTTGAACTGCAGGACATTGCGCTGTTCCGAACTGACGCTTCCGAAGAGCCGGTCTTGTCCGTCACCTCGACCGAACAGGAAGGTTGCGTATCCGTCACTCCCGAGCAGTTCGTCATCACCTGCGCCGCCGTCAAGGGTGTCGTTGTTGGTGCCACCATGTGCGCTGCCGCCGCCGGACAGTACGTCGTTGCCGGCACCGCCATACAGGAGATCGTCACCGAACCCACCACTCAAGGTATCGTTACCGTCCTGGCCGTGGAGGGTGTCATTACCCTCATCGCCATCCAGGTCGTCGTGCTGATTGCCGCCCAGAATCACGTCCGCACCATCGCCGCCGCGCAGCTCGTCTTCACCGTGACTGCCGTCCAACGTGTCGTCACCCGCGAGGCCGAAGATCAGATCGTCCCCCAGCAGACCCTCGATCGAGTCATCGGTGGCGTAGCCTACGAGGCGGTCGTTGTCGTCACTGGCTGTCAGCACGCGGGACTTGATGTCGGCCACACCCCAGACGGTGCCATCGGCGAAGATGACCTGATCAACTTGACGGCCTCCGGCTCCATCTTCGGAGAAGAAGCCGTCGATCTGCAGGCTGTCTGAGGTGCCGCGAACCGACAGGAGCAACGATCGCTCAATCCAGTCGGAGTTGGTCGCTACCAAGTTGTCGGCCGTGATGCCCACTCCCAGACGAACCAGATCCACTCGGCCAGCGGTGGCGTCAAAGCTGCTGATGGTGTCCTTGCCGGACCCAAGAGCGAAGACGTAGGTGTCATTCCCCAGGCCGCCATCCAGCAGATCTCGGCCCGCGCCGCCGTCCAGCAAGTCGTTATCGAGGCCACCGAGGAGCGTGTCGTCGCCGTCTTGGCCTGTCAGGCTGTCGTCGCCCGCTTCGCCGAACAATCCGTCCTTGCCGCCGCCGCCTTGCAGCATGTCATCGCCGGCTCCGCCTAACGCCCGGTCACCGTCCCCCCCACCGAGCAACGCGTCGTCATTGCTGCCACCAATTAGCGTCTGCCCACCATCGCCAGCTCCAACCATCAGTTCGATCATCGCCGAGTCCCAGACTCTTCCGTCGGCGAATGCAATTCGGTCGATCCTGTTCGGCGATGGGGACGGATAGTAGTGGTCCTTCAGCCGCAGGCTGTCGGCTGTCCCGAGGACGCGAATCAACAGGTCATAGGCGTCTCTGGTCAGCAGAACGTCGGATGCCGCGATGCCCACGCCCATCCGAACTTCGTCGACCGTGTTGGTCGACGCATCCTGCTGATAGACGGTGTCGTGGCCCCATCCCGGACCGAACAGGTAGACATCGTTGCCGGCGCCCCCCGCAAGGTGATCGTTGCCAGCGCCGGCATCCAAGGTGTCGTTGCCACCATTCCCATAGACGTAGTCGGCACCGTCCCCACCCTGCAACGACTCGCCGCCGCTGCCGCCGTTGATCGCCACTCCGGCTGGTACCGTGACGGAGATCAGGCTGCTGGTGGTCGCGTAGTCCCAGTTGGTGCCGTTGTTGAAGACGATACGAGGAGCCGTGTAGGACGAAGAGAAGTAGTGCTGAACGACGAGCTGGCCGGAGCTTCCGTTGATGCCGAGAATCAAGTCGCCGCCCGACTGCGTGACCGTGACATCCCCGGGGTCGACACCGGCCAAGAACTCGATGCGATCTTGATTCGCAGCGTCCGCTTCGAGCGCGTACACCGTGTCATTGCCCGAATCCAATGCAAAGCGGAACGTGTCGATGCCTTCGGAGCCTTCGATAAAGTCGTCCCCAGCACCGCCGTCCAGGGTATCGTTGCCTGCCCCTCCACTAAGCGTATCCGCTCCGGCGCCGCCGGCAAGCACGTCGCTACCGTCCCCGCCGAAGAGCGAGTCATTGCCATTGCCGCCGTCCAGCAAGTCGGCATGCAGATCTCCGCTCAGCCAGTCAGCGCCATCGCCGCCAGCGAGCGTGTCGGCACCCTCACCACCATCGAGCGTGTCATTGCCGCGGCCTCCAGACAGGTCGTCAATGTCAGCGTAGCCAACGAGCAGATCGTCACCAGACGTCGAATTCAGTACGCGACTGTTGATCGCAGCCAAATCCCATCGTGCTCCATCAGAGAACGCAATGCTCTCGATCCGTCGCTCCAACGTGCTGGTCGGGTACAGAGGATAGAAGTGGTTGTCGACAAGAAGCTGATCATCTGTGCCGTTGATCTGAATCAACAGTCCATAGTCCGAGACGCGAGTGAGCGTCACATCGGAAGGCACGACGCCTGCACCAAGCAAGACGGTGTCAAAACTGCTGCCGAGCAGACCGTTATCCCGAGCGCTCTGATTCCCAGAGCCTCTCCCGAACAAGTAGACGTCGTCGCCATCGCCTCCGTCCATGTAGGCACCGAGGAGATCCGAGAAATAGCCGGGCCCACGGCTCTGCCCACCGTCCAGCGTGTCGTTCCCCGCTCCACCGTACAGTTGGTCGTACGCCCCGTTGCCTTGCAGGTGGTCGTCGCCGTCGCCGGCGAACATCGTGTCCGAACCCGTGCCGCCTACTAGCGTGTCATCTCCGACGCCGCCGTCCAACGAGTCGGAGCCTGTTCCGCCCTCGAGCAGATCGGCCCCGGCGTTGCCGAGCAACGTGTCGTTGCCGTCACCACCCGACACCGTGTCGTTGGTCCAGTAGCCGACCAGGCTGTCGTCACCATCGGTCGAAGCGAGGACCATTCGCGTGATCGTCGAATAGTCCCAGACGGTGCCGTCCGCGAAGACGATCGTCTCAATGCTTTGCCCGTAAGGGTTCGAGCTGTCGCTCGGCGCGAATTGCCGTTGTACGACAACTTCATCACCACCGCTGAATCTGATCTGCAGGCCGAAGTCGGCCAGAGCGCTCAGGGTCACGTCCGACACCGCAACACCTTCCGCGAACACGACGACGTCGGCGACACCCTGTGAAGGGCCCGCATCCACCAGCACATCGTGCCCCCAACCAGCGCTGAAGGCATAGACGTCTGCTCCCTCGCCTCCGACGAGCAGGTCGTCTCCCGCTCCGCCGTCCAGCGTGTCGACGCCGTTGCCTCCGTGGAGGGTATCAGCGCCAGCGCCGCCACTCAGCCGGTCGTTACCCGTCAAGGCAGAGCTGAGCAGGCGACCGTCATAGTCTTCACCGGCGAGCCAGTCGTTACCGTCGCTGCCAACAAGGACATCGTCGCCGCCGTAGCCGAACAACCAGTCATTGCCGGCCCCCCCATCGAGGTGGTCCGCGCCATGATCGATGGAGTGGATGTCGACCGCGCCACCGTCACCGTACAGATAGTCGTGGCCATCCCCACCCATGAGCGCGTCGGCTCCGCCGCCGCCATCGAGATAGTCGTTTCCGGATCCGCCATCCAGGAAGTCGACACCGTAGCGATCGCTGGCATAGAGCCGCCCGTCACCGAACAGCGTGTCGTTGTCCGTGCCGCCCATCAGCGTGTCGCTGTTCGCACCACCTTCCAGGTAGTCGTCGCCGGCGTCGCCGTCCAAAGTGTCCCGGCCGTGCGATGAGACCTCAATCTGCTCATCGATGTCATCGTCACCCCAGAGGCTGTCGTTGCCAGTCCCGCCGTCCAGCCTGTCGTCACTGCCGCCGCCGTGGATCTGGTCGTGATCGGCCCCGCCCTCGAGATCATCTCGCCCCTGCACCTCCAACGTCAGCCCCTCGCCAGCGCTGCCATCGCCCCAGAGTCGATCGTTGCCGATCCCTCCAATCACGGTATCGTTCAGTCCTCCTCCTGCCAGGCGATCATCGCCTGCGCCGCCATCAAGGAAGTCTTCACCGTGCGTGTCGAGCGGCGTGTCCTCCACGTCGGTGTAGTCCCCCCACAGCATGTCGTCATCGGCGCCGCCGTACAGCTGATCGCGCCCGCCCTGGCCGACCAGCACGTCATCACCGGCGCCGCCGATCAAGATGTCGTCGCCTTGCTGGTCCGGCGGGGTGTACTCGGCGGTACCCACAGCCCCCTGCCCATCACCCCAGATGAAGTCGTCTCCGGCGTCGCCGAACAGCAGATCGTCGTCCCGCATGCCGATGATGTCGTCGTTGTCGTCACCGCCGTGCACGACGTCCATCCCGGAGCCGGCGACGATGTAGTCGTCGCCGGCGCCGCCGTCGATGACGTTGCTATGGGCCTCCACGTAGACCTGCCCGCCGCTGGTGAACTGCGGATTCACGTAGGCGCCTGTCACGCCGACATAGCGCATGGTCGCCGTGTCACCTTGCCAGCGTGGCGCATCGGCTCTCGCAGCCACCCAGCTGAACCCGCGGGCGACTTCCAAGCCGGTCGTCGTCGGTGGCGTGAAATCCGTGCGCGTGGGCCGATCGATGCCGCCGACCCCGCTGCCGTAGATCAGGTCATTGCCCGTGCCGCCGTTGAGAGTGTCTGCGCCCAGGCCGCCGATCAGCAAGTCGTGACCCGCGCCACCTTCGAGAAGATCGTGCCCTTCGCCCCCGGAGAGGCCGTCGTTGCCGCCCAGCCCGCTGAGACTGTCGTTGGTCTGGCCCCCGATCAGAACGTCCGGCGCGTCTGCGTGGACGCCGGCACTGACGTAACCACCGTCGGGGATCGTGGCGTAGGTGGTTCCTTCGAACTGCTTGATGATGTCGCCAGCCAGCAAGCTGCCGTTGGCCGGCGGCGGGGCAATGCTGCCCGGCAGGGTGATGCCGAGACGGCGTTGATCGCTCCAGTCCTCGATGCGGATGACGTCATTGCGGTCAGAGAAACTGATGAACAGGTCGCTGCGTCCGCCATCCATCGGCACCAGGCTGTAGTTGATGCGGCGGTCTGGCGTCTGCCAGGTGCCTTCAGCGATCTTGATGGCACCCGCGCCGTCGATCTGCGCCAATCCGTCCACGAAGATGCCGCCCGAGCCATCGCTGTCGACGATCGCATCGGCACCCCAGCCGGCACTGAAGCCGTAGACATCCAGGCCCTGACCGCCGAGGAGGCGGTCGTTGTCGGCGCCGCCGTTGAGCACGTCGTTGCCGGTGCCGCCGAGCAGGGTGTCGCTGCCCGCGCCGCCGTACAGGCCGTCATTCCCTGATTGGCCTTCGAGGCGGTCGGCACCTCCCAGACCGTCGAGTGTGTCGTCGCCGGCACCACCGTAGAGGCGATCGGCCAGACCACTGACTACCGGAGGTCCGTCCGATCCATCACCGCCGAACCAGACTCGGACACGCTGACTGTCTCCATCGGCATGTCCGGCGCGGATCACGAGACCACTGGCAAGGTCCTCATAGACAAGGGACTGCGTGAGTGCACGGCCGAGTTGGCCGCCAGACAAGGTCGATTCGGCGTTAAGCATGTTGCGCGCCACCAGCGTGTCGAGCATCGCGGCGCGATCGGCGAGGTATTGGTCCGAGTAGATGGCCAGCCCTTGCTGCCGTTGTGTAGGCGTCTGTGCACCATCGGCCATCCAGGCCTGATGAACCGAGTTCCATGCACCGCCCAGCGCCGCCGCAACTGCGGCTTCGTTGCCAGTCGTCGCCTTGATTGCCACCGGTGACAGGGTGTGCAGCGTAAGGAACGCAGCGAAGTCGGTGCGGGAGGCTGCCTGCAGGGCGCCACCGCTGGTCGCACCAATGGTCACGAGGCCCGCCAGAGCCTCAAGGGCATCGGCCCGGGTCAGCGCCTCAAGGTTGGTGTGGAACTGCTCGCGTGTTGTGATGTCACCAAAGCCACCGGCGCCGTCTCTGGCTGAGGTACGGGCAACACTCTCACCAAGGACGATGCGCCGCAGTCCATCCAGTGCATTCTCGAGGGCATCGGTCTCGTAGTTCGCATCCGCGCCCGTGATCGGCCTCTTGTTCGACAGCCCCGGCAGCATGCCGACGAAGTCCGCAGGCTTGAACGAGGGAGCGAGCGTGCGCATGACGCGCTGGACCGCGAGCGAATCAGCGATCAGGGTGATCGAGTGGCCGCTGCCGAAGTCGTCGAGCAGACCCTCCACTAGTGGCTGGGACTCGATGCCGACGCGCAGCGCCGGCCCGTGGTAGCCCGAGTTGGCGGTAAAGTTGGTGTTGTGGATGCTCTCGTAGCCGAACACCTGGGTGATGATGTCGTCGGCCAGGGTGCCGGTGCGGCTTTCGCTGCTCGGCGCTAGGATCGATAGGCCGAATCTGATTTGCGTAGCGATGACTGCCCACGCATGCCGCTCGTCGTTGTAGCTTGACCTCGCATCGAAGGCACTGCCTAGCCGGGCGATTGCGCCCCCCCGCAGGCTCGTGGCGATACCGCCGCCCGGATCAGGGGCAACCCGCGGATCGCTCAAGACCGCGCGGTAGTAGTCGATCATGTCGCTCAAGGAACCCGCAGCGCTGTTCCATGAGCCGCGACCCGCACCGTTGAATGTGACGGTCTGGCCAAACTGGATGTCGAGGTCGGCGCGGTGAATCTCGGTGAAGACCGTCGCCAGATGACCACCCAGGCTGTAGCCGGTAACGTCCAGTCGCGCCCCGGCCGGCAGATGGTTGTTGTCCTTGAGCCACTGGTAGTACAGCTGCAACGCGTTGAGCTGGGCCAACGCAAAGCCGTTCGGCACCAAGTCACCAATGTCTGCGCCGAGGCCGTCGCGCTCGCGGTCGCCGCCGGCTCTCCAATGGCGCGACTCGGTGGAGCGGATGGCCAAGGTGTACTGATTGATCAAGTTGCCCGCACTGTCCTTCGTGCGAATCAGCGTCGCCGATAGCCCTGTATTTGCCAAGAGCTCGTCGAAGAGCTGCGGTCTGTCAGGTCGACCTTCGGGGCCGGGTCGAGGCGCGACCGGGTTGCCGTTGGGGTCGGTACTAGGGTTATCAGACCACTGGTGAACGATCTGGAATCTGCTCAGGAACTCGTCGGCTTGCGACGAGGTCATGCGCGTGTAGCCGCGATACCCTTCGTTGAGTTCGGGCGGCCCATCGCGGTAGCCTTCTCGGTTGGTTCCTAGAAGCAGTCGGCGCCTGATCAAGCTCGCGTCAGTTGGTGCCACCCCCTCAAAGTACGACTCTGCGGCCATCTGCTGTAGAACGTAGCCGTAGAGCGAGCTGACATCAGTGTTGAAAGGCGTCGGCATGATCATCTCCCTTTAGTGGTTGACCGTTCCGTGGTCTGGAGCACATCGAACGCGAACTGCGAGAACTCACCGCCATCTAGATGCCCTGGTAGCTCCCGGCATCGGGCCGCGATCTCCCACAGCGTCCTTTCCCTGCCACGTGGGTTCTTCCCGGCAATCAAGAACTGTCGACGCACAGCCAGTACTTCTTGCGTCACCAAGTCGTAGATCAGCACTTCGCCGCCGGCAACGTTGTGCTCGCGATCACGCTCTCTTCTGATTCCGCGCCAGGTATAGCCGTAGCGTGCCGTCGGCTGCGGTATGCCAACGACTTGCATCGGAGTCTCGTCCTTGAGATAGACCGTCGGCCTTCCGTTCTGGTCCAACGCAGGCTCGCGCGTGTACCCAAACAGCCTGATGTATCGCTCGCGGAGGCCTGCCTGCCACTTCACATCACGCCGCGGCTGCTCGACGAACTTGTAGTTGTAGATCGGTGGCTGAACGAACCAAGCTCCGTGCCACTTGAGGCTGTCCCCGGTGAGCAAGAACACCCGCTGTATCCACGGCATCTCCGGCCCGTAAGGGTCGGCGAGCTGGTCGCTGGTCGGTGGCCTCTGCGGCCGAGCGAAGTAAAGCCCCTCGACATCCTTGACCGTCTTGAAGATCCACTCCCCAGCTTCGGTCTTGCACAGGTGATCGAAGTACTTCACCGCGACCTTGCGATCACTGGTGAACAAGGCCCCGGAGCCAGCCGCCTTGAAGTCGAACGGCACTGGCTTGGGCACCGCGTCGGGCAGCTTCAAGTTGTGCGCGATACGCGCTTCCTCAGTGTCCAGCCACTGCTCTGGCACCGGCAGCGGCTGGCCTTCGACTGGCACGAACTTGGTCCACTTCACCGGTTCGTAGGTCGTCACCCCGCCAGCGTGCGCGGTCCCACCGGTCAGCGCCAAGAGAACGATGTGCAGCACGACGTTCATGCAACAACTCCTTTTTGATCGGTTGATGGCATCGCAGCGACTCTCCTATTCGTGCAAGGACCCGTCGGCTGAACAAGATCGCGATCACCGGTGCCGGCCACGCATCGGTCATAGCCCGCCAGACCTCGGTCTTGGCCGAATCGCCTGACTGCCGACAGCGCTTGCACGCGGTACTTGGCGCCGGCCTCGGCGCTCTGCAGTAGAGACTCCAGGCGGCGAGCCAGCACGCGGGCGCTGAAGAACTCCACGAGCGCGCCTTCTACGCCATCGCGGATCACCTCTGCCACCGGCTCCGTATCCGACGCCACGATCGGCGCCCCGCAGGCCATTGCCTCCAGCAACGACCAGCTCAGCACGAAGGGGTAGGTCAGATAGACATGCGCGGCCGACGCCTGCAGCACACGCAGGTACCGCTGGCGCGGCACACGCCCCAGGAAGTGCGTGCGGGTCGCATCCAGCTTCACCTCGCGCAGCATCTTCTCGCGCCAGTTCGCAGCATCGCTAGGTCGTCTGCCGTAGCTGACCTCGTCGCCGCCGACGATGAGCGCATGGCATCGCGGATCCGCCTTCTGCAAACGCTCCAGCG
>CAZUUU010000034.1:0-25200 GCA_964622685.1 uncultured Methylibium sp.
ACTCGTGGCTGATCAGGCCGAGCAGGGTCACGTAGCCGTCGGCGCCGGGCTTCATGCCGGCGTGCGGCAGGTCGCGGCGGCTGGCGATCAGCGCGGTGCTGGCCCGGTGCTCGAGGCCGCCGTAGCCGTCCTCGGTGGCGTTGAGCAGGAAGACGTAGCGCCCGAACGGCGGCTTCTTGCGACCGTGCCAGAAGGCGATCTGCGCCTCGCAGATGCGCTTGCAGTCGGCCAGCAGGCGCTCGCCGTCGAAGCCGGGCAAGGCGCCGGCGACGACGAAGTCGTGCGGCACGCCGGCGGCCTTGAAGCTGCCGCGCCAGAAGCGCCCCAGCTCGACCGGGTGGTCGACCAGCTCGTCGTAGTCCGCCGCCTGCCAGGCCTTGCCGACCGCCGGCAGCGCGGTCGCCACCTGCCAGCCCCGGGGCAGCTTGCCGAACGTCAGTTGCTGCGGATCCTGCTCGCGCCCATGCACGCGCAGGAAGACGCTGGTGCCGTTGAAGAAGCCGCGCTGCGCATCGAGGTAGGCCGCACGCACCGAGGTGTCGAAGGCATGCACGAGGTAGCTGACCACCAGCGCGCCACGCCCGCGGCAGCCGGCGACCCAGGTCGCCTTGTCGCGCTGCACCAGGGGGATGGCGCGGCTGCCCTGGCGTGCCTCGAGACCGGACAGGTGGCGCGCGAACTCGCGCACCAGGTAGCTGCCGGGGATCCAGACCGGCAGGCTCAGCACCTGCTCGGCGGGCGGTTCGGCGACGGTGAGGGTGACGCGGAACTGGTGGGCCGGGGCATCGGCCACGTCGAGGCGGTAGCGAATCATTCGCGGCGTTCAGGGGTTCGCGGAAGCGCCGGCGATTGTGACTGCAGTGGCCGCGCGACGCCCTCCGGGCCGGCCACCGGGCCGTCCACCTCTCCAGCCCCTAGGTCGTCGACGCCTGGCGGCCCCGAACTGCGTCCGCCAGGCGTTTCGGGCCGTACATGGGTTCACACCGAGGCTTTCTGGCCAGTTGTTCTAAATATCAGAACAGTGCATTCGTATCTTGGCGATTTATCTCTGGATCAGATGAGCCTAAATTTCAGTCACCGCAACGGACAACCCTGAAAGGACTCCACCATGAACGCCATCCTCAAGATCTCTGCTGTCGCCCTGACCGCCTCGCTGGTCGGCTTCTCCGCCCAAGCCCAGGGCAATGCCTCGAACGAGGTCTACGGCGGCATCGACCTGCCGGTCGTGACGCTGAAGGCCCCCAAGGCCACGACCTCGGTCGCCGGCGTGACCCGCAGCGAAGTGCAAGCCGAACTGGCCCGTGCCCGCGCCGCCGGCGAACTGGACTTCGCCTACGCCGAAGTCAACGGCAGCCTGCCCCAGCGTGGCAGCGTGACCGCCACCGACCTGCGCCTGGCTGCCCGCAGCAGCAAGTGAGCGGAGCGGGACGCGCCCGCCGCGGCGCCTTCAGGGAAAAGGGCCCCTCGGGGCCCTTTTTCCATGGCAGGCCGGTTTGCTGATCAGGACTTGCTGCTGGCCGCCAGCTGCTTCTCGAGCTGGGCGGCGTTGAGCATGCCGGGCACCCGCGTGCCGTCCTCGAAGAAGATGGCCGGCGTGCCCTGCACGCGGTGCTTGCGCCCCAGAGCGACATTGCGATCGATCGGCGAGGTCTTGCAAGCGCCCAGCAGCTTTGGCGGCTCGACGCCATCGACCATCCAGTTGCGGTAGGCCTGGGTCGGGTCCTTGGCGCACCAGATCGCGTTGACCTTCTCCGGCGAGTCGCCGCCGAGGACCGGGACCAGGAAGGTGTAGACCGTCAGGTCCTTGACGGTCGAGAGCTCGCGCTCGAAGCGCTTGCAGTAGCCGCAGTTGGGGTCGGAGAACACGGCAATCTTGCGCGAGCCGGTGCCGGTCTTCCACACCACCGCGTCCTTCAGCGGCAGCTTGTCGAAGTCGATGCCGTAGATCTTGTTGAGCCGATCCTGCGTCAGGTTGCGCCGCGTCTTGAGGTCGATGATCTCGCCCTGGACGATGTACTGGCCCTCCGCGTCGGTGTAGTAGATGTCCTGGTCGAGCCTCACCTCGAACAGGCCCGCGATCGGCGACCGCGCCACGGACTCGACCTGCGTGAAGCCTCGCTCGGCCAGCCCCCTGCGGATGGCCGCTTCCTGCGGCACCTGGGCCGTCGCGGTGACAGCCAGCGCGGCGGCGATCGCTGCGAGGGCGGAGAACTTGAACTTCATCGGAGGTCCTTGCAGCTTTGCGAATGAGTCGGCCGTGACGCCTCAACCTTGCAGCGCATGATGCCCTAGCCAGCGCTTCAGCGCCGGGACATGGTCGACCAGACCGAGCCCGCGGTTGCGAAGTTCCCTCCAGGGCGCGCCCTGGCGCGCGAAAAGCTGCAGCAGGCCGTCGGTGACCTGCCCCATCGCCCAGGTCGGCGCGGCGCGGGCGCGGGTGTAGCGCGCCAGCAGGCGTTCGTCGCCCAGCGGTCGCCAGGCTTCGCGCGCGGCCCGCTCGGCCAGCACCGCCGTCAGCGTGTCGACATCGGCCAGGCCGAGGTTGAGCCCCTGGCCGGCCAGGGGATGCACCACGTGGGCCGCATCGCCCAGCAGCACCCAGCCCGGGCCGTGCCAGCGCGTCGCGCGCGCCAGGCTCAACGGCCAGGCGGCACGCTCGCCGGCCAGTTGCAGCCGGCCGGCGGCGCCCTGGCTGGCCTCGGCCAGCGCCGCTTCGAAGCTGGCGGCATCGGCGGCCATCAGCTCGTCGGCGCGCTGCTGCGGCAGCGACCACACGAGGCCGTAGCCCCGGCCTTCGTCGATGTCGAAGGGCAGCAGCGCCAGCACGTCGGGCGAACGGAACCATTGCCAGGCGCGACCCAGGTGCGGCCGGTCGCAGCGCAGGCGCGCGGCCACGGCGCGCTGCCCGTAATCGATGCGTTCCACCGCCACCCCCAGCGCCTCGCGCTGCGGCGAATCGCGACCATCGCACAGCGCCACCAGCTCGGCCGGCACGGCCGCATCGACCACGCTGACGTGCGGCGCAAAGCGCAGCGCGGTCGCCATCTCGCGCTCGAGCGCAGCCGCATCGACGATCCAGGCAAGCTCGCGCACGCCCTGCTGCCAGGCGCTGAACTCGAGCGCACCGCCGGCGTCGCCCGCCACCTGCATGTCGAGCACCGCGGTCGCGACCGGCGGGCGCGCGGCCCGCAGCGCGTCCCAGACCTTGAGCTGCTGCAGCAACGCCACCGAGCGCGCACTCAGCGCATAGGTCCGCACGTCGGGGCCGGCGGCCGCCGCAGGCGCCGCACCGCCGGCCAGCGCGACACGCAGGCCCAGGCGCGACAGCGACAGGGCCAGCGCCTGACCCACCGCGCCGCGACCCTGCACGCACACGTCGAAACGATCGGTTGCGAAACGATTCATTGCGCTTCATTGTAGGCAGCGCCCTCGGGGCGATGCGGCCGGCGGCACAATGAAACGCCCCACTGACGACACGCGACATGCCCCGCTGGCTCCTCCGTTCGCTGATCGCCCTGGCCGTGCTGCTGGGCCTCGTCGTGGCCGCGGCCGCGTGGCTGGTCGCCAGTTTCGACCCCAACCGCTACAAGGGCGTGCTGATCGACTGGATGCGCGAGCACAAGTCGCGCACGCTGGCGATCGACGGGCCGATCGCGCTGTCGGTCTTTCCCCGACTCGAGGTGAGCCTGCGCGACGTCCGGCTCAGCGAGCACAAGAAGCCCGCCGAGTTCGCCTCGCTCAAGGAGGCGACCCTGTCGATCCAGCTGATGCCGCTGCTGACGAGCCGCCAGCTCGCGGTCGGCCGCGTTGCCGCCAACGGCGTGCGCGTGGCCTATGCGCGCGACGCCGACGGCCGCAGCAGCATCGACGACCTGCTGAGCCCGGCGCCGGCCGACGCGAAGGCGGACGCGCCGGACGCTTCCTCGGGCCGCGAGCTGAAGTTCGACGTCAGCCGCATCGAGCTGAAGGACCTGCAGGCCACCGTGAAGGACGCGAAGACCGGCCTGGACGGCCGCTTCATCGTGCAGGAGCTGTCGACCGGGCGGCTCGCCGACGGCGCCCGGTCACCGGTGCGCTTCGTCGGCCAGGCCGTGCTGGCCGAGCCGCTGCTCAACGCGCAGATCGAGCTCGACGGCCAGCTCGAGCTGGCCCTGCCGGCCGGTGCGCCCGCGAGCGTGGCGCTGTCCGACCTGAAGCTGGCGCTGCGCGGCGAAGGCTTCAAGGTCAAGCAGCTCGATGCCCGATTGAGCGGCGCGCTGGCCTACGACGGCGGCAGCGGTGCGCTGCGTGCCGACCAGCTGAAGCTCGTGCTGTCGGGCGATCGTCTCGGCATGAGCCTGAAGGACAGCAAGCTGGCGCTGGACAGGCTGCGCTTCGAGCCGAAGGACCGCGCGCTGCAGCTCGAGGCCCTGGCCCTCGAGCTGTCCGGCCGCAGCGGCGACAGCGCGATCGCGGCGACGCTGGCCTGGCCGCGGCTGCAGGTGACCGGCGACAAGCTCGAGGGCAGCGCCCTCAAGGGCAGCGCCAGCCTCAAGGGCGTGCAGTCGGTGAAGATGGCCTTCGAGTCGCAGGCGCCCAGCGGCAGCTTCGAGCGCATCCGCGTGCCGGGCGTGAAGGTCGCCGTCGACGGCAGCGGCGCCGGCCGCACGGTGCGCGGCCAGGCCAGCGCCGACCTCGCCCTCGCGCCGCAGCCTCTGGCCGCGGCCCTGGACGCACTGCAGCTGAAGCTCGCCTTCACCGACCCCTCGCTGCCGCCGATGAACGTGGCGCTGCAGGGCCAGGCCAGGGCCGGCGCCCAGGACGCGAGCTGGACCCTGGACGGCGCGATCAACGAGCAGAAGTTCAACCTCAACGGCCGCGCCGACCTCGCCAAGGCGGTGCCGCGCATCGACGCGCAGGCGCGCTTCGCCGCGCTGGACCTGACCCGCTTCGTCGCGCCGGCCGCTGCGGCGAAGCCGGCGGCCGGCCAACCCGCGGCCGCCGACCCGGTGATCGACCTCTCGGGGCTGAAGGCCGTCGACGGCAACTTCAGCCTGCGCGCCGGCAGCCTGGTCTACCCGCCCTACCGCGTGGCCGATGCCGCCGTCGACGCGACGCTCGCCGGCGGCGTGCTGCGTGTCAGCCAGCTCTCCGGCAAGGCCTGGAGCGGGCGCTTCAACGCCCAGGCCTCGGCCGACGCCAACGCGCAGCGCCTGGGCTTCAGGCTCGATGCCGCCGACGTCGACATCGCGCAACTGCTGGACAACGTGGCCCAGTTCAGGAAGCTCGAGGGCCGAGGCCGCGTGACCGCCGACGTGACGACGCGCGGCGCCAGCGTCGGCCAGTTCAAGCAGCAGCTCGCCGGCCAGGCCGCCTTCCAGCTGCGCGACGGCGCGGTGCGCGGCATCAACCTCGCCAAGCTGCTGCGGCAGTGGCGCTCGGCCGTGAGCCTGGACCAGAACGTGGTGCAGGCCGCCAGCGCCGAGGAGAAGACCGACTTCTCCGAGATCTCGGCCAGCTTCGACATCGCCGGCGGCGTGGCGCGCAGCAAGGACCTGTCGGCCAAGAGCCCCTTCCTGCGCGTCGGTGGCGAGGGGCTGATCGACCTCGGCAAGAGCCGCATCGACTACCTCGCCAAGGCCACCGTCACCGGCACCGCCGAGGGCCAGGGCGGCGCCGACCTCGCGGCGCTGAAGGGCGTGACCGTGCCGGTGCGCCTGGTCGGCCCCTTCGAGGCCGTCGGCTACGAGGTGCAGTGGACGGCGGTGGCCGCCGCGCTGCTGAGCAACCGCGCGAAGGAAGCGCTGAACGAGCGCACGAAGGGCGTGCTCGGCGGCCTGCTCGGCACGCCGTCGACCGCAGCCAGCGGTGCCTCGGCGCCAGGCACGCCGAAGGAACAGGCCAAGGATGCCGCGAAGGAAGCCGCCAGGGAGAAGCTGAAGAAGCTGCTCGGTCGCTGAAGGTCGGAGCGCCCGACGACAATCGCTGCATGAGCGATCTCACCGTCACGCTGGCGTCCCTGCACGTCTATCCCATCAAGTCCTGCGCGGGCGTCGCGCTGGACGAATGCCTGCTGATCGAGACCGGCCTCGAGTTCGACCGCGCCTGGATGGTGGTCGACAGCGAGGGCGAGTTCGTCAGCCAGCGCGAGCTGCCGCGCATGGCCCTGGTGCAATGCACGCTCAAGCACAGCGAGCTGGTGCTGCGTGCGCCCGGCATGCTGGCGCTGCACCTGGCGCTCGACACCGTCGAGCAGCCGACCCGCGTGCGCGTCTGGGACGACGAGGTCGCGGCCTACGACATGGGCGACCTGGCGGCGCGCTGGTTCAGCGACTTCCTGCGCCAGGAGCTGCGGCTCGCGCGCTTCGACCCCGAGCACAAGCGCCTGTCCAACCGCGCCTGGACCGGCGCCATCGAGGCCGAGAACGCCTTCAGCGACGGCTACCCGCTGCTGGTCGTGTCGCAGGCTTCGCTCGACGGCCTGAACGAGCGCCTGGCCGCCAAGGCGCAGCCGCCGGTGACGATGGCGCGCTTCCGTCCCAACCTCGTGCTCACCGGCCTGGACGCGCATGGCGAGGACCACCTCGACGAGATCGTCTTCGACACCGACGACGGCCCGGTGCGCCTGAAGCTGGTGAAGCCCTGCCCGCGCTGTCCCATCCCCAACGTCGACCCCGCGACCGGCGTGCCCGGCACGGAGCCCGGCGACACGCTGCAGGCCTACCGCGCCGACGAGCGCGTCGGCGGCGCGGTCAGCTTCGGCATGAACGCGGTCATCGTTGAAGGCATCGAGCGCGCGCTGCGCGTCGGGCAGACCGGCCAGGCGAGCATCCGCTTCTGATGTCGGCGCATCCTCCGGCCGCCGGCCGGCCCCTGCCCGGGCTGCGCAGCTGGCAGCTGTTTGCCATCTGCGTCGGCATCTGGGGCACGACCTGGCACGCGATCACCTACCAGCTGGGCGACACCCCGCCCGAGCTGGGCGTGACGCTGCGTTTCACGCTGGCCGGCGCCGTGGTGCTGGCCTGGTGCCTGTGGCGCGGCACACCGCTGCGCTTCGGCTGGCGCCCGCACGCGCTGTTCGCGCTGCAGGGCGTGTTCCTGTATTCGCTGAGCTACATCTGCGTCTACCACGCTGAGCAGCACGTGCCTTCGGGCCTGGTCGCGGTCGGCTACTCGGCCAGTCCGCTGATCAACGGCCTGGCCGCGCGCGCGTTGTGGGGCGTGCCGGTGACGCGGCGCTTCGTCGCCGGCGGCCTGTGCGGCGTGGCCGGCGTCGCGCTGATCTTCGCGCCCGAATTCGGCCGGGCCTCGGTCGGCGCGACGGTCGCGCTCGGCGCGCTGTTCACGCTGGCCTCGGTGGGCCTGTCCTCGATCGGCAGCCTGACCGCCAGCCGCAACCGCGCGCAGGGCCTGCCGCTGTGGCCGGCGCTCGGCTTCGGCATGCTCTACAGCGGCGCCAGCTCGGCGATCGTGCTCGGCCTCACGGTCGCGGCCGGCGGCACGGCGCTGGCACTGCCGACCGCAGTGAGCTGGTGGGCCGCGCTGCTCTACCTGTCGCTGGCCGGCTCGGTGCTGGCCTTCGCCTGCTGGCTGGCGCTGCAGGACCGCGTCGGCCCCGGCCCGTCGTCGGCGGTCGGCGTCGCGGCGCCGGTGCTGGCCATCGTCGTGTCGGTGGCGCTCGAGGGCTACCGGCCGGGCTGGCTCACGCTGGCCGGCGTCGCGCTCGCGGTGCTGGGCAATGTGTGGATGCTGGTCCCGCCGGGCACACTGCGCCGCCTGCCCGCCCCACGCCAGGCGGCCTGAGCCGGATCAGGCCGGCTTGCGCTCGGGCAGCGGGATGCGCTCGGACTCGCCCGGCACCTGGCCCATGCGGTCGGCGGCCCAGTCCTCGCCCGCCTGCAGCAGCCGCTCCTTGCGCGAGGACACGAAGTTCCACCACAGGAAGCGATGACCCAGCGTCGTGCCGCCGATCAGCACGACGCGAGCGGCGGCGTCCCCTGCGATCAGCAGCGCGACCGCGCCCTCGGGCAGCACCGCCATCGTGTGCGGCTCGACGCGCTCGCGCGCGCCGTCGATCTTGAGTTCGAAGGGCGCGTCAATGCCGTACAGCGCGCGCTCCTCGGCGTCGGCCGTCGTCGGCAAGGCCGTCGCGGCGCCGGCTTCGAGCGCGTAGTCGACATAGAGCGTCGGCGACAGGGTGCCCACCGGCGAGCGCAGGCCGTGTGCGGCGCCGATCAGCACGCGCGTCGTGACGCCGGCCTCTACGCGCTGCGGAATGCGCGCCGCGGCCGTGTGCTCGAAGCGCGGCTCGGTCTCCTCGTGCTCGGCCGGCAGCGCGGCCCAGAGCTGCAGGCCGTGGCTGCGGCGTTCAATGCCGCGCAGGTCCTCGGGTGTGCGCTCCGAGTGCACGATGCCGCGCCCGGCCGTCATCCAGTTGATCGCGCCCGGCTCGATGCGCTGCGAGATGCCGGTCGAGTCGCGGTGCTGCATCGCGCCCTCGAACAGGTAGGTCACGGTGGCCAGGCCGATGTGCGGGTGCGGGCGCACGTCGTGGTTGTCCTCGGGCTTCGCGGTGATCGGACCGAAGTGGTCGAAGAACAGGAAGGGGCCGACGGCTTGTCGTGCTGCGGCAGGCAGGAGCCTGCGGACCTGGAAGCCGCCGCCGAGGTCCTTGGTATGGGGTTGGAGGGTTTGGAGCGCCATGGGCACTAGTTTGGCCCTTTTGTGCAAGGCCTGCTCACTTCGAGAGGACGCGCCGGGTCTCGCCAAGCTCAAACCTCCCCCCATGGCAGCATCAAGGTCGTCAGCAGCAAGCGCTCGAACTCCGGCGCGAAGCCCGCGATGATGTTCTCCGGGTCCGGGCACAGCGTCGAGTCGGTGATCAGCCCGAACTGCACCCCGCCGCCATAGGACAGGATGGACAGGCCCATGCCGATGTCGCCTGACTGCGGCACCCAGAACATGGTCTGGCGCAGCGTGGAGCCGCAGAACTTGAGCGGATCCTTGGGGCCCGGCACGTTGGTCATCACCGCGGTGGCCTTCTTCGCGAAGAGGTTCAGCAGCGCGTGCTGCACCGGCTTGATCAGCAGGCCCGCCACCGCCAGCACGCCGAAGGCCAGCACCGGCTGGTAGCTGCCCTTGAGCTCGCTCATGCGGCGCTTCACCGCGTAGACGCGCTGCACGGGATTGGCGATGCCGATCGGCAGCACCAGCGGCACCAGGCCGAAGCGGTTGCCGAGCTGGTGGGCCTTCTCGATCGGCCGCAGGTTGACCGGCACCATCGCGCGGATCTCCTGGCCGGTGGTGTCGTCGCCCTTGCCGCGCAGGTAGCCGCCGATCGCGCCGGCCGCGCAGGCCAGCAGCACGTCGTTGATCGATGCGCCCAGGGCCTTGCCGACCGCGCGCACCTCGTCCAGCGGGATCGGCTCGCACCAGGCCACGCGCTTGGCGGTGCCGGGCTTGCCCTTCAGGCGCGTCGGCGAGTCGTCTGGCATCAGCGCCAGTGCCGCCACGTCCTTCACGACCTGCGCGCCGGTCAGCGCCATGTCCACCGAGCCGAACAGCTGCTGCGGCTTGGACAGCGCCTCCATCGACTTCGCCACGCCATCGCCGTACAGGCCGATGGCCTTGATCGCGACGTCGGTGATGGGCTTGAGGACCGCATCGCTGAGCCAGTCCTTCTCGTCGTCGGGCTTCTGCGCGCGTTCGGGCGGCGGCTTGCCGCCGTCGGTGATCGACAGCATCACCGAGATCAGCGCGATGCCGTCGGCGATGCAGTGGTGGATGCGGGCGATCATCGCGCTGCCCGGGCGTCCCTCGACGTCGGGGTAGTCCTCGATGAGGTGCAGCTGCCACAGCGGCCGGGCCGGGTCGAGCGGCGTCGTGGCGAGCTCGGCGGCGCGCGCTTCCAGCGCCTCGCGATGGCTCTGGCCGCGCTGGGGCTTCAGGGTCTCGCGCAGCACGTGGCGCTGCAGGTCGAAGCTGCGATCGTTGACCCAGGCCGCGCCCATCGTGTCCTCGACCACCTTCTGGCGGAAGCGCTTGTACTTCAGCAGCCGCTCCTCGACGCGCTGGCACAAGGCGGCATGCGAGACGCCGGGTTCGAGCAGCCACACGCCGATGATCATCATCAGGTTGGACGGCGTGTCCATGCGCAGCCAGGCGGTGTCGACGCGCGACATGCGCTCGCCCTGGGTGGCTGGGACAAGGGCGGTGGCCATCGGTCGTCTCCTCGGGTTGCTCTTGTGGTTGCGCCGCACGATGCTCGGTAACATCGACAGCGTCAATCCGATTTCACCACCACCCAGCCTGGGAGCGCCCGTCATGGCCGATCTGAAAGCCGCCTTCGAGAAGGCTGTCGCCGAGTCCAAGTCCCTGCCCGAGAAGCCGGACAACATGACCCTGCTGAAGATCTACGCGCTGTACAAGCAGGCCACTGCGGGCGACGTGGACGGCAAGCGGCCCGGCTTCACCGACATGGTGGGCCGCGCCAAGTGGGACGCCTGGAACGAGCTGAAGGGCAAGGACGACCAGTCGGCGATGCAGGAATACATCGACCTGATCGAAGGGCTGAAGTAGGCAGCGCTCGGTCGCGGCGGCCGCCGCGCAGCAAGGCACCCGCGCTCACGGCCTCACCGGCCGCTCCTGCAGGCAAGGCTCAGCCTTTCCTGGCGCCCTTCTTCGCCGCGGCCTTGGGCTTCTTGCCTTCGGCAGCCAGCAACGCATCGAGGTTGTTCTCGATCTCCGACTCGATCTTCTTCGAGAAGGCGCCCAGCAGGATGCCCAGCCTGGCCTCGAGCGTGAAGTGATCCGGCGCAACGATCAGCGTGCCACTCACGCCGCTGCGCGTGAACTCGACGGTGTCGCTGGTCTCCCCCTCGAGCACCGTGCACTCCATGTCGAACTTCTCCTCGGCCTGCTCGGCCCACTTCCACGCCACCTCGCGGGCTCTTGCAAGGCCGAGGGCATGGTCGCGATGGATGTGGATGGCAGGCACGGCGGGTCTCACTGGAGGGAATGGTGCGCCACGGGCGCGAGCGCCTGGAGTGTGGCGCGCCGCTCGTCCTTGGGCAAGGCGGCGAGCCGCGCGACCTCGGCATAGAAGCGCGGGAAGTCGCGGCCCTGCGCGTCGAACATTGCCTCGAAGGCCGGCACCAGCGCGTTGTAGGCGGCCTGCACGCCGAGGCTTGCGTTGTTGGCGTTGGCGAACCACGCGTCGTAGCCGCTGTAGCCGGCCCAGGGCCCGTCCTTCAGGCGCTGGTGCTCGGCCCGCAGTTCTGCCAGCAGTCGCTGCTTGCCGGCGCGCTTGTCCGCCTCGCTGCCCGGTCCGCGGTAGAGCGCGTCGAACTTCTGGCGCGCTGCCAGCGTCAGCGCGCGGAAGTCACGGCGCCGCGCGTCGAAGCGCGCGTACTCGTCGCGGGCCGAAGGCGCCGCCTCGCGCTCCAGCCAGCGCGCGCCGCCAAGGCGCTCGACGGCCGTCGCGAAGCTCTCGTTGAACTCGGTGTCGTCCTTCGCGTAGGCGACCTGGTGTGCCAGCTCGTGGAAGATCAGCCGCGCGAGCTCGCCCTCGGGGTAGCGGATGAAGGTGTTGAGCAGCGGGTCCGCGAAGAAGTCGAACGGCAGCTTGCCCAGCGTGGAATAGGCCGGCACGCCGTAGACGCCGACCTCGAGGCCCTGCGCCTTCAGCTCGGCGGCCTGGGTGTCGGCCCCGGCCCGGTCGAAGTAGCCGCGGTAGCCCACGCAGCCGACGACAGGGAAGCACCAGGTCTTCAACTGCAGCGACAGCTCGGGCGCGGCCACCACGTTCCAAACCACGGCCGGGCGCTTCAGGTCGGCGTAGCGACGGTAGCTGGCGTTGTCGGGCAGCGCCAGCTCACGCACCGCGAAGTCGCGCATGCGCTGCGTCAGCAGCAGGCGCTCGCGCAGCTCGGCAGGCGTCGTCGCGTCGGCCAGCCAGGCCTCGACGGGCCGCGCCGCGCGCATCACGCCCAGGTGGCCCGCGACCGACTGCGACAGGTAGCCGACGCTGCCGCAGCCCGCCAGTGCCGCCACCAGCGCGATGGCCAGCAGGGCTCCGACCGCGCAGAGCAGGGGACGACGTCCGACGGCCATCCTCAGGCGGCGACCACGTCGACCAGGCAATCGTAGAAGCTGGGGGCCCGGCCCAGGTCGGTCAGCCGCTGGTGCGTCACCTCGTTGACGTTGCTGCCGCGCAGGCCGAGCTTGCGCCACCAGATGCCCAGGCCGTTGACGACGCCGGGCCGCGCCCGCCCGCCGAGCGAGGCCGTGCAGAAGTACTCGCCGCGGTCGTTGAAGACGCGCACCAGCGCGCCGTCGCCGATGCCGCGCACGGCAGCATCGTCGGGATGAATCTCGAGCAGGGGCTCGCCTTCGATGTCGCGCAGGCTCTTGACGTTGACGAAGCTGGAGTTGAGGAAGTTGCGCGCCGGCGGCGAGATCATCGCGAGCGGGTAGCGCGCCGCCAGTTCGGGCGTGCTGAGCGCGGACTCGTGGTTGGGCAGCCAGTCCGGGCAGGCGATGCCCGGCGCCTCGATGCGGCAGCGTCCGCTGGGCGTCGGGAAGCCGCCCTGCGCGAACGGCGCCTCGGGCAGCGGCAGCTGGACCCAGCCGCACTCGCGCAGCTCGTCGAAGTGCACGCGGTCGCCGAAGGCCTGGCGGGCGATCGCCTCGTCGTCGTCGGCGAAGCAGGGCTCGGTGAAGCCCAGGCGGGTCGCCAGGCGGCGGAAGATCTCGGTATTGGGCAGCGCCTCGCCGAGCGGCGCGACCGCCGGCTCGTTGATCAGCACAGAGGTGTGGCCGTAGCTGCGGTGCACGTCCAGGTGCTCGAGCTGGGTCGTCGCCGGCAGCACGTAGTCGGCGTGGTCGGCGGTGTCGGTCAGGAAGTGCTCGAGCACCACGGTGAACAGGTCCTCGCGGGCGAAACCCTTCACCACCTTCGGCGACTCCGGGGCGACCGCGACCGGATTGCTGTTGTAGACGACCAGCGCGTCGATCCGGGGGCCGAAGCCGGGCGAGGACTCGCGCAGCAGGTCGTCGCCGATCGTGCTCATGTTGATGGTGCGCGGCCGTCGCGCGCCGAGCAGGTCGGGTCGCTGCAGCGCGGCGTGATCGATCGGGTACCAGCCGCTGCTGGACAGCAGCAGGCCGCCGGCGCGGTGCCGCCAGGCCCCGACCAGGCAAGGCAGCGTGGCGATCAGGCGCACGGCATTGCCGCCACCGCGCGCGCGCTGCATGCCGTAGTTGAGCCGGATCGCGGCCGGCCGGGCCGTGCCGTAGTCGCGCGCCAGGCCGCGCACCTCGTCGGGCGTCAGGCCGCAGACTTCGGCCGCGCGTTCGGGCGTCCAGGCCATCGCCTTGTCGCGCAGCGCCGCCCAGCCTTCGGTGTGGCGATCGAGGTAGTCGTGGTCCAGCCAGTCGTTGCGGACCAGCTCGTGGATCAGGCCCAGCGCCAGCGCACCGTCGGTGCCGGGGCGCAGCGCCAGGTGCTGGTGGCACTTGTCGGCGGTCTCGGTGCGCCGCGGGTCGATGCAGATCAGCCTGGCGCCTTCGCGCTTGGCCTGCTGGGCGTAGGTCCAGAAGTGCAGGTTCGAGGCGATGCTGTTGCTGCCCCAGATCAGGATCAACTTCGACTCGGCGAAATGCTCGACGTGCATGCCGACCTTGCCGCCGTAGCTCTGGGTCAGTGCCTCGGCGCCGGCGCTGGCGCAGATGGTGCGGTCGAGCAGCGAGGCACCCAGCCGGTGGAAGAAGCGCTGGGCCATGCTCTCGCCCTGCACGAGGCCCATGGTGCCGGCGTAGCTGTAGGGGACGATGGCTTCGGGGTCGCGCGCCGCGATGGCCGCAAGCCGGCCGGCGATGTCGGCCAGTGCCTCGTCCCAGCCGACGCGCACGAACTCGCCGCGTCCCTTGGGCCCGACGCGCCGCAGCGGGTGCAGCACGCGTTCGGCGTGGTAGGTCCGCTCCGGGTAGCGCGAGACCTTGGTGCACAGCGCGCCGTGCGTCGTGGGATGGTCGGGATCGCCCTGCACCTTGACCACACGGCCGCCCTCGACCGTGATGCGCAGCGCGCAGGTGTCGGGGCAGTCGTGCGGACAGGCGCCGCGGACGACGCGCTCGGTTTCGCGAACAGTGGAACTCATCACGAAATCATGTCACACGCGCGGTCGAGGGCTCGGCGAGTTGTGGTCGAACGGACATATGTCGCTAGCAATGCCAGGACCCCGCGGCTATTCTCTTCAGCCAATCGCAAGCCAGGCATTTAATCTTGGCGAAGCAAGCACTTAGCCGCTGTTGTTGGGAACCCGCATGAACCGTCGCGACCTGATCCGGCAGATCGCCGCCACCGGGGCCAGCCTGGCCCTGCCCGCCCTGGCCCAGGAAGGCCGCAGCATCGTGCTGGGACAGTCGGCCGCCTTCAGCGGACCGGCGGCGCAGCTCGGCATCCAGATGAACAAGGGCGCGAAGATCTTCTTCGACCAGGTCAACGCCAGCGGCGGCATCAACAACCACACGATCGACCTGCGCACCGCCGACGACGGTTACGAGCCCGATCGCTGCAAGGCCAACACCGAGAAGTTCATCAAGGACGAGGTCTTCGCGCTGTTCGGCTACGTCGGCACGCCGACCTGCCTGGCCGCACTGCCGCTGGTCAACGAAGCCAAGATCCCGTTCTTCGGGCCCTTCACCGGCGCCGAGGCGCTGCGCGATCCGTTCAGCCGCTACGTCTTCCACCTGCGCGGCTCGTACTACGACGAGACCGCGCTGATCGTGAAGCAGCTGACCTCGCTGGGCCTGAACAAGATCGCGGTCTTCTACCAGAACGACTCGTACGGCAAGGCCGGCCTCGAGGGCGTGAACCGCGCGCTGAAGGCCCTGAACCTGGCGCCGGTCGCGACCGGCACGGTCGAGCGCAACACGGTCGACGTCGCCAAGGCGGTCGCCGACATCGTGCCGAAGCAACCGAACGCCGTGGTGCAGATCAGCGCCTACAAGAGCTGCGCGGCCTTCATCCGCGAGGCCCGCAAGGCCGGCTACGGCGGCACCTTCTACAACGTGAGCTTCGTGGGCACGCAGGCGCTGGCCGACGAGCTGGGGCGCGAAGGCCGCGGCGTCATGGTGAGCCAGGTGATGCCCTTCCCCTTCAGCACCACGACGCCGATCGCGCGCGAGTACCTGGAGGCCGTCCGCAAGGCCGGCGCGGATGCCACCGCCAACTACTCGAGCATGGAGGGCTACCTGGCGGCCAAGGTCTTCGCCGAGGGCCTGAGGCGCGCCGGGCGCAACCCGTCCCGCGAAGCGCTCATCAACGGGCTCGAGTCGATCAACAGTGCCAACTTCGGCGGCTTCAACGTCAACTTCGGGCCGCGCGACCACGTGGCCTCGAGCTTCGTCGACCTGTCGATGCTGACCGAAGACGGCAAGGTCCGCCGCTAAACGCAGGAGCAGTCCACCATGCAACGCCGCCAGTTCATCCAACGACTCGGCGCCACCGCTGCCGCAACGCTCGCCCTGCCGGCACGGGCCCAGGCCGAGCGCAACCGCATCGTGCTGGGACAGTCGGCCGCGCTGAGCGGCCCGGCCGCCGAACTGGGCCTGCAGTTCCAGCGCGGCGCCAAGCTCTACTTCGAGCGCGTCAACGCTCGCGGCGGCATCAACGGGCGCGTGATCGAGCTGCGCAGCCTGGACGACGGCTACGAGCCCGAGCGCTGCAAGGCCAACACCGAACGCCTGATCCGCGAGGAGGTGTTCGCGCTGTTCGGCTACATCGGCACGCCGACCAGCCTGGCGGCCCTGCCGCTGGCCACCACGGCCAAGGTGCCCTTCGTCGCGCCCTTCACCGGGGCGCAGGCGCTGCGAGACCCGTTCAACCGCTATGCCTTCCACGTGCGCGCGTCCTACTTCGACGAGACCGCGCGCATCGTCAACCAGCTGGCCTCGCTGGGCACGAAGAAGATCGCGGTCTTCCACCAAAACGACAGCTACGGCCAGGCCGGCCTCGACGGCGTGACCCGCGCGATGAAGACGCTGGGCCTCACGCCGGTGGCCACGGCCACGGTCGAGCGCAACTCGATCGAGGTCGGCGACGCCGTCAAGGCCATCACCGGGGCGGCGCCCGAAGCGGTCGTGCAGATCAGCGCCTACAAGAGCTGTGCGGCCTTCATCCGGGCCGCGCGCAAGACCGGCTACGGCGGCGGCTTCTACAACGTCAGCTTCGTCGGCACGGCCGCGCTCAGCCGCGAGCTCGGCGCCGACGCGCGCGGCGTCGTCGTCAGCCAGGTGATGCCCTATCCCTTCGCGCCGGTGTCCCCGCTGGCCGGCGAGTACCTGGCCGCCGGCCAGGGCACGGCGGACTTCGAGGTCAACTACAGCAGCATGGAAGGCTACGTCGCCGCCAAGGTGCTGGCCGAAGCCCTGCGGCGCACCACCGGCGCCTCGCGCGAGGACCTGATCGGCGGACTGGAAAGCCTGCGCGAACACGACCTCGGCGGCTTCTTCGTCGACTTCAACGCCCGCAAGCACACCGGCTCGACCTTCGCCGAGATGACCATCCTGACCCAGGACGGGCGCGTGCGGCGCTGAGCCCGGCGCCGCCCCGGCGCTACCATCGGTGCTCCAGGGTGCTGGCCCTGAGGAGCGCACGATGCAGTTGATCGAATCCATCCTCGCCGACAGTGCGGCCGTCGCCGCCATCCGCCGTGACCTGCACGCCCATCCGGAACTGTGCTTCCAGGAGCAGCGCACGTCCGACGTCATCGCCCAGGCCCTCGCCGACTGGGGCATCCCGGTGCATCGCGGCCTGGGCACGACCGGCGTCGTGGGCATCGTCAGCCACGGCTCGTCCTCGCGGGCCGTGGGCTTGCGCGCCGACATCGACGCACTCCCGATCACCGAGCACAACCGCTTCGCGCACGCCAGCAAGCACCCCGGGAAGATGCACGCCTGCGGCCACGACGGGCACACGGCCATGCTGCTGGCGGCGGCCAAGCACCTGGCCCGGCATCGGCACTTCGACGGCACCGTCTACCTGATCTTCCAGCCGGCCGAGGAAGGCGGTGGCGGCGCCCGCGAGATGATCAAGGACGGCCTGTTCGATCGCTTCCCGATGGAAGCGGTGTTCGGCGCGCACAACTGGCCCGGACTGAAGGTCGGCCAGTTCGCGCTGAAGACCGGCCCGGCCTTCGCCAGCAGCAACGAGTTCAAGGTCACGATCCGCGGCAAGGGCTCGCATGGGGCGATGCCTCACCTGGGCATCGACCCGGTGCCGGTCGCCTGCCAGATGGTGCAGGCCTTCCAGACCATCATCACGCGCAACAAGCGCCCGCTGGATACCGGCGTGATCTCGGTGACGATGATCCACACCGGCGAGGCCACGAACGTCGTGCCCGACCACTGCGTGCTCGAGGGCACGGTGCGCACCTTCACAACTGAGGTCCTCGACCTGATCGAGCGCCGCATGAAGATCGTCGCCGAGCAGACCTGCGCGGCCTTCGAGGCCGGCTGCGAGTTCGAGTTCTCGCGCAACTACCCGCCGACGATCAACCACCCCGACGAGACGGCCTTCGCGCGCTCGGTGATGGCCGAGGTCGTGGGGCCCGAGAACGTGCTCGAGTTCGAGCCGACGATGGGCGCCGAGGACTTCAGCTACTACCTGCAGCACCGGCCCGGCTGCTACTTCGTGATCGGCAACGGCGACGGCGAGCACCGCGACGGCGGCCACGGGCTGGGGCCCTGCATGCTGCACAACCCCAGCTACGACTTCAACGACGAACTGATCCCGCTGGGCGCGACGCTGTGGGTGCGACTGGCCGAGCGCTGGCTCGCGCCGGGCGGCCGCGGCTAGTCGCGCAGGCGCATCAGCAAGGCGGCCGTCGACGCGTCGAGGCCCGTCACATCGCCGCTGTCCAGGCGCGGCAGCAACTGGTTGCACAGCACCTTGCCCAGTTCCACGCCCCACTGGTCGAAGCTGTTGATGCCCCACACCGCGCCGCTGCTGAAGACGCGGTGCTCGTAGAGGGCGATCAGCGCTCCGAGGCTGGCCGGATCGAGGCGCTCGAGCAGCAGCGTCGTGCTGGGCCGGTTGCCCGGGAAGCTGCGATGCTGCGCGATGGCCTGCCGCGACATGTGCGGCGAGGCGGTCGGCGGCGACTCGACCAGCGCCTCGTCGGCCGTCTTGCCGCGCATCAGCGCCTGCGACTGCGCCAGGCAGTTGGCCAGCAGCTTGCGGTGCTGGTCCTCGAAGGCGGCCCGCACCGCCGGCGCGAGGCCGAGCTGCTCGTGGCTGGTCGCGCGCACCGCGATGAACTCGACCGGGATCGTGTCCGTGCCCTGGTGCAGCATCTGGAAGTAGGCGTGCTGGCCATTGGTGCCGGGCTCGCCCCAGACGACCGGCGCCGTCGCGACGCGCAGCGCCTCGCCCTGCGCATCGACGCGCTTGCCGTTGCTCTCCATCTCGAGCTGCTGCAGGTAGGCCGGCAGCCGCCGCAGGCCCTGGTGATAGGGTGCGACGCTGCGGCTCGCGTAGCCGTGGAAGTTGCGGTACCAGACGTCGAGCAGGCCCAGCAGCACCGGCAGGTTGCGCTCGAGCGGGGTCTCGGCGAAGTGGCGGTCCATCGCGTGCGCGCCCGCCAGCATCGCGCGGAAGTGATCAGCGCCAATCGCGATGGCCAGCGGTAGGCCGATCGCCGACCACAGCGAATAGCGGCCGCCCACCCAGTCCCAGAAGCCGAAGCTGGTCGTGATGCCGAAGGCGGCGGCGGCCTCGACATTGGTCGTGGTGGCGACGAAGTGCCTCGCGATGTCGGTGCCGCCGGCCGCCAGGAACCAGGCCCGGGCGGCCTGCGCGTTGGCCATCGTCTCCTGCGTCGTGAAGGTCTTGGACGCGACGACGAAGAGCGTGTGCCGCGGGTCGAGCCGCATCAGCAGCGGGCCGAGGTCGTGGCCGTCGACATTGGCGACGAAGTGGCTGCTCAGGCGCGGGTGGGCGTAGCCGGCCAGCGCCGCTGCCGCCATCTGCGGCCCCAGGTCGGAGCCGCCGATGCCGATGTTCACGACGTCGCGGATGCCACTGTTCTCGACCTGCCGGACCTGTTCCGCGTAGGCCAGCATCGCGTCCAGCGTCGCGTGCACCTCGGCCGAGAACGGCGCGCGGCCGCGAGGGGCACGCAGCGCCGTGTGCAGCGCCGCGCGCGACTCGCTGTCGTTGACCGGCCCACCGGCCAGCATGCGATCGCGCCGCGCCTCGAGCCCGGTCTCGCGCGCCAGGTCCAGCAGGAAGCGCAGCGTCGCGGTGTCGAGCAGGTTCTTCGACAGGTCGGCAAAGACCGACGGGGCTTCGAAACTGAGCGCGGCATGGCGGTGCGGATCGCGCGCGAAGGCCTCGCGCAGGTCGAAGTCGCGGCCGTGCGCCTGGAAGTGACCCTGCAGCGCGCCCCAGGCGGCCGTCTGGTCGCAGGCCACGGCGCGGCTCACAGCGCGCGGATCCGCTGCTCGAGCCGCAGCGCGGCGGCCGCGGCGGCGCGCACGCCGGACGCCAGCCGCTCGCTCGCCGCGGCATCGTCGTTCAGTGCGTAGCGGAAGCTCGGCTCGTTGTAGCTCGAGGCCTTGGCGTCGCAATGAAGCGCCGCGTCGGGATCCAGGGCACGGGCCAAGGGCGCCTGGCTGGCCCGCAACTGCGCCAGCAGATCCAGGTCGAGCGCGATCAGATCGCAACCGCTGAGCGCGAGCGCCTGGCTCACCTCGCCCAAGCCGTCGGCCATGACCTCGGTATCGACGCCGAACTTGCGGAAGTAGCGCCACACGCCGGCCGCCACGTCGGCGCCCGCCGAGATCAGCGGCACGCCGGCCTCGCCGGCCGCCACCGCCTGGCAGGGCGCGAAGACACAGGCCAGGTGCGTGCGCACGCCATGATGGCCCAGGGCCTTGGCGGCCTGCATTCCCTCCCAGGTGGCGGGAATGCGCACCCGCAAGCGGTCGGGCGGCAGGCCTTCGGACTCGTACAAGGCGGCGATGCGCTGGGCCCGCGCCACGATCGCCGCCGTGTCGAAGCTCAGGCGCGCATCGAGTTCGGTCGAGACCCAGCCCGGCACGACACCGAGCAGCTCGCAGCCGAAGCGCACGAGCAGCCGGTCGAGCAGCGCATCGGGCGGCTGCCCGCGATGGGACGCGACGGTCTGCGCCAGTAGCGGCGCACAGACGGGATCATCCAGGGCCTCGAAGACACGCGCCATGCCCAGACTGGCGGCCCGCGGGGCGAACACGCTCACGCGGCCGAACAGGGCGGTGTCGGCGACCACGGGCGACAGAAGCTGGAGCTGCTCGAGTTGGCTGGGCATGCGACGTCAGGGCAAGAGCCGTCTCGACGATGATAGACCGCAGCCCGTCGGCGCCCGGATGCTGCTCAGGCGACGGCAACGTCTTCCTGCGTGAGCAATTCGGCGATTCCGTACAACTCGGCCAGCTCGCGCAGGTGCTGCGGCAGCGAGCGCACTTCGTAGCGCTTGCCCCAGGCCTGCGCCAGCCGCCGGCACTCGATCAGCACGGCCAGCGCGCTGGAGTCGAAGTGCCGCAGCTGCGACCCGTCGATGACCAGCAGCGGCTCGGCCTCGCGCTCGAGCGAGACCTTGAGCAGGCGCAGCGTGTCGCGCGCCTCGCGCAGGCTCAGCGTTTCGGGCAGCAGCAGCGTCGTCATCGCGCGACGGCCTCAGCTCTTGGCCGCGGCCGCCTTGTTGCGCTCGGCCAGCTTGGCGATCAGGCCGTCGATGCCGTTGGCCGAGATCTCCTGCGCGAAGCTGTTGCGGTAGTTCTCGACCAGCCACACGCCCAGCACGTTGACGTCGTAGATCTTCCAGCCGTCGGCGGTCTTCTCCAGGCGATAGTCGAGCTGGATCGCGTCGCCGCGGCCCTTGACCTCGGTGCGCACGACGACCTCGGTGTCCTCGGGCTTGCTGCGCAGCGGCCGCAACTCGACGACCTGGTCGCGGACCTGGGTCAGCGCGCCCGAATAGGTGCGCACCAGCAGGGTCTTGAACTCGGCCTGCAGCTTCTGCTGCTGTTCCGGACTGGCCTGGCGCCAGTAGCGGCCGACGGCCGACGCGGTCATGCGCTGGAAGTTGACGTGCGGCAGCACCTTGGCGTCGACCAGCGCCATGATCTTCTTCAGGTCACCGGCCTGGATGGCCTTGTCGGTCTTCACGCTGTCGATGACCTCGGTCGAGACCTGCTTGACCAAGGCGTCCGGAGTCTGGACTTCGGCGAGGGCCGGCGACTGCAGCAAGCCCAGCGACACCAGGCTCGTGGCGGCCAGGCGGGCAAGGAATTGACGTTTCTTCATAGAACCTTTCTGCAGTGATCGCTCACATGATGATCTGCTTGGAGGCGGCGACCGGGGACAGGGTTCACCACGCTACAAGGCGTTGCAACTCAACGCATGCACCAGCGCCACGGTGGACGCCGCTCGTGCCGGCTGCTCAGCGGCCCGGCGCACTCGCCGCTGGCGGCGCCGGCGGGGCGCTGGCCCCCGGAGCCGCTGGCGCCGGCAGATCGTAGCGCTCGTTGTCGCCATCGGGCGGGGCACCGTCGTAGATCAGGCTGCGCCGGCGTTGCAGGTAGGCGTCGCGGATGAAGGTGTACTTGTCGAGCGCGATGTCGTCGAGCAGTCCCGTCGCCCCCAGCAGGTTGGCCCGGGCATTGACGACCCGCACGGCGGTCAGCGAGTTGCGCAGCGCCACCGAGTGTGCGATCTGGTCCGGCGAAGCCTTGATGTCGACCGGCAGGCCTGCGGCGTCGCGCAGGGTCGAGGGGCCCAGGATCGGCAGCACCAGGTAGGCGCCCGCGGGCACCCCCCAGCGGCCCAGCGTCTGGCCGAAGTCCTCGTAGTGAGGGTCGAGACCCAGTTCGCTGGCCCAGTCGACGAACCCCCCGGCGCCCAGCACGGTGTTGGTGCCGAAGCGGACGAAGTCGCTGGCGCCGTCGCCGAAGCGGCCCTGCAGCACCAGGTTCACCGCCGACCAGGCGTCGCGCAGGTTGTTGAAGAAGTTGCTGACGCCGAGGCGGATCGTCTGCGGCACGATGTCGCGATAGACCGTGGCCGGCGGGACGATCACGTACTTGTCGACGCCCTCGTTGAAGGCGAACACCTGCCGGTTCAGTTTCTCCAGCGGATCGGGGCGCTGCGCGGTCGCACAACCTGCGAGCAGCAGGCTCGCGCCGACCGCGAGCGCGACCAGGCATCGATGGGGTGATCGCGTCACTTCTTGCCCCCCTCGGCCGTGCCCGTGTCCGCGGCCTTGTCGTAGAGGAACTGGCTGATCAGGTTCTCCAGCACCACGGCGGACTGCGTCATCGAGATCTTGTCGCCGCCGGCGAGCAGCTTCTCCTCGGCCCCGGGCTCGATGCCGATGTACTGCTCGCCGAGCAGGCCCGAGGTCAGGATCTTGGCCGAGCTGTCCTTCGGGAAGCTGAAGCGCTTCTCGAAGTCCAGGTCGACGCGCGCCTGGTAGGTCGTGGTGTCGAAGCCGATCGCCGCGACACGCCCGACGACCACGCCGGCGCTCTTGACCGGCGCCCGCACCTTGAGGCCGCCGATGTTGTCGAAGCGCGCCGACACGGTGTACGTGTCCTCGAAGCTCAGGCTCAGCAGGTTGCCGGCCTTCAGCGCGAGGAACAGGATCGCGGCCGCGCCGATCATCACGAACAGGCCGACCCAGAGGTCGTTCTTGGATTTCTGCATCTTGTCTCTCCTGTGCGCGATGCCTCAGATCGAGAACATCATCGCGGTCAGCACGAAGTCGAGGCCCAGCACCGCCAGCGAGGCGACCACCACGGTGCGCGTCGTCGCTCGCGATACGCCCTCGGGGGTCGGCTGGCAGGTGTAGCCCTGCAGCAGCGCGACGAAGGTGACGGTGATGCCGAACACCACGCTCTTGACGATACCGTTGCCGACGTCCTTGAACACGTCGACGCCGCCCTGCATCTGCGACCAGAAGCCGCCGGCGTCGATGCCGATCAGCAGCACGCCGACGACGTAGCCGCCGATGATGCCGACGGCGCTGAACACCGCGGCCAGCAAGGGCATCGCGATCACCCCGCCCCAGAAGCGCGGCGCGAGCACGCGCTGCACCGGATCGACCGCCATCATCTCCATCGCGGTCAGTTGCTCGCCGGCCTTCATCAGGCCGATCTCGGCGGTGAGCGAGGTGCCGGCCCGGCCGGCGAACAGCAGCGCCGTGACGACCGGCCCGAGTTCGCGCACCAGCGACAGTGCCACCAGCAGGCCCAGGGCCTCGGAGGAGCCGTAGCGCTGCAGCGTGTAGTAGCCCTGCAGTCCGAGCACGAAACCGACGAACAACCCCGAGACGGTGATGATCGCCAGCGAGTGATTGCCCAGGAAGTGGACCTGGTCGACGATCAGGCGCAGTCGTCGGAACGCGGCGCCACCGCTGCCCACCAGCCGCGCGAAAAGCCGCGTCGCTGCGCCGATGTCGGCGAGCTTGCTGCGCACGGCGTAGCCGACCTCGGCAGGTTGATACCAGCTCATCCGGCCCCCACGCCGAAGTCCTCGCCGACCGCGGTGGCCGGGTAGTGGAAGCGCACCGGCCCGTCGGGCTCGGCGTCGACGAACTGGCGCACCAGCGGGTCGCCGCTCTCGCGCATCTCGGCCGGCGTGCCCTGCGCCACGACGCCGCCGTTGGCGATGAAGACCACGTGGTCGGCGATCAGGAAGGTTTCGTCGACATCGTGCGAGACGACGATGCTGGTGATGCCGAGCGACTGGTTCAGCTCCTTGATGAGGCGCGCCGCGACCCCCATCGAGATCGGGTCGAGGCCAGCGAAGGGTTCGTCGTAGAGCATCAGCTCGGGGTCGAGCGCGATCGCGCGCGCCAGCGCGACACGGCGCGCCATGCCGCCCGAGACCTGGCTGGGCATCAGGTCGCGCGCGCCGCGCAGCCCGACCGCGTTGAGCTTCATCAGCACCAGGTCGCGGATCATCGATTCGGGCAGGCCGCTGTGCTCGCGCAGCGGGAAGGCGACGTTGTCGAACACCGAGAGGTCGGTGAACAGCGCGCCGAACTGGAACAGCATGCCCATGCGCCGCCGTGCGGCGTAGAGGCCGTCGCGGTCCAGCGTGGCCAGATCGGTGCCGTCGAACAGCACCTGGCCGCTCATCGGGTCGATCTGCCGGCCGATCAGGCGCAACACCGTGGTCTTGCCGCCGCCCGAGGTGCCCATCAGGGCCACGACGCTGCCGCGCGGGACGACCAGGTCGACGTCACGCAGGATCACGCGCTCGCCGTAGCCGCAGGTGACCTGCTTCAGTTCGACGAGAGCGGGAGAGCGGTCGGGACTCGACGGCGCTGTTGGACTTGTCATGGGCCGGAGGGGGCCGGCGTCGTGGGGACGCGGCGCCGGCATGATAGGGGATAACACCAAGCCGCGTCGGCTCGGTGCCCGCCGGCCCGGGTTAGCGGGGCAGGTCGCTGCAGCCCATCAGGAACTCGTCGACGGCGCGTGCGGCCTGGCGGCCTTCGCGGATCGCCCAGACGACCAGCGACTGCCCACGCCGCATGTCGCCGGCTGCGAAGACCTTGGCCACGTTGGTCTGGTAGCCGCCCGTGAAGTCGGTGCTGGCCCTGGCGTTGCCGCGCGCATCCTTCTCGACGCCGAAGCCCTCGAGGATCGAGGCGACCGGGTTGACGAAGCCCATGGCCAGCAACACCAGATCGGCCTTCAGGATCTGCTCGCTGCCGGGCAGCTCGACCATCTTGCCGCCCTGCCACTCGACGCGCACGGTCTTCAGCGCGGTGACCCTGCCCTTGTCCTTGCCCTCGCCGCCGATGAACTCCTTGGTAGCGATCGCGAACTCGCGCTCGCAGCCTTCCTCGTGGCTGGAACTGGTGCGCAGCTTGACCGGCCAGTACGGCCAGGTCAGCGGCTTGTCTTCTTCCTCGGGCGGCTGGGGCAGCAGCTCGAACTGGGTCACGCTCTTCGCGCCATGTCGGTTGCTGGTCCCGACGCAATCGCTGCCGGTGTCGCCGCCGCCGATCACGATCACGTGCTTGCCGTCGGCCCGCAACTGCGACTTGAGCTTGTCGCCGGCATTGACCTTGTTCTGCTGCGGCAGGAACTCCATCGCGAAGTGGACGCCGGCCAGGTCGCGGCCGGGCACCGGCAGGTCGCGCGACTGCTCCGCCCCGCCGGTCAGCA
>CAZUUU010000035.1:0-24893 GCA_964622685.1 uncultured Methylibium sp.
CGACGACCAGAAGCTCGGCTTCAACAAGATCGCCCCGTTCTACTACTACCCGGGCTGGTGGGAGGGCGGGCCGTGGTTCGACTTCTACATCAACACCAAGGCCTACGAGGCGCTGACGCCCGAGTACAAGGCCATGATCGAGGCCGCCGCCTCGCACGCCCACGTCGAGATGCAGGCCAAGTACGACGCGCGCAATCCGCTCGCGCTCAAGCAGCTGGTCGGCGGCGGCACGAAGCTCAAGCCCTTCCCGGCCGACGTGATGAGCGCCGCCTTCAAGGCCGCGACCGAGTTCTACGCCGAGCTGTCGGACAAGAACCCGAACTGGAAGAAGGTCTACGAGGACTACGCCCGCTTCCGCGGCGACGAGAACGTCTGGTTCCGCTTCACCGAGGCGACCTTCGATCGCTTCATGCAGGCCCAGAAGCTCTGACGCCGCTGGCGGCTGCGCGGCTGCGGGCCGCTCGGCGGTTCCTCAGGGTAAGCCTGCAGGCCGCGACGGGGTAAGCCCGCCGCGGCCGGGGGAGGGCTGCTCCTAGAATTTGGTCGTCCTTTCGATCCGATTCGTCAACAGGAGACCCTGCATGGAACGCCGTTCCTTCGTCCGTTCTGCCGGCATCGCCGGCGTGCTTGCCGCCGGTGCCGCGCCGGCCATCGTCAACGCCCAGGCCAACATCCGCTGGCGCCTCGCGTCCAGCTTCCCGAAGTCGCTCGACACCATCTTCGGCTCGGCCGAGGTCTTCGCCAAGAAGGTCGGCGACATGTCGGGCGGCAAGTTCCAGATCTCGGTGCACGCCGCCGGCGAGCTGGTGCCGGCCTTCGGCGTGGTCGACGCGGTGCAGAACGCGACGGTCGAGCTGGCCCACACCGCGCCCTACTACTTCTACGGCAAGGACCCGACCTTCTGCCTGGGCTGCGCGGTGCCCTTCGGCCTGAACTCGCGCCAGATGACGGCGTGGATGTACGAGGGCAACGGCCTCAAGCTGATGCGCGAGTTCTACGCCAAGTACAACATCATCAACTTCGCCGGCGGCAACACCGGGGCGCAGATGGGCGGCTGGTTCCGCAAGGAGATCAAGGGCGTCGCCGACCTCAAGGGTCTGAAGTTCCGCTGCAATCCCTTCGCCGGCAAGGTGCTCGAGCCCTTCGGCGTGGTGCCGCAATCGCTGCCGGGCGGCGACATCTATCCGGCGCTCGAGAAGGGCACCATCGATGCGGCCGAGTGGGTCGGTCCCTACGACGACCAGAAGCTCGGCTTCAACAAGGTCGCGCCGAACTACTACTACCCCGGCTGGTGGGAAGGCGGCCCGCAGCTCGACTTCTTCATCAACACCAAGGCCTTCGAAGGCCTGACGCCCGACTACAAGGCCATGATCGAGGCCGCCGCCTCGCACGCCCACGTCGAGATGCAGGCCCGCTACGACGCGCGCAACCCGGTGGCGCTGAAGCAGCTGGTCGGCAGCGGCACCAAGCTCAAGCCCTTCCCGGTCGACGTCATGAACGCGGCCTTCAAGTCGGCCGAGCAGGTCTACGCCGACCTGTCGTCGAAGAACGCCGAGTGGAAGAAGGTGTGGGAGGACTACACCAAGTTCCGCGCCGACCAGAACGTCTGGTTCCGCTTCACCGAAGGAACCTTCGACCGCTTCATGCAGGCGCAGAAGCTCTGAGCGGCGTTGCGCGCCCGCCTCGAAGCCCCGCTGCGGCGGGGCTTTTTCGTGGCCCGTCGACGGACGTCTCGGGGCTTGTCCGAAACGGGTAAACCCCGCTCGCCGCGTCTGCGGGCCGGTTCCAGAATCGCGGCGCCTGTCCACAGCCCGAGGAGTCGATTCGATGGAACGTCGCCATTTCATGCGCTCGACCGGCATTGCCGGCGTGCTGGCCGCCGGCGCTGCGCCGGCCGTGGTCCACGCCCAGGCCAATGTCCGCTGGCGCCTGGCGTCCAGCTTCCCGAAGTCGCTCGACACCATCTTCGGCGCCGCCGACAGCTTCGCCAGGAAGGTCGGCGAGATGTCCGGCGGCAAGTTCCAGATCTCAGTGCACGCCGCCGGCGAACTGGTGCCGGCCTTCGGCGTCGTCGACGCGGTGCAGAGCGCCACCGTCGAGGTGGCGCACACCGCGCCCTACTACTTCTTCGGCAAGAACGAGACCTTCGCGCTCGGCTGCGCCATCCCCTTCGGCCTGAACTCGCGCCAGATGACGGCGTGGATGTACGAAGGCAACGGCCTCAAGCTGATGCGCGAGTTCTACGCCAAGTACAACATCATCAGCTTCCCGGGCGGCAACACCGGCGCGCAGATGGGGGGCTGGTTCCGCAAGGAGATCAAGTCGCTGGCCGACCTGAAGGGCCTGAAGTTCCGCATCGGCGGCTTCGGCGGCAAGGTCGCCGAGACGCTGGGGGTCGTGCCGCAGAACATCCCCGGCGGCGACATCTACCCGGCGCTCGAGAAGGGCACCATCGACGCGGCCGAGTGGGTCGGTCCCTACGACGACCAGAAGCTCGGCTTCAACAAGGTCGCGCCCTTCTACTACTACCCCGGCTGGTGGGAGGGCGGGCCCGAGCTCGACTTCTTCATCAACACCAAGGCCTTCGAGGGCCTGACGCCCGACTACAAGGCGATGATCGAGGCCGCCGCCTCGCACGCGCACACCGAGATGCAAGCCAAGTACGACGGCAAGAACCCGGTCGCGCTGAAGCAGCTGGTCGGCGCCGGCGTCAAGCTCAAGCCCTATCCGGTCGACGTGATGAACGCAGCCTTCAAGTCGGCGATGAAGATGTACGCCGAGCTCTCCGACAAGAACCCGGACTGGAAGAAGGTCTACGAGGACTACTCGAAGTTCCGCGCCGAGCAGAACGTCTGGTTCCGCTTCACCGAGGGCACCTTCGACCGCTTCATGCAGTCCCAGAAGCTCTGACCACCCCCGTTGCGGCTGCGCCGCTCCCCCTCGAGGGGCCGGCAGAGCCGGACGCGCGGCGTCTGCCGGGCCGGAACACCTGCCGAACGCCAGCGCAGCAACAGCTTGCCGCAACACCCCGCTGTTCCGGCCTTCAGGCCGGCGCGCTCTCGCTAACTTGCCTTCCGCGCACGCGCCTTGCGTGCGCGGGAGATGCCAGATGGCGAGCAGCACACTCAGCTTCACGATCGGCCTGGCGCGCGGCGAGACCGCGCTGCGCGCAGCCTGCGCGGTGCGCGCACAGGGCTACGGCCACCACCTGCCGACGCTGGGACCCCAGCTCGGCGAGCCCGATGCGCTGGACCGCCAGCGCGGCACCGCGGTGCTGCTGTGCCGCGACAAGGCCGGCGGCGCGCCGGTCGGCACCGCGCGCATCCAGCGTGCGACGAGCGGCCTGCTGCAGCTCGAACACAGCGTGATCCTGCCGCGCGACCTGGCCGAGCAGCCGCGCGCCGAGATCACGCGCCTGGCCGTCGCGCCCGGCGCCGATCCGCTGACCCGGCTGGCGCTGATGAAGGCCGGCTACCTGTACTGCCTGGCCAGCCAGGTGCGCTGGATGGTGATCGGCGCGCGCAGCGAGGCGCTGATCCGCATCTACCGCAAGCTGGGCTTCCGCGACGTGCTGGGGCCCGACGACCGCGTGCCGCTGGCCCATGCCGGCGGACTGCCGCACCGCATCCTGGCCTTCGACGTGACCGCGGCCGAGCGCACCTGGCTCGCGGCGCGGCACGGCCTGTATCCCTTCATGATCGAGACCTTCCATCCCGACCTGCAGCTCTTCGAGCCGGTCGACGAGGAGATGCCGGCCGCGACGCGGGAACCGATCGCCGCCTGAGCCTACTAGCGTGCGGCGCCGCCCCAGCGCCGCAGCACGTCCTTCAGCGCGTCCTCGGTGTAGGGCTTGGCGAGGAAGTCGTCCATGCCGCTGTCGATGCACAGCCGCCGGTCGTCGGGCGAGGCGGTGGCGGTCAGCGCGACGATCGGCAGGCGCGGCAGGCCGAGCGCGCGCTCCTGCACGCGGATCTCGCGCGTCGCGCTGACGCCGTCCATCACCGGCATGCGCCAGTCCATCAGCACCAGCTCGGGCCGCTCGATCTCGCGCAGCGCATGACCGACGGCCTCGCGGCCGTTGTGCACGCGCTCGCAGGCGATGCCCAGCTGCGCGAGGTAGGCGCCGATGATCAGCGCGTTGACGTCGTCGTCCTCGGCCACCAGCACGCGCCGCAGCGCCATCGCGTCGGGCGACGGCGCCTCGGCCGGCGCTGCGGGGCGCGCCGACGCGGGCGGCAGCGGCGCGGTGAAGACGAAGCACGAGCCTTCGCCCGGCCGGCTCTCGAGCGTGATCTCGCCGCCCATCGCGTGGGCGATCTCGCGCGTGATCGTCAGGCCCAGGCCGGCGCCGCTGCTGGGTTCGGCAGTGCCGCCGCCGACCTGGTGGAAGGCCTGGAAGATGCGCGCCTGCTCGACACTCGGGATGCCGACGCCGGTGTCGCGCACCTCGATGCGCACCGGGCCGTCGGCCTGCGGACGCTCCAGCGTCAGCGCGATGCTGCCGGCGGTCGTGAACTTGAGCGCGTTGCCCAGCAGGTTGTGCAGCACCTGGCGCAGTCGCGCCGCATCGCCGGTGACCCAGCAGGGCCGGGGCAGCCGGTCGGTGAGCGTGAACGCCAGGCCCTTGTCGGCCGCGCGCACCGCGAACACGTCGGCCACGAAGGCGGCCTGCACCGACAGGTCGAAGCGCTCGTCGCGCAGCACGAAGCGGCCGGTCTCGCTGCGCGACACGTCGAGCAGGTCGTTGATCAGGGTCAGCAGGTGCGTGCCCGAGGCCTCGATCAGCTGCAGCCGGTGCAGCACCTCGGGATCGCGCGCGTCGATGTGCAGCAGCCGCGCCAGGCCCAGGATGCCGTGCAGCGGCGTGCGCAGCTCGTGGCTGATGTTGGCGAGGAACTGCGCCTTGGCCGCGCTCTGCTGGCGTGCCAGCTGCAGGGCCGACTCCTTCTCCTGCGCGAGCGCCTCGGCCTGCAGGCGCAGGCTCACGGCGGCCGCGAAGCGCCGCTCGGCGCGCCGCGCAGTGACGAGCTGCACGACCTGCACCAGCACCAGGCCGCCGGCACCCAGCAGCCCGAACTCGTCGCCGCGCAGCGCCAGCCCGGCCGCGGTCGGCAACAGGATGGGCAGCGCATAGGCGGCGGTCGCGACCACCCGCACCTGCAGGCCGAAGGTCGCGATGCAGGTCACGCAGGCCAGCGCCGCGGCCACCAGCGCGGCCAGCGGCTCGGGTTCGGACATCAGCGCCAGGCCGGCCACGCCCCAGACCGCGCCGTCGACCGCCAGCAGCGCGTAGACCGCGCGGCGCCAGGGCAGGCCCGGAGGCTGGCCGCGGCGCTGGTAGGCCCAGGCCACGCTCATGCGCAGCAGCGCGATCGCCAGCTTGGCCACGACCCAGGCACTGACCAGGTGGCGCGGCGTGCTGCCGTGCGCGTAGGCCGCCATCACCAGCGCGAAGCCGGTCGCGATCAGCGTGGCCGACTGCGTGTGCGACAGCACCATGCGCAGCTGTTCGTCCGCGACGTGCTCGCGCCGGGACCCGTCGTCCGACGGGTCGTGGTTGGCCTGATCCGTGGTCAAGGCTCTGCCCCCTTGGCGGCGAGTATCGCAGCCAAGGGGGCAGGCGGGCCGTGCCGCGCCGGCCGGTGCGGCACGGCGCGGGTCAGTGCGTCAGAGGCCTGCGCACTGGTCCTCCTTCGAGGCCGCGGTGTTGCCGCCGCCGGTCGGGGCCGGGAGGTTCTCCTTGCACTGCAGGTTGCCGATCATCGCGTTGGCGGTCAGCGAGACGCCGCCGCGGTTGCCGACCGCCTGCAGGCTGCCGCCGAGGCGGTTGCCGGAGGCGCTGACCGGGCCGCGCATCGCGTCGAGCTGCAGGTCGCCGGTGATCGTCGCGCCGCTGATGCTGGCCGACCCGCCCTGCTTGAGCTGCACCGAGCCGCCGATCGTCGACAGCCCGCCGACCCGCACCTGCGCCGCGCCCTCGGCCTGCACGCTGCCGTTGACGCGCACGCCGCTGGCGTTGAGGCTGGCGTTGCTGCCGACGATGATCGAGCCGATCAGTCGCGTGCCTTCGAGCGTGCAGCTCGCGTTGGCGGGCACGGTCACCGTGTCCAGCGACTCGGCGCCGATGCGCAGGCCGTTGCAGGTCACGTTGCCGCTCAGGGACCCGGCCGGCGGCGTGCCGCCCCCGCCGCCGTCGCCCCCGCCGCTGCCGCCGCCGGCGGACTGCACGCACTGGTTCTCGATCGAGGCTGCCGTGTTGCCGCCGACCACCGGTGCGGGCTGGTTCTCGGTGCACTGCAGGTTGCCGTTCATGCGGTTGTCGGTGATGGTGATGCCGCCGCGGTTGCCGACCGCCTGGAGGCTGCCGGTGACGCGGTTGCCGGTCGCGACGACCGCGCCGCGCATCGCGTCGATCTGCAGGTCGCCGCCGATCGTGGCGCCGCCGACGAGCGCGGTGCCGCCCTGGCCGATCTGTACCGAGCCGCCCAGGCTGCTGGCGCCGGTGAGCTCCACGTGCGCCGAGCCTTCGGCCTGCAGGTTGCCGTTGGCGCGCAGGTCGCGCGCGTCGAGGATGGCTCCGGTGCCGACGCGCACCGAGCCGATGAGGCTGGTGCCGCGCAGCTGGCAGGCCGCGTTGTCGGGCACGAACACCGAGTCGAGCGAGACCGCGCCGATCAGCTGGTTGCGGCAGGTGACGTTGCCGCTCAGGCCGCTGGGGGCCGGCGTCAGGGCACCGGCCCCGGCGGCGGTGGCGGTGGCATCCGGGCCGGCGGCGCCGGACGACGATCCGCTGCTGCCGCCGCCGCCGCAGGCGGCCAGCAGGGCGGTGATCGCGGCGGCGCACAGGCGGCTGCGCTGAAATGGAGAGGACATGTCGGGCTCCTGTGGAGTTGCGGGACGGCCGGGCGGCGGGAGGCCGTCCGGGTTCTGCACAGAGATCCGCCCCGCGGCTTTGGTACATCGCGGTCCGCAACCGCCGGTAACGACGCTGCGCGTTGGTGGCCCGGCCGTGGCCCGGTGGCATCATCGACCGCCGCCCCGCCATGAACACCGAGCTCGAAGCCCTCAGCGACGCCGACCTGCTGGCCGCCTGCCGCGAAGGCCGGCAGGCCGCGTGGGCCGTGCTCGTGCGTCGCTACCAGCGACTGATCTACACGGTGCCGCGCCGCGCCGGCCTGGGCGATGCGCAGGCCGCCGACGTCTTCCAGTTCGCCTTCTCGCGGTTGTTCGAGCACCTGCACCGCATCGCCGACCCGTCGCGCGTGCAGGCCTGGCTGGTGACCACGGCCAAGCGCGAGACGCTGCGCCTGATCGGCGAGTCGCGCCGCATCGTCGACCTGGCACCGGCCGGTGGCGCCGACGACGCGACCGAGGATCCGCTCGAGCGCCTGCCCGACCAGGCGCCGCTGCCCGAAGCGCTGCTCGACGAGCTGCAGCAGCAGGACCGCGTGCGCCGCGCGGTCGAACGGCTGGACCCGCGCTCGCGGCTCTTCATCGAGCTGCTGTTCCTGCAGGAGCCGCCGCTGCCCTACAGCGAGATCGCCGCGCGCCTGGGCATGGCCGAGGGCAGCATCGGGCCGACGCGGGCCCGCTGCCTGGCCAAATTGCGCACTTTGCTGAGCGATCCGTAGCGGTCTTGTATTTGCGAGCCCCCTGACCGGTCTGTCACGCCACACCCATCGCCTGCCGCCGCCATGAACCCCAAGCCTGACCTCGACGACGACGCACTCGCGCAGTCCCTGCACGCCGGGCGGCAGCAGCTGGAAGACGCGCCGCCGGCGCTGATCCAGCGCGCGATCGGGCTGTGGCAGCCGCAGGCCGCACCGGCGTCCGGCCCGCTGCGGCGGCTGCTCGCGACGCTCAGCTTCGACAGCGCCGCCACGTCGCCGCTGGCGCTCGGCCTGCGCTCGGGGGGCGGCGCGTCGGCGCGCCAGCTGCTCTTCTCGGCCGATGGGCGCGACGTCGACCTGCGCCTCGTGCCGGCCACGACCGCCGCGCCGCTGCGCTGGACGCTGCGGGGCCAGCTGCTCGGCCCCGACGCCGGCGCGACGGCCGAACTGCAGGTCGGCGAGCACACCGCCCGCATCGCGCTCGACGAATTGGCCGAGTTCCGCTTCGAGCTGGTGCCCGAGGGCGAGTGCCGGCTCAGGCTGCGCTCGGGCGACTGGATCCTCGAGCTGCCGCCCTTCGGCATCCCGTTCGGCGCCTGAGGCGGATGGACGACGCGCCCCGCGAGGCCGCGCGCCGTTTCATGGCCGACGGCGAGGCCGGCCTCGCTGTCGTGCTGGCGCAGGCCGACGCCATCGACCTGGCCTGGGCCCTGAAGGCCGAGTGCTACGAGGCCTGGAACACCGCGCCGCCGCGGGCCCGCGTGGCCGCGGCACGGCTCGAAGCCCTGGCCGCGGCCCGGCCCGGTGATCACGAAGTGCAGGCCCTGGCCGCCTGGGCGGCCGGCATCGGCGCGCTGACCGAGGGCCGCATGGCCGATGCGCTGGCCGCGCTGCAGCGCGCGCAAGGCGGCTTCGTGCAGCAGGGCCGCGACGACCTGGCCGCGCAGACCCAGGTGCCGCAGCTGATGGCGCTGGCCATCCTCGGCCGCCACGACGAGGCGTTGCGCTGCGGCGAGGAGGCGCTCGCGCGCTTCGTCGCGACGGGCGACGAGCACGCCGCCGGCAAGATCGAGCTCAACCTCGGCAACCTGCTGTCGCGGCAGGACCGCCATGCCGAGTCCGCCGCCTTCTACCGCCGCGCGATCCTGCGCTTCGCGCGGGCGCGCGACCTCGAGCACTCGATCATGGGCGACATCGGCCTGTCGAACGCCCTGGCCTGGCAGTTCGACTTCGACGAGGCGCTGCGCATCGCCGAGCGCGCCCGCATGCGGGCCGACACCCACGGCTACCCGGTGCTGCGCGCGCAGGCCGACAGCGCGATCGGCCGCCTCGAACTGCACCGTGGCCGCGTCGACCGCGCGCTGCCGGCGCTGGCACGGGCCTGCGACGCGCTGACCGCGTCCGGCGTCGCGCCGCGGCGCATCGCCGAGGCCGAAGCCGCGCTGGCCGATGCCTACCTGTCGGTCAACCTGTTGCCCGAAGGTGTTGCGCTCTACAGCCAGGCGGCCGATCGTTGCCGCAGCACGGACGCGCAGGTCGAGCTCGCGAGATGCACGCTGCGACACGCCGAGGCGATTGCCCGGCTCGGTGATGCGACGGCCGCCGCCGACGGCCTGCAACGCGCCCGCAACCTGTATCGCGCCCTCGACAACCCGGTGTCCGCAGCGATCGCAGAACTCGGCCTGGCGAGCCTGCACCTGGCCACGGGGCCGATCGATCAGGCCTTGGCCGAGGCCCGTGACCTGGCGTCGACGTTCGCGCGGCATGGCCTGCGCGGCTGGCAATGTGAAGCGCAGCTGCTGGCGGCGAGGGCCTTGTGTCGACGCGGCGAGCGTGATGCCGCCCGCGAGCTCTACCGCCTGACGCTGGATGAGGCGAGCGGCCTGGTGCACCTCGAGCTGATGTGCCTGACCGGACTCGGCCTGATCGAGCGAGACGCCGGGCGCATCGCGGAGGCGGTGACGTGCCTCGAAGCCGCAGTGGCCCGCGTCGAGATGCAACGCGCCGCACTGCCGGGTGACGAGTTCCGAGCGGCGTTCGCGGCCGACAAGGAGGCTGCGTTCGACGGCCTGGTCGAGTTGGCGCTGATCGATGCCGGTCCCGGGGCCGCGGGGCTGCTGTGGCGCCGCATGGAGGCCGGCCGGTCGCGCGCGCTGGAACTGGGGCTCGGCCGCGCCGAGGCGGCGGTGGCCGACGACGCAGCGAGCGCTGCCCGCACGCGGCTGCACTGGCTCCGCGAGGAAGAGCAACGCGCGCTGGCGAGCGGGGACGGGGCAGGCGCCGTGGCCCTGGCCGATCGCGCCCAGACCATCGAGCGCGAGCTGCTCGAGACCGACAGACGCAGCCAGCTCACGCGCGGCGCGCCGTCGCCGGCCGCCGCCGCGGTGGGCGATGCCGGGATGCTGTGCGCCGAGTTGTCCGAGGACCAGGCCCTGGTCGAGTTCCACCTGCTCGGCGACCGCCTGCTCGCGTGCGTCCTCGATCGCGACCGCGTGACGCATCACCAGTGGGCCGTGCCGGGCCTGACCGAGCGCCTGGCCGGCCTGCGCTTCCAGATCGATGCGCTGCGCGGCGGCGCGTCGCACCTCGCGCGCCACGCCGATCAGCTGCTGGCCCGCGCGCGCGCACACCTGCTGGCGCTGTACCGCCTGTGCTGGGAGCCTGTCGCGGCCCGCGTCCGCGGACGCCGGCAACTGGTCGTCGTGCCGCACCGCTTGCTGCACTACGTGCCTTTCGGCGCGCTGTACGACGGCGAGGCCTGGCTCGTTGCGCGTCACGAGCTGGTGCAGAGCCCCAGTGCAGCGATCTGGCGCGCCGGCCGTGACCGCGCGCGGGGCCGGCACGACAGCGTCCTGGCGGTGGGCGTCGGCGGCCCCGCGCTGCCCCATGTCCAGCGCGAAGTCGATGCCGTGCAGGCCGCCTTCGGTCCGCACGCGGCGACGCTGCGAGGCGATCAGGCCACGACCGCAGCGCTGCGCGGCGCCGTGCCGGGCGCTGACGTCGTGCACCTGGCCTGCCACGGGACGTTTCGCGCCGACAGCCCGCACTTCTCGTCGCTGTCCCTGGCCGACGGACCGCTGACGCTGCGCGACGCCGCTGCGCTGCCGCTGACGGCGAGCCTGGTCACGCTGTCGGCCTGCGAGACGGCGCTCAGCCGGGTGGCGCCGGGCGACGAACTGGTCGGGCTGGTGCGCGGCTTCCTGCTGGCCGGCGTGCCCAGCATCGTCGCCAGCCTGTGGACCGTGGACGACGCCTCCACCGCGTCCTTGATGCAGGACTTCTATGCCGGCCTGCGCGCCGGCCAGGGACCGGCCGCCGCCCTGGCCGGGGCCCAGCGCACGATGGCCGGGCAGGGTGCACACCCCTTCCACTGGGCGGCGTTTGCGGTGCACGGGCGGGGCTAGGAGCTTCTCCCGTCCCGGCGCGCCGGCGGAACTTTCGAGGCCCGGCAGGCACTGCCTTCGGCGTGTTTGCCGTGCCGACCGGCGGATGCTGTATTTCGCCGCCTTCGCCGGCCTCTGTCGGCTGCAACGATCGACCCTCACGATGAACGCGATGCGCAGACTCCTCATTCCCGTCCTGCTCGCCCTGCCGCTCTTCGGCTGCGGTGGCGGGGGCGGCGCTTCGGCCGGCGACGGCGCGTCCGGCGGCAACGGCGGCAACCCGGCATCGGGGCCTGGCGCGCCCGCGCCCGCCTCCGAGGTCGTTGTCCAGCTGCGCAGCGGCGAGAGCGTCGATGCCCTGGCGCGGGCCTATGGTCTGCAGGTGCTGGACCAGTTCGGTCGGCGCCCGATCTGGCGACTCGGCTTGCCGGCGTCGGCCGACGTCGAGGCGACGGTGGACACGCTGGTGCGCGATGCGCGCGTGCTGGCCGCCGAGCCCAACGTCGAGAGCGAGGCGCCCGAGACCAGCCGCCGCAACCAGAACGAGCCCTGGGCCATCGGCGGCGATGCTGGCACCTACGCCGCCCAGTGGGCCCCGCAGGCGCTGCGCCTCGCCCAGGCCCATGGCCTGAGCCAGGGCGCCGGCGTGCGCGTCGCGGTGCTCGACACCGGCATCGACCTCGACCACCCGGCCCTGGCCGCGCGCCTGCAGCGCGACGGTGCCGGCAACGTGCTGGGCCGCGACTTCGTCGATGACGACGCCGTGGCCGACGAGGCCGGCTCGCGGGCCGACGCCGGTTGGGGGCATGGCACGCACGTGGTCGGCCTGGTCGCGCTGGCGGCGCCGCAGGCGCGGCTGATGCCGGTGCGCGTGCTCGACCCGGCCGGCCAGGGCAATGCCTGGGTGCTGGCCGAGGCGCTGCTGTGGGCCGTCGATCCCGACGGCGACGTGGCCACCGACGACGGCGCCCACGTCGTCAACCTGAGCCTGGGCACCACGCGGCCGACCAACCTGCTGCGGCGCGCGATCGCGCTGGCGAGCTGTGACTTCGACGACGATGACGACGACGATGACTTCTACCGCGATCCCGGCTTCGACGACGACCGCGCGCGCTGCGCCGCCCGCCACGGCGCGGTGGTGATGGCCGCCGCCGGCAACTCCGGCAGCGACACCGAACTGCTGTTCCCGGCCGCCGAGAACGCCCAGGGTTCGCTGGCCGTGACCGCCAGCACCGAGGCACGGAGGCTCGCGTCCTTTGCGAACCGCGGCAGCTGGGTCGAGGTCGCCGCGCCGGGCGAGTTGATCATCAGCACCGTGCCCGACGGCGGCTACGGCGTCTGGAGCGGCAGCTCGATGGCCGCGCCGCTGGCCGCGGGCAGCGCCGCGCTGCTGCTGGCCACGCCGGCGCCGAGCGGCGATCCGATGCTGCCGACGCAGCGCCAGTGGTTGCCGACCGAGGTGGCCAAGCGCATCTACGACCGCACCTCGCAGCTGTGCGGCGGCGCCTGGTTGCGCCAGATCGACGCCTACGCGGCGCTGACCGACACCTCGGCACCCGACCCGGCGTGCCCTTGATCGCCGCACCGAGCCCGCCCCCTCGGGCGGGCGGCGGCCGTCGTCTTCGGTGGTATCGCATCGGCGGCGAGCCCGTCTGTGCATCACCATGCTGCACTTGCCGACTCCTCGCACTGCCGCCGCCGCCGCGCGCCGGCTGCTTCTCGCCACCGGCCTCCTGGCCGGTCTCGCCACGACCGCGCAGGCGACCACCGACGAGTTGCGGCTCCAAGGGCGCCTCGATCTCAATGTCACGCGTTGGCGGCACGGGCCCTGGGAGCTGACGCAGGCCTCGACCAGCCGCTTCGGCCTGAGCGGGCGACATGCAGTGCCCGGGTCACCGCTGCAGGTGCTGTTCGAGCTGGAGTCGGGGTTCGACGCCGACACCGGGGCCGGCAGCCGGCGCTTCTGGGGACGCGAGAGCTGGGTCGGCCTGTCCGGCAGCTTCGGGCGCCTGCGGCTGGGACGCAGCCAGACGCCGGCGCAGCGCGTCGCCTCGATCCACGATCCTTACCGGACCGACGGCATCGGCTCGCTGGGTTCTTCGGGCCTGCTGGCCGGTCGCGGTGAACTGGTGCGCTTCGACAACGGGCTGTACTACGAGACGCCGGACCTGCGCGGCTTCAGCGCCTTCGTCGCGACGCAGCTGCGCGAAGAGGGCGCCGGCGCGAGCCGGGAGCTGCACTCGCTGCGCCTGCGCTACCGTGCCGGCCCGGTCGATGCGTCGCTGGCGCATGCGGCCCTCGGTGCCGACGGCGCGCTGCACGCTGCGGGCCTGAACCTCGAGGTCGGCACGGTCAAGCTGCTGGCCCAGCACCAGCGGTATCGCAAGGCAGGCGCGGGTCGCCGCACGCAGTTGCTGGGCCTGGTGGTGCCGACGGCAGCGGCCACCTGGCGCTTGTCATGGAGTCAGAGTGCATCGCGGTCGAACGGCGAGCGCCGCACACTGCTGGCGCTGGGGGGCGATACCGCGCTGTCGCGTCGCACCGCCCTGTATGCCACCGTCGCGCACGAAGCGAGGACGGGCCGCGACGCGACGCACGGCGTCGAATGCGGGATCCGGCACTCGTTCTGATCGACGGGCGCCGCTCAGCGCCTGGTCAGCCGCAGCAGCACCAGCCAGGTCGGTGCGCCGGGTGTCGGGCCGCCGTCGTTGACGAGCAGGCACAGGTCCGCCGCGATGCAGGCCAGGCCCTCGAAGTTGAGCCCGGCATCGAGGCGGGGATCGCTCACGGCGACCGCCTCGGCCTCGCAGCTCGGGCTGCCGCTGCAGGCACCCAGATCCACGAGGCGGATGAACCAGCGCAGGGCGCCGTCGTCGGTCTTGACCTTCTCGAGCAGGTAGAGCTGCCGCGCATCCGGCAGGTCCGCGGCCTTGAGGCTCGAGCGGCCGGCGGGATGGGCCTTGAGCGACCAGCTGCTGCCGTCGTCGGCGAACAAGCGGTGCAGGCCTGGCGGTTCACCGCCGAGCGGACGCTGCGGTACGACCAGCACCCCGTGCCTGGGATGACGCACGATGGCCTCGACGCCGCTGTTCGCGGCCTTCAGGCGGTCGCGCTGCTGCAGTGCCGCCGGATAGGCCAGGCGGTGCCGCAGCTGACCGTCGATGCCGACGACGGCGAGGTCGTGGCCACGCTCGTCGGCCACCAACAGCAGCGCGTCGTCGCCCGCGCCGGGGGCATCGACCGCGACCGACTCGGCGTTGATGCGCCGATCGCCGCGCAGTTCGACCGAGCTCACGAGCGCGACCGCGAGGCGACCATGCTGGATGTCGAGACCGAACGCGAATAAGGCGCCACGGTCCGAGACCGCGAGCAGCAGCCTGGCGCGCGGGTCCCAGGCCAGTCCCGACAGCTCGGCGAGCCGCGGGCCGGCCGGGACGGTGCGTTCGGGCAGGACGACGATGTCCAGCACTTCGGCCGTGGTCGAGCCCGCGGCCGGTGCGGCCACGGCCAGTGCGGCTGTCGCGGTCGTCAGCGCCATCGCCCGCCGTAAGGTCGGGCTCATGCGCCGGCGCGTTCGGCGCGGGCCGCCTCGGCGCGCAAGGTCTCGCAGGCGTAGCGGTGCAGGAAGATCGGCAGGAAGGTCGTCACGCGGGCGTCGCCGAACTCCTGGTCCAGCAACTGCTGCAGCAGCACCTCGATCCGTTCGCCGGATACCAGCGTGCCGGCGAGGTCGCGGGTCACCGCCTGCACGATCGGCCCGAGCTCGATACGCAGGGCGGCCGCTGCCGCTCGCGTGGGCTCGTCGATGGGTACGGCACTCATGGCTCAGGTGTTCCGCGGCGCCGGCATCGGCAACAGCAGCGGCCCGAGCTTGCGCAAGGCCGGCAGGAAGCGGTTGATGCGCTCCACCGCGCCGACCGTGCACAGGCCGACGCAGTACTTGGAGCAAGCGGCCGTCGGGTGCTGGTGCAGGCCGCGCAGCACGCGGTCGGCAATGCCGTGCCCGTGAGCCGACTTCGCTTCGACGATGAACACGTCGTCATCGGTGCCGTTCGAGGCGCGGTCGCCGAAGAAGCGGAGGCCGCTGTCGATCGTCATGCGCTCGCCGCCGTTGCGCGCCACCAGCGTCATGCGCCGATAGGTCATGCGCAACACCGGCACCAGCGGGCGGCCGAAGGGCTCGCCGTAGAGACCGGCGTAGGCGCGTTCGACGTGGCCGATCGCCTTGGCATCGAGCCGATCGAAGGCGTCGAAGTCGTGGGCCTGCCGCCGCTTCACGGTGGCGCCGCGCCGATCCTTGAGCTTGACTTCGACGAAGCACTGCCGGGCGTCGACATAACGCCGCACGCGCACCTTGGCGCGCCGCCGCCGGCCCTGGTGATGGTCGAAGTAGCTGCTCAGCGACGGGTCGTCGAAGTAGCAGGTGTCGTAGGTGAAGGCGCGCCGGCCGTGGATCTGCAGCACGTCGAAGCCGCCGGCCAGCTCGCGCAGGGCATCGGCCAGCACGTCGCGGCGCACCACGTACTTGTTGTCCAGCCGTTCGAGCATCGCGGCCTTGGCGTTCAGGGCGTCCAGGCCGATCGGCGCGTAGCGCCCGACCAGGGCCTCCATCGCGCCGATCTCAGGATTTGCGGTAGTAGACATTGATCCTCGCCATGTCGTTGATGTAGTCCAGTGCGGTGATCTGGTAGGACAGCACCTCCACGCCCAGTCGTCGCGACAGCTCTTCGCGCATCGCCACCGGGTCGCTCAGCGCGTGGCCGTCGATGCGGTCCAGCGTGATGCGGATGCCGTCCACCGACTGCAGCACCCGGGGGTGGTCGATGACCCAGACGCCGGCGACGACGGCGCCGACCACCACCGCGACGAAAGGCAGCGTGGTCCCTTCGACGGAGCAGATCACCGCGATGGCGACGCCGCCGAAGAAGTAGGTGATCTCGGTCTTGCCGAGCGGCTCCGAGCGCAAGGTGAACATCGCCAGGATGGCGAACAGACCGAAGCCGGCGGCGATGCCGAACTGCACGCGCGACAGGACCGTCAGCACGGCGAAGACGAACAGGTTGAACAGGCTGGCCGTGATGGCGAGTTCCTTGTCCCGGTAGCGACGGTAGTAGAGCCCGAAGATCATCACCGACGCGGCGAGCAGATCCAGTGCGAAGCGGGCCAGCAAGGATGGCGGGAGTGATTCGAGTGGGTTCATGGTCAGGGTCGGATGACTGTGGAGGCCGGGACACCGCGGACGTTGTCGCGCCGCCGTCATGTCCTTGTCATACAGACGCCGGGGCGTCACGAAAAATACACATCACTGTCATGAACCGCGGTGGCGGCGGCTGTCGTGCTGTCGGCGGTGCCTCGCCGGTGCACGAGCGAGGCCCGGAAACGCGTGCTTACCCGAATGGAGGTGCTGTCACGTACGAAACATCCGGGGCATGCCTCGGTTGGAGCTCGCCGCATGCCGATGCGGCGTCGCCCGTCCAACCGATGCCAGGAGCCACGAATGACGCACGACCTGCTCGACCGACTTGCCCCGCTCCGTCGGGGCTTCGACAGCCCGCTGCAGCGCCGCCTGTCGCACGCCAAGCGCGCCTACACCACGCGTCGCGTGCCGCCTGCCGACTTGTCGCGCCTGTGCTGCGGCGACGATGTGCAGCCGCGCACCGGCGACCTGGTGCTCGCGCGTGTCGAGCGCATCGGCAAGCACGCGCAGCTGGAACAGGTCGATGGTCGCCGCGCGACCCTGTTCGTCGGCGACGAAGTCCTGGTGGCCTACGGCGCCCGCTACGCGCCGGACCAGTTCGAGGCGATGGTTCCGCCCACGCTCGGCCCCTGCCATCTGGTGGCCGGCGGCGGCGTCGCGGCGGCCGTGACGGCGCGCCATGCGGCCGTCGCGCCGGCGACCGAGCTGCTGCCGGTCGGCGTGTTCGCCGATGCGGGCGGCCAGCGCGTCAACATGCTCCAGCATCGGCTGCTGCCCTTGCCGGTGGTGGGTCCGCGGCCGATCACCATCGCGTCGGTCGGGACGTCGATGAACGCCGGCAAGACCACGTCGGCCGCCTACCTGATCCGCGGCCTGTCGCGTGCCGGTCTGCGCGTGGGCGCGGCCAAGGTCACCGGCACGGGGTCGGGCAACGATCCGGGCCTGCTGCGCGACGCCGGCGCCGTGGCCGTGTTCGACTTCACCGACGCCGGCTATGCCTCGACCTCGAACCTCGGCCTCGACGAGCTCGACGATGTGTTCGAGCGGCTCATGTCCAATCTGCGCGCCCAGCACCTCGGGGCCATCGTGATCGAGGTCGCCGATGGCCTGCTGCAGCGCGAGACGGCCGACCTGCTCGTCTCGGCGCCGTTCCGTCGCGGCGTCGACGGCCTGATGTTCTCGTCCGGCGATGCCATGGGTGCCTGCGCCGGCGTGCAGTGGCTGCGCGAGCGTCAACTGCCGGTCATGGCCCTGAGCGGCACGCTGAGCCGCTCGCCGCTCGCACGGCGTGAGGCGCAGGCTGCCTTGCAGCTGCCGGTGCTGGGGCTCGACGAACTGTCCGATCCCCAGGTCGCGCACCGCATGATCGAAACGATCGGCTCGGGTCACGCGCCGGAGCTGGCGGCATGAGCGAAGGCGCCGCCGCCCTGCCGCGCGTCATCGTCGGCTCGCGGGCGCGCTGGTTCGTGGCGCTGGTCGCCAACGGGCTGCTCCAGGCCGGGCTGGCAGTGGCCGCGGCCTGGCTCACGCGCCGGCTCTTCGACGAGGTGCTGCCGGCCGGCGCGGCGGCCGGCGCGGCGGGGCCGCTGGTGATCGGCGGACTCGCGATGGTGGTGCCGGTACTGGCCTGCCTGCGCTGGCGCGAGACGGTCGACGCCGAGCACCTGGCGCAGCACTACGTGGCCCAGGTCAGGTTGCGCTTGTTCGACCGCATGGCAGCGATGGCGCCGCGCGTGGCCGAAAGGCGCAGCCGTGGCAGCGTCATGCTGCGCTTCGTCGGCGACGTGCAGGCGCTGCGCGCCTGGGTCGGACGCGGCTTGGCGCGGCTGCTGGTGGCCTGCGGCACCGGGCTGCTGCTGCTGGTCGCGCTGGCCTGGCTGAACCCGGTGCTGATGGCGGCCGTCATCGCGGTCATGGTCGCTACCGGCGCGCTGATGGCGCACTTCGGAGCCGCGCTGCGTTCCAGCATTGCCGAGGGCCGCCGCCGCAACGCCCGCATCGCGGCCAACATGCACGACAAGATCGCCTCGGTGCAGGTGATGCAGGTGTTCAACCAGGTCGGCCGCGAGCGCTACAAGGTTCGCCGGCAGAACCGCTCTCTGCGCCGTGCGATGGTTGCACGCGCGCATGCCCGCGGGCGCAACCGGGCGCTGACGGAAGGGTGCATCGGCTTCGTCGGCGTGCTGGTGCTGACTCACGCCTTGTGGCTGCCGTCGGCCGGGGCGACACCGAGCATCGGCACCGTGATCGGTGTGGTGGGGCTCATCGGCCTGCTGGCCACGCCCCTGCGTGAGCTCGGGCGCGTGTTCGAGCATTGGCACGCCGCGCGTGTGGCCCAGCAGCGTCTCGGCGAGTTCCTCGCGACACCCACGCTCGGGCAGCGGCGCGACGCCGCCGGGCTGGCCGGGCGTGGGGGCACGCTCGACTTCGATCGCGTCAGCGTGGCCGGCAGCCTGTACGAGGTCAGCGCCAGCCTCGCGGTCGGCCAGAGAGTCGCGCTGGTCGGCGAGGTGGGCAGCGGCAAGTCGACGCTGCTGGCGCTGGCGGCCGGGCTGCTCGACCCAGATCGCGGCGCGGTCCTGCTGGACGGCCGGGCGCTGCGCAGCGTCACGCCGGAATCCTTGAGCGACAGCATCAGCATGGTCGGCCCGGAGCTCGGGCTGCTGCGCGGCACGATCGAAAGCAACCTGCGGTACCGGCGTCCGGCGGCCAGCGCGGCGCAGATCGAACAGGCCTGCATCGCCAGCGGCCTGGGCCCGATCCTGGCGACGCTACCCGGAGGACTGCTGACGCCGGTGCGTGACGCTGGCCGCAACCTGAGCGCTGGCCAACGCCGCGCCGTGGTGCTCGCGCGGGCCCTGGTCGACGCGCCGGCCATCCTGCTGATCGACGACGCCGAAGCCTGCTTCGACGGCGACCCGCAGCAGCGCCTGGCGGCCTTGCTGCGCGACTTCGAGGGCAGCGTGCTGTATGTGGCTCGCACGCCGGCACTGGTGGCCTTGGCCGACCAGGTCTGGCGACTCGAACACGGTCGCCTGGGGCGCGCCGACCACGGCACCTGGACCGACGGGCTACGTCAACCGATCCTCCATCAGGTCGGCGCAGCCCCGCGTCGACGCACCGCGACCCCCACGAACCCACAGGCTCCCGATGACATCGACGCTGCATGACGCCGGGCTGCCAGCCACGGAACTGACCCTGCACGCAGCGGCCGACCCCGACGGGCCGAGCTGCCTGCTGGCGCTGCCGCCTCGCCTGCACGCCGACACGCCGCTGATCATCAGCGTGCATGGCGTGACCCGCCAGCCGATCGAGCACGCGCTGGCCTTCGCACCGCTGGCGCGGGCCGCCGGGGCCGCGCTGATCGTGCCCTTCTTCAGCCGGCAGCAGCACCGCCGCTACCAGCAACTGGCGCACCCGCGCACCGGTCGGCGCTCCGACCTGGCCCTGATCGAAGCCGTCGAATCGCTGAAGCGGCGCCACGGGTTGTGCGCATCACGGCTGCACCTGTTCGGCTACTCGGGCGGTGGGCAGTTCGTGCACCGCTTTGCGATGGCACACCCGCGGCGCGTTGCCGCGCTGGCCATCGGCGCGGCCGGTTGGTACACCTTGCCCGACGAGACGCTGCCCTACCCGCTGGGGACGCGCGGCGCAGAGTTCGTGCTCGGCGAGCGCCTGGACATGACGGGCTTCCTGCGGCTGCCGATGCGCGTCTGGGTCGGCGATCGCGACGATGACATCGACCCCAGCCTGCGCAGCGACGAGCAGATCAACCTCACGCAGGGTGGGTCGCGCATCGAGCGGGCCCGCCGCTGGGTCGACGCCGTGCGCGGCGTCGCTCGGCGGCACGACGTGCCGGCCGAAGTCGGGCTGGAGATGTTGCCGGCGGCCGGCCACTCCTTCCCGCAATGCGTGCGCGCCGGACTGGCGCGCCGCGTCACGCGCTTCTTCTTTGGCGACCCCGACGCCGTGCCGCCCGCGTGCTGCTGGCAGACCCGGGCTTGTGCCTGACTACAGGTAGCGCCGCGTCACCGACTCGGCCACGCACACCGGCTTGGCCGAGCCTTCGCGCTCGATCGTGGCCTCGACGACCAGCTGGGCGCCGCCGTCCAGGGGTTCGTAGCTCAGCAGCTTGAACCTCCCGCGCAGCTTGCTGCCGACCGGCACTGGCGCCGGGAAGCGCAGGCGGTTGAGGCCGTAGTTGACGCCCATGCGTGCGTCGGCGACGGCATAGGCCGACTCGAACATCATCGGCAGCAGGCTCAGGGTCAGGAAGCCATGCGCGATCGTCGTGCCGAAGGGGCCGGCCGCGGCGCGCGCCGGGTCGATGTGGATCCATTGATGGTCGCCGGTGGCGTCGGCGAAGCGGTCGATGCGCGCCTGGTCGACCAGCACCCAGTCGCTCTCGCCGAGGTCCTGCCCCACCAGGGCCTGCAGGTCGGCCAACCGTTCGAAGGTCTTCATTCGGTGATTCGATAACCCATGGCGCCGAACGCTCCGTGCGACGCACGACTCCGGCCCATCGCGCGGCCGCCACGGCCCGGCTTCGCCGGGTCGTCAGCGGCGCCCCCTCGAGGGGGAGCGGCGAAGCCGCAACGGGGGTGGTTCATGACGCCGCCCAGCGCGTGACCGGGGCCCATTGCTCCAGATCCTTCTCGACGCGGCTCGGCGCCACGTCCCACAGGCTCAGGCCGCGCGCGGCCAGGTGGATGTAGTTCTGCGTGTCGCGCAGGTGGCCTAGCAGCGGCACGCCCAGCGTGCCCAGGAAGGCGGCCAGCTGGTCGGCCGAGATCGTGCCTTCGCGCACCCGGTTGCCGATCACCGCGACCTGCACCTGCTCGTTCTTGCGGCGCGCCACCAGCTCGCTGAGGAAGGCGCGCGTCGCGTAGATGTCGAAGATGCTGGGCTGCAGCGGCACCAGCACCTTGTCGGCGATCTTCATCACCTCGTCGAGCTTCTTGCCGTGCAGCCCGGCGGGGGTGTCCAGCACCACGTGGGACGTGCCCCTGGGCGGCTTGACCAGGTGGTCGGGGGCGACCTCCCAGCCGGTGATCACCGGCAGCCCGCCCGGGCGCAGGCCCAGCCAGGTGCGGGCCGACTGCTGGCGATCGGCGTCGCCCAGCATCACCGCATGACCCTGGCGCGCCAGCCAGCCGGCGAGGTTGGTGGACAGCGTCGACTTGCCGACGCCGCCCTTGGGATTGGCCACCGCGATCACGGGCATCGTTCGCTCCTGTCAGATGGGTAGGACCGCAAGGACGCTGGGAGAATGCGTGACCGATGTTAGCGGCAGCTATCGTGCCGCCGCCCTCCCGGCGAACCCTCGCCCTGTGTGAATCGATCACGGAGCCGTCCCATGGCCCAAGTGCTGGTGCTGTCCGCCCATCCCGACCTGCGGCTGTCGCGCGTCAACCGGGCCTTGCTCAAGGCCGCCCGCGGGCTGGCGGCGGGCGAGGCCCCGACCGTCGAGGTCCGCGACCTCTATGCCCTGTACCCCGACTACCTGATCGACGTCCAGGCCGAGCAGGCCGCGCTGCAGCGCGCCCGGCTCGTCGTCTGGCAGCACCCGGTGCACTGGTACGGGCCGCCGCCGCTGATGAAGCTGTGGATGGACGAGGTGCTGACCCTGGGCTGGGCCTACGGCCGCAGCGGCGGGCAGGCCGGCACGGCCCTGCGCGGCAAGGACGTCTGGCTGGTCGCCTCCACCGGCGGCAGCGAGGCCGCCTACCGGCCCGAGGGCTACAACCGCTACTTCTTCGACGCCTTCCTGCCGCCCTACGAGCAGACCGCGGCCCTGTGCGGCCTGCGCTTCCTGCCGCCGCTGCTGCTGCACGGCGCCCACCACGTCGAGCGCGAGGCGCTGGACCAGCACGTCGCCGCCTACCGCGAGCGGCTGTCCAGCTACCCGGCCTGGCCCGAGCTGGGCGAGCTGGACGAATGCCCCGACTGCGAGGTGCCGCAGGGCGACCGGCCGGACGAGGCCGTGAAGCCGGTCGCCGAGGTCGAGCCGGAGGTGCAGGCATGAGCGGTGTGACACCCTGGCTGTCGAGCAGCCTGGTCTTCCTGGGCGCCGCCGTCATCATCGTTCCGCTGGCCCAGGCACTGGGCCTCGGGTCGATCATCGGCTACCTGGCCGCCGGGCTGCTGATCGGGCCCTTCGGCCTGGGCCTGGTCAGCGACCCCGAGACCATCCTCCACTTCGCCGAGTTCGGCGTGGTGCTGATGCTGTTCCTGGTCGGGCTGGAACTGGAGCCCAAGCGCCTGTGGGCCATGCGGCGGCCGATCTTCGGCTGGGGCGCGGCGCAGATGGTCGGCTGCGCGGTGGTGCTGGGCGTGGCCGGCTGGATGCTGGGCGCGCCGTGGAAGCTGGCCGTGGTGGCCGCGCTGGGCCTGGCGCTCAGCTCCACCGCGATCGCGCTGCAGGTGATGGGCGAACGCAACCTGATGCCCACCACCTCGGGCCAGGCCGGGTTTTCCATCCTGCTGTTCCAGGACGTCGCGGCGATCCCGATCCTGGCACTGATCCCGCTGCTGGGCGCCGGCGAGGCGGTGGAGGGCAACGCCTGGTGGGAGGGCCTGCGCGCGCTGGCGGTGATCGGCGCCATCGTGCTGGGCGGCCGGCTGCTGCTGCGCCCGCTGTTCCGCTGGATCGCCAAGAGCAACACGCCCGAGATCTTTACCGCCGCGTCGCTGGGCCTGGTGGTCGGCATCGCGGCGCTGATGCAGGTGGTGGGGCTGTCGATGGCGCTGGGCGCCTTCCTCGCCGGCGTGCTGCTGGCCGAGAGCGAATACAAGCGCGAGCTCGAGACCGACGTCGAGCCCTTCAAGGGCCTGCTGCTGGGCCTGTTCTTCATCGCGGTCGGCATGTCGGTCGACTTCGACGCGCTGCTGGCGCACCCGGGCATCGTGCTGGGGCTGCTGGCGGGCTTCCTGGCGATCAAGGTCGTGGTGCTGTGGGGCCTGGCCAAGGGCATGGGCATCCCCTGGCAGGAGCGGCCGGTCTTCACCCTGCTGCTGGCCCAGGGCGGCGAGTTCGCCTTCGTCGTGTTCCAGGCCGCGGCCAATGCGAAGGTGTTCTCCAACGAGACGGCGTCGGTGCTGATCGGCGCGGTGGCGCTGTCGATGCTGGTGACGCCGCTGCTGCTGGTCGCCTTCGACCGCTGGGTGATGCCGCGCTATGCGCTGCGCAGCGGCCCCGACATGGAAGAACTGAGCGAGCCGCAGGAGGCGCCGATCATCATCGCCGGCTTCGGCCGCTACGGGCAGATCGTCTCGCGGCTGCTGTACGCCAACGGCCTGAAGGCCACGGTGCTGGACCACGACGCCGAGCAGATCGAGGTGCTGCGCCGCTTCGACTTCCAGGTCTATTACGGCGACGCGACGCGCCTGGACCTGCTGCGCACCGCGGGCGCGGCCCAGGCCAGGGTGCTGGTCATCGCGATCGACGACGTGGAGCAGAGCCTCAAGGTCGCCGACCTGGCGCGCGAGCACTTTCCGCACCTCACCGTCGTGGCGCGCGCCCGCAACGTGCAGCACTGGTATTCGCTGCGCGACCGCGGCGTGACGCACATCGAGCGCGAGACGCTGGACGCGTCGCTGATGAGCGCGCGCAGCGTGCTGGAGGCGATGGGCTGGCAGCCGCACCACGCCCGGTCCCTGGCGCTGCGCTTCCGGCGCCACAACCTGCAGCAGCTGGAAGCCATGTGGCCGCACCGCAAGGACCAGGCGCTGCTGGTGTCGATGGCCAAGGCAGGGCGGCAGCAGCTGGAGGAGCTGTTCGCGCAGGAGCGGCAGGAGAGGGAGGAAAGGAGGCGGGAGGGGTGGGGGGAGTGAAGGTCGGCGGGTGGTGTGTCAGTTCTGTTCTACGGACCTTCAGGCAGTCTGTTGCACTAGCTAGGCTCTCGCGACAAACCGAGGAAGAGGGGGTTTCTTGAGGAGAGTAGAGGACGTAGCATGGCTCCGTACCGGACAAGATGGGTTCATCAATTAGGGCGTCTCATCATGCTTGTCTGTGGCTAACCCTGCTCGCAAATGCTTGAAAAATTCTCGGAGATCCTTGGCGCGATCAATCGCGTTCCGGTGCTTCTCTTGGTTGCACTGGGCGCGGCCACCGCGTTCATTCTTTTCGCTCCAGAACCACTGGCCGCAGTACTCGCGGTTGATGAGTTCCGTAGGGCCTATCGCATCTATCTCGGTCCTGGCCTTGTTCTTGTGGGCGCTTGGCTCCTCGCGCGGCTTCTTGCCATAGCGGCGATTCCTCTCAAACAGTGGCGTAACCTCCGAAACTTGCAGAGCAGTCTCGCCACCTTGACTGCCGAAGAGAAGGGCTATCTCGCGGAGTTCATGCAGACCGGCCGTACCACCATCCTGTTGCCCATAGAAGACGGGATCATTGGTAGCTTGGTCGCCCGCAAGATCGTTTATCGGGCGAGCAACGTGTTCGACGTCGTAGAAGGCGTGCCCTACAGCCTTCAACCGTGGGCGCGTCAGCATCTTGAGGCGAATCTACACATCCTCGACGGTGCCTTTGGCCACCCCCTCACTTCTCGTGAACGAGCGCGGGCGGAGCGGTTCTGATAGGGCACTTTCGTCATTCATTGAGGGGGTCAAAGGTTGACCGCCGTCACAGAAGGTCGCCATGACGTTAAGGAGATGCTGATCAATGACCTGTGCGATGCGCATTGATGCGACGCGACGGCAAGG
>CAZUUU010000036.1:0-24668 GCA_964622685.1 uncultured Methylibium sp.
GAAGGTCTCGCCGCGCAGCGGGCTCTCGTGGTTGAAGAGGATGCCGTTGCAGGCGTACAGGCCGTAGGCCTCGCGGTAGTTGACGGTGATCCAGTAGCCGTAGAGCTTGGCCACCGCATAGGGGCTGCGCGGGTAGAAGGGCGTGGTCTCCTTCTGCGGGATCTCCTGCACCAGGCCGTAGAGCTCGCTGGTGCTGGCCTGGTAGAAGCGCGTCTTCTTCTCCAGGCCCAGGATGCGGATCGCCTCCAGGATGCGCAGCGTGCCGATGCCGTCGGCGTTGGCGGTGTACTCGGGCGTCTCGAAGCTCACCGCCACGTGGCTCATCGCGGCCAGGTTGTAGATCTCGTCCGGCTGCACCTGCTGGATGATGCGGATCAGGTTGGTGCTGTCGGTCAGGTCGCCGTAATGCAGCGTGAAGCGCTGGTGATCGACGTGCGGGTCCTGGTACAGGTGGTCGATGCGGTCGGTGTTGAACAGGCTGGCGCGGCGCTTGATGCCGTGCACCTGGTAGCCCTTGTTCAGCAGCAGCTCGGAGAGGTAGGCGCCGTCCTGGCCGGTCACGCCGGTGATGAGGGCAACTTTCGGGGTCTGTGTCATGGCTTGGCTGCTCGGGTTTAGTTCAAGCGGCGACACGGTCGAAGGAGAAGCTGCTCAGCTCCGCTCGCGTCGTGGCGTGCTCGAGCGTGATCGCCAGAACCTGGCCCTGTGCGTCGAGTTCGAGCATGGTGTCCTCGTCGAGGTCTCGCGTCTCGTCGACGGCGCCGTCCTTGAGCTCGATCAGCAGCGTGTCCGTGTCTTCGAAGTACCGAATCTTCATGGTGCGAACCTTCTGTCGAAGAAAGCGTTGTGCACTGTTTCCCCATCCGCAAGGAGCACAACTCTCAACCAGCGGCCTTCACATTCTGCAATGCTCGCCCACCGACGAATGCGTCCATCAGCCTGAACATGCTCTGCGTGCGGGCACGCGACCGCAAACTCGATCCATGCCATCGTGATCATGGCGCGTTCAGGGCGTTGACGCGTAGCCTCGAAGTACCTGGTCGTCTTCACGGCGCTGCGGAACGAAACGGCGCTGCTGCATACGCCCGCGCAATACCGTCTTGCAGCCCGGTGCGGGCGCGCCAGCCCAGGTCCGCGAGGCGCGACACGTCCAGCAGCTTGCGCGGCGTGCCGTCGGGCTTGCTGCTGTCGAAGGTGATGCGGCCCTTGAAGCCGACCACGCCCATCACGGTCTCGGCCAGTTCGCGGACGGTCACGTCCTCGCCGGTGCCGACGTTGACCAGCGGGCCGTCGTAGCCCCGCTCGGCCAGGTGCAGGCAGGCGTCGGCCAGGTCGTCCACGTACAGGAACTCGCGCCGCGGCGTGCCGCTGCCCCAGACCACGTACTCGGCGTCGCCGCGCTCGCGCGCCTCGTGGGCCTTGCGGATCAGCGCCGGCATCACGTGGCTGCTGGCGAGGTCGTAGTTGTCGTTGGGGCCGTAGAGGTTGGTCGGCATCACGCTGACGTACTGGCGGCCGTGCTGGCGGTTGTAGCTCTCGCACAGCTTGATGCCGGCGATCTTGGCGATCGCGTAGGGCTCGTTGGTCGGCTCCAGCGGGCCGGTGAGGAGGTAGTCTTCCTTGATGGGCTGGGGGCAGTCGCGCGGGTAGATGCAGCTCGAGCCCAGGAACATCAGCCGCTGCACGCCGGCCTGGTGGGCGCCGTGGATCAGGTTGGCTTCAATGACCAGGTTCTGGTGCAGGAAGTCGGCGCGGTAGCGGTCGTTGGCCTGGATGCCGCCGACCTTGGCCGCAGCGACGAACACGTAGTCGGGCCGCTCGGCGTCCAGGAAGGCCTGCACCGCGCGCGCGTCGAGCAGGTCCAGTTCCTGGCGCGTGCGGCACAGCACGTGCCGGTAGCCGCCGGCCTCGAGCCGGCGCACCAGCGCGCTGCCGACCATGCCGCGGTGGCCGGCGACGAAGACCTTGGCCTCGGGATTCAGTCCGGCATTCATCAGCTGCGTCCGTAGGTGTCTTCGTAGCGCACGATGTCGTCTTCGCCCAGGTAGCTGCCGGACTGCACCTCGATGATCTCGAGCGCGGTCTTGCCGGGGTTGGCCAGGCGGTGTACTTCGCCCAGCGGGATGTAGGTGCTCTGGTTCTCGGTCAGCAGCATCTTCCGGTCGCCGCAGGTCACTTCGGCGGTGCCGGTGACGACGATCCAGTGCTCGGCGCGGTGGTGGTGCTTCTGCAGGCTGAGCGAGGCGCCGGGCTTCACCATGATGCGCTTGACCTGGAAGCGCGGGCCGTGGTCGATGCTGTCGTACCAGCCCCAGGGCCGGTAGACCTTGCGGTGGAGGGCGAGCTCGCCGCGCTGCTCGCGCCCGAGGCGGCCGACCACCTGCTTCACGTCCTGGCTGTGCGCGCGGTCGGTGACCAGCACCGCATCGGGCGTCTCGACGATGACGATGTTGTCGACGCCGACGGCGCTGACCAGCCGGCTGGTCGCGTGGATCAGCGTGTTGCGGCTGTCGTGCAGCAGCGCGTCGCCGACCACCGCATTGCCCTGCGCGTCCTTGTCGGTCACCTGCCAGACGGCGTCCCAGGCGCCCAGGTCGCTCCAGCCGGCGTCGAGCGGCAGCATGCGGATGTCGTAGGCGCTGCCGGGGCAGCGCTCCATCACCGCGTAGTCCACCGACTCGGACGGGATGGCCGCGAACTCGGCCTTGCCCGGCCGCACGAAGCTGCCGTCGGTGCCGCGGGCCTGCCAGGCGGCGCGGCACGCCACCAGGATGTCGGGGCGGAAGCTCTCCAGCGCCTTCAGCCAGGCCGAGGCGCGCAGCACGAAGAGGCCGCTGTTCCAGAAGTAGCAGCCCTCGGCCAGGTAGCGCACCGCGGTGTCGGCGTCCGGCTTCTCGACGAACTGCGCGACGCAGGCGGCCTGACCGTCGGCGGCTTCGGCGCTGCGGATGTAGCCGAAGCCGGTCTCGGGGTGGCCCGGCACGACGCCGAGGATGACGATCGCACCACCGGCGGCGGCCCGCGCGGCCTGGCGCAGCGCGTCGCAGAAGGCGGCCGGGTCGGTCACGGTCTGGTCGGCCGGCGACACCACCAGCACCGGGTCCTGACCGCCTTCCAGCGCCTGCAGCGCGGCCAGCGTCAGGGCCGGCGCGGTGTTGCGGCCGACCGGCTCGAGCAGCAGGCGGGCCGCGCCGTCGAGCTTGAGCTCGCGCAGCTGGTCCAGCACCATGAAGCGATGTTCCTCGTTGCCGACGATGAGCGGTGCCGCGACCGTGATGTCGTCGGCGACCAGGTCCACGGTGCGCTGCACGGCCTGCTGGAACAGCGTGCGCTCCCCGCTCAGCACGAGGAACTGCTTCGGGTAGCCGGCACGCGACAGCGGCCACAGGCGCGTGCCGCTGCCGCCGGCCATGACGACCGGCTGGATCTGCAGGGAGGGGGGCTGAGTCGTCATGTCGTCGTGACCTTCATCGTTCGGCATGGGTTTCGCGCTCGACCTCGGCGCGCAGGGTCGCCAGCGTAGCCTGCAGTTGCTCGAACTCGATCTCCTTGCGTAACAGGAAGCTGCGCGTGAGGCGCAGCTTCTCGCGCAGGCCGGCCGGCGTCAGCAGGTAGGCGTAGGCCAGCTTGCGGTCGCTGCGGCGGAAGTTGCTCATCTTCAATTGCCCGCGCTCGAGCAGCGCGCGCAGCACGTAGTTGGTCTTGCCGAGGCTCAGGCCCAGTGCGCGCGACAACTCGCGTTGCGACAGCTCGGGCTGCTCGGCCAGCAGGCGCAGGACCTCGAGGCGTGTGGCCTCGGGGTCGGCAATGGCATGCAGGGTGAGCGGCGGCACGGCAGGCGGCGTGTGTTCAGTGCGTGAACGGTAGTGTAGCGGCGGCGTTGCGGCCCGCGCCGCGCGCGCCCACCTGAACGCGGGCCTGTCGGGGCGCTGGCTACACTGCCGCATGCTCTTGTTTCTTCTTGCGCTGGCGGTGGCGGCCGCGGCCACGCTGTTGCTCGTCCGCTCGGCCCGATCGCATGGCCACTTCTCGGCCGACGCCGACATGTCGGGACCTCAGAAGTTTCACGTGCGGGCCGTTCCGCGCGTCGGCGGCCTGGGCATCGCCTGCGGCCTGGCGGCGGGAGCCTTTGTCTACGCCTCGCGGAGCGGCGATCCCGGTTCGGCGCTGGCGCTCGGTCTGCTGGCCTGCGGGCTGCCGGCCTTCGCCGCCGGGCTGACCGAGGACCTGACGAAGCGCGTGGCCCCGCGCTACCGCCTGGCCGCCACGGCGTTGTCGGCGCTGCTGGCGGTCCACGTGCTCGGCGCGACGATCGATCGCACCGACCTGTGGGGCCTGGACTGGGTGGCGTCCTATCCGGTGGGCGCGGCCTTCCTCGCCGTCTTCGTCGTCGCCGGCATCGCCAATGCGGTGAACATCATCGACGGCTTCAACGGCCTGGCGTCGATGTGCGTGGTGATGATGCTGCTGGCCATCACCTACGTGGCCTACCAGGTCGGGGATTCGACCATCGCGAGCCTGGCGCTAATCGGTGCGGGCGCGGTGCTCGGCTTCTTCGTGTGGAACTACCCGGCCGGACTGATCTTCCTGGGCGACGGCGGCGCCTACTTCCTGGGCTTCTACGTGGCCGAGCTCAGCATCCTGCTGCTGCATCGCAACCCCGGCGTCTCGCCGCTGTTCCCGCTGCTGATGGCGATCTACCCGGTGTTCGAGACGCTGTTCTCGATGTACCGCCGCAAGTTCGTCCGCGGCCAGGCGATGGGCATGCCCGACGGCGTGCACCTGCACAGCCTGATCTATCGCCGCGTGCTGCGCTGGGCCATCGGCAGCCGCGATGCCAAGCAGCTGACCCGGCGCAACTCGATGACCGCGCCCTACCTGTGGCTGCTGTGCCTGCTGGCCATCGTGCCCAGCCTGCTGTGGTGGGACGACTCGCGCGTGCTGGGTTGCTTCATCGTGCTGTTCGGCATCGGCTACGTGCTGCTGTACGCGTCCATCGTGCGCTTCCGGGCGCCGCGCTGGATGGTGCTGAAGCGCTAGCGGTCGAACAGGTCGGCCGCGGCGAAGGCCGGGGCGGCGGCGTCCTTCGGCGCCAGCAACGGCGCCCCATCGAGCGCGGGCCAGGCGATGCCGAGCGTGGCATCGTCCCAGCGGATGCTGCGCTCGCAGTCCTTGGCGTACACGTCGGTGGTCTTGTAGAGGAAGTGGGTGTCGTCCTCGAGCGCCACGAAGCCGTGCGCGAAGCCCTCGGGGATCCAGAGCTGCAGGCGATTGGCCTCGCTCAGCTCGGCGCCGACCCAGCGCCCGAAGGTCGGCGAGCCGCGGCGGATGTCGACGGCGACGTCCCAGGCCGCGCCCCGCACCACGCGCACCAGCTTGCCTTGCGCATGCGGCGGCAGCTGGTAGTGCAGGCCGCGCAGCACGCCGCGCTTCGAGCACGAGTGGTTGTCCTGCACGAAGGCCCGCGGCGCCGGGAGGCCCAGCTTCGCCAGCTCGGCGTGGAAGCGCGGCTCGTTGAAGCTCTCGCAGAACCAGCCGCGGTCGTCGCCGAAGACGGCCGGCTCGACGAGGACGACGTCGCGGATCTCGGTGGGCAGCAGCTTCATGGTGCTCAGAACACGCGGTCGCTCAGGAGCTTGACGAGGTACTGGCCGTAGCCGTTCTTCAGCATCGGCTTCGCCAGGCGCTGCAGTTGCTCGGCATCGATCCAGCCGGCGCGGTAGGCGATCTCCTCGGGGCAGGCGACCTTCAGGCCCTGGCGCTTCTCGAGCGTGGCGATGAACTGGCCGGCCTCGAGCAGGCTGTCGTGCGTGCCGGTGTCCAGCCACGCGTAGCCGCGCCCCATGATCTCGACGCCGAGCTGGCCCCGGGCCAGGTAGCGGGCATTGACCTCGGTGATCTCCAGCTCGCCGCGCGCCGAGGGCTTGATGTCGGCGGCGATGTCGCAGACCTGTCGGTCGTAGAAGTACAGGCCGGTGACCGCGTAGCTGCTCTTGGGCTTGAGGGGCTTTTCCTCGATGCTGACCGCGGCCTGGTTCGCGTCGAACTCGACGACGCCGTAGCGCTCGGGATCCTGCACGTGATAGGCGAACACCGTCGCACCGTCGTCGCGCTGCGCGGCACGGCCCAGCAGCGTGTGGAAGTCGTGGCCGTAGAAGATGTTGTCGCCCAGCACCAGCGCGCTGGGTCGGCCGTCGACGAAGCGGCGACCCAGGATGAAGGCCTGCGCCAGGCCGTCGGGCGAGGGCTGCACGCAGTAGCTGAGGTTCAGGCCCCACTGGTGACCATCGCCCAGCAGCGCCTCGAAGCGCGGCGTGTCCTGCGGCGTGCTGATGACGAGGATGTCCCGGATGCCGGCGAGCATCAGCGCCGCCAGCGGGTAATAGACCATCGGCTTGTCGTAGACCGGCAGGAGCTGCTTGCTCACGGCCAGCGTGGCCGGGTGCAGGCGCGTGCCGGAGCCACCGGCCAGGATGATGCCTTTGCGTTGCATGCTCGGGTCTCGCGTGAGGGAAGGGTCAGCCCAGGACTTCGCTGAGCATGCGCTCGACGCCGACCTGCCAGTGCGGCAGGTGCAGGCCGAAGGTCCGGCGCAGCTTGCTGGTGTCGAGCCGGGAATTCAGCGGCCGCTTCGCGGGGGTCGGGAAGGCCGTCGTCGGCACGGCGGCGATGGCGTCGGGCGCGACCTTGATCGCGTGGCCGCGCTGCCGGGCCCATTCGATGACGAAGCGGGCGTAGCCGTGCCAGCTGGTCTCGCCGGCCGCGACGGCGTGGTAGGTGCCGGCCAGGTCGGGGCGGTCCTGCACGCTGCGCAGCATCAGCGCGGTCAGGTCGGCCAGCAGGTCGGCGCCGGTCGGCGCGCCGAACTGGTCGTCGATGACGGTGAGCTGGTCGCGCTCGGCGGCGAGCCGCAGCATGGTGCGCGCGAAGTTGCCGCCGCGTGCCGCATAGACCCAGCTGGTGCGCAGGATCAGGTGGCGGCAGCCGCTGGCGCGGATCGCGTCCTCGCCGGCGAGCTTGCTGCGGCCGTAGACGCTGAGCGGGCCGGTCGGCGCATCTTCGGCACGCGCAACGTCGCCGCTGCCGTCGAAGACGTAGTCGGTGGAATAGTGGGCGAGCCAGGCGCCGAGCTCCGCGGCCTCCTGGGCCAGCACCGCCGGCGCCTCGGCATTCAGCGCCTGCGCGACGGCGGGTTCGCTCTCGGCCTTGTCGACCGCGGTGTGCGCCGCGGCGTTGACGATCACGTCGGGCCGCACCGTGCGCACCGTCGCCGCCAGCGACATGGGCTTGGCGAAGTTGCCGCTCAAGGGGCCGGGGCTGTCGAAATCGAGCGCGACGAGTTCGCCCAGGGGCGCCAGCGCCCGCTGCAGCTCCCAGCCGACCTGTCCGTTCTTGCCGAACAACAGGATCTTCATCAGCTGCGTACCGCGTAGTTGGTGGCGATCCAGTCGCGGTAGGCGCCGCTGCGCACGGCCGTGGTCCACGCGCCGTTCTCGAGGTACCAGCGCACGGTCTTGGCAATGCCGGTCTCGAAGCTCTCGGCCGGCTGCCACCCGATCTCGCGCTCGAGCTTGCGCGGGTCGATCGCATAGCGGCGGTCGTGGCCGGGCCGGTCCTTGACGAAGGTGATCAGGTCCTCGTAGCGGCCGGCCGCGCGCGGGCGCAGGGTGTCGAGCTCGCGGCAGATCGTCTTCACGACGTCGAGATTGCGAACCTCGTTCTTGCCGCCGACGTTGTAGGTCTCGCCCGCACGTCCCTTGACGAGCACCTGGCAGATCGCTTCGCAGTGGTCGCGCACGTAGAGCCAGTCGCGGATGTTCTGGCCGTCGCCGTAGATCGGCAGCGGCTTGCCGTCGAGCGCGTTCAGGATCACCAGCGGGATCAGCTTCTCGGGGAAGTGATAGGGCCCGTAGTTGTTGCTGCAGTTGGTCGTCAGCGTCGGCAGGCCGTAGGTGTGGTGGTAGGCGCGCACCAGGTGGTCGCTGCCCGCCTTGCTGGCCGAGTAGGGGCTGTTCGGCGCGTACGAGGTGGTCTCGTTGAAGGCCGGGTCGGCGTCGGACAGCGAGCCGTAGACCTCGTCGGTCGAGACGTGCAGGAAGCGAAAGGCGTCCTTCTCCGCGGCCGGCAGCGCCTGCCAGTGCGCCCGGGCCTCCTCGAGCAGCGAGAAGGTCCCGACCATGTTGGTCTGGATGAACTCGGCCGGCCCGTGGATGGAGCGGTCGACGTGACTCTCGGCCGCGAAGTGCAGGACGGCGCGCGGCCGGTGCTCGGCGAAGAGCCGGTGCACGGTGTCGCGGTCGCAGATGTCGGCCTGGACCAGGCTGGCTCGTCCCGCGGCCAGATGCTCGGCGATGGTCTGCGGGTTGCCGGCGTAGGTGAGCTTGTCCAGCACCAGGATGGGCTCGGTCTCGCCGCGCCCGAACCAGTGATGCACGAAGTTCCCGCCGATGAAGCCGGCACCACCTGTCAGGAGGATCATGGCGCTGGATTCTAGGTGTCGGAAACCATGCGCCGGCCCACCGAGACGGGGTGGCCGATAATCACCCTCAGATGGAATTCACACCCGAACCGGCGCCCGAGTCCGCGCCCCCCGCCCGTTTCGACACCCTCGCGCTCGATCCCAAGCTGTTGCGAGCGGTGGCCGATTCCGGTTACCTGACGATGACCCCGATCCAGGCCAAGGCGATTCCCTTGGTGCTGCAGGGGCGCGACGTGATGGGGGCGGCGCAGACTGGCACCGGCAAGACCGCCGCCTTCTCGCTGCCTCTGCTGCAGAAGATGCTGCGGCACGAAAGCAGCAGCACCTCGCCGGCCCGCCACCCGGTGCGCGCGCTGGTGATCACGCCCACTCGCGAGCTGGCGGACCAGGTGGCCAACAGCGTCAAGACCTACGCGAAGCACACGGAACTGCGTGCCACGGTGGTGTTCGGCGGCATCGACATGAAGCCGCAGACCCTGGAGCTCAAGCGCGGCGTCGAGGTGCTCATCGCGACGCCGGGCCGGCTGCTGGACCACATCGAAGCCAAGAACTGCTCGCTGAATCAGGTCGAGTACGTCGTGCTCGACGAGGCCGACCGCATGCTAGACATCGGCTTCCTGCCCGACCTGCAGCGCATCCTGAGCTACCTGCCCAAGCAGCGGCAGACGCTGCTGTTCTCGGCCACCTTCTCGCCCGAGATCAAGAAGCTGGCGCAGAGCTACCTGCAGGATCCGATCCTGGTCGAGACCGCCCGGCCCAACGCCACGGCCTCGACGGTGGAGCAGCGCTTCTACCGCGTCGAGGAAGACGACAAGCGCCGCGCGGTACGCCAGCTGCTGAAACAGCGCGAGATCTCGCAGAGCATCGTCTTCGTCAACTCCAAGCTCGGCGCCGCGCGGCTGGCGCGCGCCTTCGAGCGCGACGGCCTCAACACGCAGGCCCTGCACGGCGACAAGTCGCAGGACGAGCGGCTCAAGGCCCTGGCGGCGTTCAAGGCCGGCACGGTGGACCTGCTGGTGGCGACCGACGTGGCGGCACGCGGTCTCGACATCGCCGACCTGCCGGCGGTCTTCAATTTCGACGTGCCCTTCAATGCCGAGGACTACGTCCACCGCATCGGGCGCACCGGCCGTGCCGGCCAGTCGGGCCTGGCGATCACGCTGGTCGACCGCGACGACAGCCGTCTGGTGTCGGACATCGAGAAGCTGATCAAGAAGAAGCTCGACATCGAGCCGCTCGAATTGGACGACGACCGGCCGCGCCGGCCGCCGCGGCGCGACGAGGGTCCGCGCGACGATGTGCGCGTCGACACGCGGCCCGAGCGCGCCGCTGCGCCGGCCCCGCGCCGCGCCGCGCCGCCGCCCTTCGATCCCTTCTTCAACCAGCCTTACGAGGCCCAGGCCGATGCCGAGCCGGCCTGGGAGAAGCCGGCTCAAGCCCCCGCGCCGGCGACCGGGCTGGCCAAGTACATCAAGTCCAAGAAGAAGGTCGCCTCGTTGCTGGGCGGCAAGTAGCCGCCGGCCTCGGCCGATCTCACGTGGCCTGCAGCGCGAACACGGCCGGCACGTCGGCCGGCAGTTCCACACCCTGCTGACGCCACTGCGCCACGCTCGCGGTGCGGCTCCAGCCGCCGGCGAGCGTCAGGCCGCAGCTGATCGACAGCCGGGTCGTCGGCGCCAGGACGTCGAGCAGGGCGCGCAGCAGCGAGGCGTTGCGGTACGGCGTCTCGATCATCAGCTGTGTCTGCGAGAGCTGCCTCGACAGAGTCTCGAGTTCCTTCAGCCGCCGCGCTTGTGCCGTGCCTTCCTGGGGCACGTAGCCGACGAACGCGAAGCTCTGGCCGTTGAGCCCGCTCGCGGCCAGCGCCAGCAGCAGCGAGCTCGGGCCGGCGAGCGGCAGCACGGCCAGACCCAGCGCATGCGCGGCGGCGACCAGCAGCGCCCCGGGATCCGCCACGCCCGGCAGGCCGGCATCGCTGATCAGCCCGACGTCCGCACCGGCCGTGGCAGGCGCCAGCAACGGGCGCAGGTCGGGCGCCGGGTCGATCGTTCGACCCTTGGGCGGCCGCGGCAACTCGCGGATGTCGAGCGCCTGCAGCGGCGCCGCCAGCGGCGTCACCGCATCGACGCGCTTGAGGAAGGCGCGGGTCGTCTTGGCGTCCTCGCAAACCCAATGCCGCAGCCGGGCCGCCGTGTCGATCACGCCCTGGGGCAGCACCGCGCGCAGGTCGGGCGCCGGCGATCCCGCCTGCAGCGTGCCCAGGTCGAGCGTGTTGGGGACCAGGATCAGTCGCCCGCTCATCGGCCGTCGGCGCCGAGGGGGTCGAGGCCGGCTTCGCGCAGCAGCCGGGCGGTGGCGATCAGCGGCAGGCCGATCAGCGCCGTCGGGTCACCCGATTCGATGGCGTCGAGCAGCACGATGCCCAGTCCCTCGGACTTGGCGCTGCCGGCGCAGTCGTAGGCTTGCTCGGCGCGCAGGTAGGTCTCGATCTCGGCGTCACCGAGCTGACGGAAGCGGACGGTGACCGGCACCCGCAGCACGCGCGCGAAGCCGGTGTCGGGCCGCAGCACGGCCAGCGCCGTGTGGAAGATCACCGCGCGGCCGCTCATCTGGCGCAGCTGTGCGACGGCCGCCGCGTGGCCGCCCGGCTTGCCGATCGGCTGGCCGTCGAGGTCGGCGACCTGGTCGGATCCGAGCGTGATCGCCTGCGGGTGCCGATCCGCCACGGCGCGCGCCTTGGCCAGGGCCAGCCGCTCGGCCAGCGCGGCCGGTGCCTCGCCGGCCTGCGGCGTCTCGTCGACATCCGGAGACCGGACCTCGAACGGCAGCTTCAGGCGCTCCAGCAGCTCTCGGCGGTAGCGGGAGGTCGAGGCCAGGATCAATGGGGGGCGGGGCAGGGCGGGGCTCATGCGCCGATTGTCGGCGCGCCTAAACTCGCGGTCGCCTCCCGATCGATGAAGTCCAAGGAATTCGACCCGCTGCGACTCGACGTGGCTGCCTTCGCGGCTGCCGGCGCGAGCCTGTCCGGCCACTGGCCGGTGACGAGCCTGCCGCGGATCGCCGGCAGCGCGAGCGCCGACGCCCCTGCGGCCGCCGACGAGCGGGTCGAGTGGTCGGCCGATGGCGAGCAGCGCCGCCGCGAGGGCAGCCCGGCGGAGGTGTGGCTCCGGCTGCGCGCCCGGGTACGGCTCGGCCTCCAGTGCCAGCGCTGCCTCTCGCCCCTGATCGAGACCATCGAATGCGACCGCTGGCTTCGCTTCGTGGCCGGCGCGCAGCAGGCCGAGTCGCTGGACGCCGAGAGCGAAGACGACGTGCTCGAGCTGACGCGCCAGCTCGACCTGCGGGAACTGGTCGAGGATGAACTGCTGCTGGCCTTGCCCATCGTGCCGAGGCACGGGGTCTGCCCGCGTCCGATCGAGCGGCCGGCGACGCCACCGGAGCCGGTCGATGCGCCCGCAGTTCATCCCTTTGCGGTGCTCCAGGCCCTGAAAGGCCCGGGCCGCAAGCACTGAGCGAGCCGGCACCTCGGTGCTACAATCTGCGGCTTTCCCGAGCTCGGGGGTGGTTCAGGCCGCCTGCCAGGCCCGGAGCAGCCGGCAGCGTCGCTGCCGGATTCGAAGCTTCGCCGCAAGGCCCCAGGGCACGCGGCAGTCTCGCCGGTTCGGTCCGGGCGAGCGCAAGATCCAGGAGCCCATCATGGCCGTTCAGCAGAACAAGAAGTCCCCGTCGAAGCGCGGCATGCACCGCTCGCACAACGCCCTGAACACGCCGGGCACCGGGATCGAGCCGACGACCGGCGAAACCCACCTGCGCCATCACATCAGCGCGACCGGCTTCTACCGGGGCCGCAAGGTCCTCAAGACCAAGGCGGATGCCTGAATCCCGCCGGCCCGCGCCTTCCGGCGCAGGCCGTTGCCGACGAGAGGCCCGACGCCCGACCGCCCTGCAGGCTGTCGGGCGTTGTCATTGCGGCGCCGCTTGCCAGCGCGCGGCACAGCGCTTAGCGTCGCGTCCGTGACTGGACTCTCCGCCGGCCTTCGTCCGTACCGATGAACGAATCTTCCGCCGCATCGCCGCTTGCCGTGGTGCGTCTTGCCGTCGACTGCATGGGCGGCGACCACGGTCCGTCCGTCACCCTGCCGGCCTGCCGCGCCTTCCTGGCCGCACATCCTCAGGCTGAGCTGTTGCTGGTCGGCCGGCCGGAGGCGCTGGCCGAGGCGGCATCCTGGCCGCGTTGCACCATCGTGCCGGCGAGCGAGGTCGTCACCATGGACGACCCGGTCGAAGTGGCGCTGCGGCGCAAGCGGGACTCTTCCCTGCGGGTCGCGATCAACCAGGTCAAGCCGGTCGACGGCGCCGCTGCCGCGGCCCAGGCCTGCGTGTCGGCCGGCAACACCGGCGCGCTGATGGCGGTCGCCCGCTACGTGCTCAAGACGCTGGACGGCATCGACCGTCCGGCGATCGCGACCGTGATGCCGAACCAGAACGACGGGCACACGACGGTGCTGGACCTCGGCGCCAACGTCGACTGCACGGCCGAGCACCTGCTGCAGTTCGCGGTAATGGGCAGCGCGCTGGTGGCCGCGGTGGAGGGCAAGGACGATCCCAGCGTCGGCCTGCTCAACATCGGCGAGGAAGCCATCAAGGGCAGCGACACGATCAAGCGCGCCGGCGAACTGCTGCGCGCCGCGGCGGCCGGGGGGCACCTCAACTTCGTCGGCAATGTCGAGGGCAACGACATCTTCACCGGCCGCACCGACATCGTCGTGTGCGACGGCTTCGTCGGCAATGTCGCGCTGAAGACGGCCGAGGGCCTGGCCTCGATGCTGTCGAGCTTCATCCGCCAGGAGTTCACCCGGACCTGGTACGCCAAGCTGGCAGCCGTGGTCGCGCTGCCGGTGCTGAAGCACTTCAAGAATCGGGTCGACCACCGCCGCTACAACGGCGCGGCCCTGCTCGGACTGCGCGGGCTGGTCTTCAAGAGCCACGGCTCGGCCGATGCCTTCGCCTTCGAGCAGGCCCTCAACCGCGCTTATGATGCGGCGCGAAATCGATTGCTCGACCGGGTCCACGACCGCATCCTCGAGACGCTGCAGGCCCTGCCGGCCGAGGCGGGCTCTTCCGGCGGGCCGGTCCCCCAAGCCGCATGACCCAGACCGCCTTCCCGCGCTACACGCGCATCGCCGGCACCGGCAGCTACCTGCCCCCGCGGCGCTTGACCAACGCGCAGCTCGCCGCCCAGCTGGCCGAGCAGGGCGTCGAGACGTCGGACCAGTGGATCGTCGAGCGCACGGGCATCCGGGCGCGCCACTTCGTGGACGACGGCGTCGCGTGCAGCGACCTGGCCCTGCACGCCGCGCGGCACGCGCTCGAGGCCGCTGGCCGGCAAGCCGACGAGATCGACCTGATCATCGTGGCGACGTCGACGCCGGACATGATCTTCCCGTCCACCGCCTGCCTGTTGCAGCAGAAGCTGGGCATCGTCGGCTGCCCGGCCTTCGACGTGCAGGCGGTGTGCTCGGGCTTCGTCTATGCGCTGACGGTCGCCGACTCGATGATCCGCACCGGTGCGGCGAGCCGGGCGCTGGTGATCGGCTCGGAGGTCTTCTCTCGCATCCTCGACTTCACGGACCGCACGACCTGCGTGCTGTTCGGCGACGGCGCCGGCGCCGTGGTGCTGGAGGCCAGCGACGTGCCCGGCCTCCTGGCCACGGACCTGCACGCCGATGGCCGCCACGTCGGCATCCTGTGCACGCCCGGCACCGTGGCGGGCGGCAAGGTGCTGGGCGATCCGCTGCTCAAGATGGACGGCCAGGCCGTGTTCAAGCTGGCGGTGAAGGTGCTGGAAGAGTCGGCGCGTGCCGTGCTCGACAAGGCCGGCCGCCAGGACAGCGACATCGACTGGCTGATCCCTCACCAGGCCAACATCCGCATCATGCAGGGCACGGCCAGGAAGCTGAAGCTCCCGCTCGAGAAGCTGGTCGTCACCGTCGACGAGCACGGCAACACCTCGGCCGCGTCGATCCCGCTGGCGCTCGATCACGCCGTGCGCAGCGGCCAGGTCAAGCGTGGCGACACCGTGATGCTCGAGGGCGTCGGTGGCGGGTTCACCTGGGGTGCGGTGCTGCTCGACCTCTGAGCGCCGCCGCGCGGCTCTCGACCCGTCCGGAACCACAAGAACATCAGGAGACTCGCCCGAATGTCTGCCTTCGCATTCGTCTTCCCGGGCCAGGGCTCGCAGAGCGTCGGCATGCTCGACGCCTGGGGCGACCACCCGATCGTCCGCGACACGCTGGCCGAGGCGTCCGCCGCGCTGGGCGAGAATCTCGCCGCGCTGATCCGCAAGGGGCCGAAGGAGGCCCTGGACCTGACCGCCAACACGCAGCCCGTGATGCTGGCCGCCAGCGTGGCCTGCTACCGCGCCTGGCTGGCGGAGACCGACCGCCGGCCCGCCATCGTCGCCGGCCACTCGCTCGGCGAGTACAGCGCCCTCGTCGCGTCGGGCGTGCTGGGCCTGGCCGAGGCGGTGCCGCTGGTGCGACTGCGCGCTCAGGCGATGCAGGACGCGGTGCCGGTCGGCAGCGGCGCGATGGCGGCGATCCTGGGCCTCGAGGCCGACGCCGTCCGCGCGGGCTGCGCCGAGGCGGCCGCGGCGACCGGCGAGGCCGTCGAGGCGGCGAACTACAACGATCCCAGGCAGACGGTCATCTCCGGCAGCAAGGCGGCGGTCGACAAGGCCTGCGAGCTGCTGAAGGCGGCCGGCGCGAAGCGCGCCTTGCCGCTGGCCGTGTCGGCGCCTTTCCACTCCAGCCTGATGAAGCCGGCCGCCGAGCGGCTGCGCGAGCGCCTTGTCGACGTGGCGCTGGCGGCGCCGCAGATCCCGGTGCTGAACAACATCGACGTCGCGGTCGAGACCGAGCCGGCGCGGATCCGCGACGCGCTCTACCGCCAGGCCTTCGGCGCCGTGCGCTGGGTCGAGACGGTGCAGGCGCTCAAGGCCCGGGGGATCGCCCAGGTGGTCGAGTGCGGCCCGGGCAAGGTGCTGGCCGGCCTGGTGAAGCGCATCGATGCCGACCTGGTCGCGGTCAACATCTTCGACCCGGCCAGCCTGGCCGATGCCAAGGGGGTGCTGGCATGAGCGCGACGGAGGGGGTGGGACAGGTGGCGCTGGTCACCGGCGCGAGCCGCGGCATCGGGCAGGCCATCGCCGCCACGCTGGCCACGCGAGGCTTCAAGGTCGTCGGCACGGCCACCACCGAGGCCGGTGCTGCGGCGATCGGCGAGGCGCTGGCGCCTCACGGCGGGCGCGGCATGGCACTGAACGTGACCGACGCGGCTGCGCTCGACGCGACCTTCGACGCGATCGTCAAGCAGGACGGCGGCCTGCACGTGCTGGTGAACAACGCCGGCATCACGCGCGACCAGTTGTCGATGCGCATGAAGGACGAGGACTGGGATGCGGTGCTCGACACCAACCTGAAGGCGGTGTTCCGTGCCTGCCGCGCGGCCATCCGCCCGATGATGAAGCAGCGCTACGGGCGCATCGTCAACATCACCTCGGTGGTGGGCGCCAGCGGCAACCCGGGCCAGGCCAACTACGCGGCCGCCAAGGCGGGGGTGGCCGGCATGACGCGCTCGCTGGCCCGCGAACTGGGCAGCCGTGCCATCACGGTCAACTGCGTGGCGCCGGGCTTCATCCAGACCGACATGACCGACGGCCTGCCCGAGGCCCAGAAGGCCGCGCTGCTGGGGCAGATCCCGCTCGGGCGCCTGGGCTTGCCGCAGGAGATCGCCGACGCCGTGGCCTTCCTGGCGTCGCCGCGCGCCGGCTACATCACCGGGACGGAACTGCACGTCAACGGCGGGATGTTCATGGATTGAGGCCGCTGCGGCGGCACGGGCCGGGGCCTTCAGGCGTCCCGGGCCTGTCACCCCGGTGCCATTAGAATCACCGGCTGTTTTTGCTAACTCTCCTTGGAGGAGTCATGAGCGACATCGAAGCACGCGTCAAGAAGATCATCGCCGAGCAACTCGGCGTGGCCGAAGGCGAAGTCAGCAATGAGAAGGCCTTCGTCGCGGATCTGGGCGCGGACTCGCTGGACACCGTCGAGCTGGTGATGGCCCTCGAAGACGAGTTCGGCATCGAGATCCCGGACGAAGAGGCCGAGAAGATCACGACCGTCCAGCTCGCGATCGACTACGCCAAGTCCCACGCCAAGGCCTGATGCCCGTCTGCGCATGAGTCGTCGTCGCGTCGTCGTGACGGGCCTCGGGCTCGTGACGCCCGTGGGCAACACGGTGGCGGAGTCCTGGGCCAACCTGGTGGCCGGCAAGTCCGGCATCGCCGCCGTCAGCAAGTTCGATGCGTCGAACCTGGCCTGCCGCATCGCCGGCGAGGTCAAGGGCTTCCAGATCGAGGACTACCTCCCGGCCAAGGAAGCGCGCCACATGGACACCTTCATCCACTACGGCCTGGCGGCATCGCTGCAGGCGGTGAGGGATGCGGGGTTGCCGACCGGTGCGGCGCTGAACGAAGAGCAAGCCGAGCGCATCGGCTGCATGGTCGGTTCGGGCATCGGCGGCCTGCCGATGATCGAGGAGACGCACACCGAGTACGTGGCGCGGGGCGCGCGGCGCATCTCGCCCTTCTTCGTGCCGGCCTCGATCATCAACATGATCTCGGGCCACCTGTCGATCCTGTGCGGCTACACCGGCCCCAACCTGGCGATCGTCACGGCCTGCACCACCGGCCTGCACTGCATCGGCCAGTCGGCCCGCATGATCGAGGCGGGCGACGCCGACGTGATGATCGCGGGCGGCGCCGAAAGCACCGTGTCGCCGCTGGGCATCGGCGGCTTCGCGGCCGCGCGTGCGCTGTCGACGCGCAACGACGATCCGACGACGGCTTCGCGTCCCTGGGACAAGGATCGCGACGGCTTCGTGCTCGGCGAAGGCGCCGGCGTCATGGTGCTCGAGTCCTATGACCACGCCAAGGCCCGCGGCGCGAAGATCTACGCCGAGCTGGCCGGCTTCGGCATGGGGGCCGATGCCTTCCACATGACGGCGCCCAACGTCGACGGCCCCAAGCGCGCGATGAAGGCGGCGCTGCGCAATGCCGGCATCGACGCCGACCAGGTGCAGTACCTGAACGCGCACGGCACCTCGACGCCGCTCGGCGACGTCAACGAGACCAATGCCATCAAGCTGGCCTTCGGTGACCACGCCCGCAAGCTGGTCGTCAACTCGACCAAGTCGATGACCGGTCACCTGCTGGGCGGGGCCGGCGGCATCGAGTCGGTGTTCAGCGTCCTGGCCTTGCACCATCAGGTGTCGCCACCCACGATCAACATCTTCAACCAGGATCCCGAGTGCGACCTGGACTACTGTGCCAACACGGCGCGCGAGATGAAGATCGAGCATGCGGTGAAGAACAACTTCGGTTTCGGCGGAACGAACGGCACGCTCGTGTTCCGGCGCGCCTGAGACCTGCCGACCCACCCCTGCCCCGAATCTCGACCGAGCAATGCAAGCGGCGCCCGCCGTGGCGGTGGAAGTGAAGCCCGACCGGGTGAGCCGCTTCGCGCTGGCCGGACTGGCCGGCGCCAGCCTCGCGGTCACCGTCGTCTGGGCGGTGCAGCGCGGCGACGGCCTCGGCGGGGCGGTTCTGGCGCTGGTCGCGACCAGCCTCATGGCCTTGCTGCCAGGCTTCTTGCGCACGGCGGTCCGGCAACTGCGCTGGGACGGGCAGGCCTGGCACCTGTCCGCGCCGGATGGGCAGGCGAGGCCGACAGCGGTCGGGCAGCTTGCCGTCGCGCTCGACTTCGGCAACTGGATGTTGTTGCGCTTCCAGCCGGATCCGCTGTCGACGCCGGCGGCGCGGCAGTGGCTGCCGTTGTCGCGCGTGGCGGTCGGGCCGTCGTGGCACGCGCTGCGCTGCGCCGCCCATGCCCCTCGGCCGATGCCCGCACCTGCCCCGCCCGCCGGACCGGCCTTCTGACGCATGAGCACCGAAGCCGACGCCCTGCTGGTGGACCGCGTCAAGCAAGGCGATGTCCGCGCCTTCGAGATGCTGGTCGTCAAGTACCAGCGCCGCATCGAGCGGCTGATCGGCCGCATGGTGCGCGACGTCGACCTGGTGCCGGACATCGCCCAGGAGACCTTCATCCGCGCCTACCGGGCGCTGCCGCAGTTCCGGGGCGAGAGCGCCTTCTACACCTGGCTGTACCGGATCGCCGTGAACACGGCCAAGAAGACCCTGGGCGACCTGAAGCGCGATCCGCTCGTGACCGAATCCGCGCGCATCGGCCGCGACGAGGACGGGGAGGAAACTTCCCGGGTGGAGAACGAACTAACCGACGGTGAGACGCCGGAAGCCCTCCTGGCCTCCAAGCAGATTGCCAACGCGGTGAACTCCGCGATCGAGGATCTGTCCGAGGATCTGCGGCAGGCGATCACGCTGCGCGAGATCGAGGGCCTGAGCTACGAAGAGATCGCGGAAGTGATGAGCTGTCCGATCGGCACGGTGCGCTCGCGGATCTTCCGGGCGCGCGAGGCGATCGCCGAGCGTCTGCGCCCGATGCTGGAGCAGCGCTCCGGCGAGCGCTGGTAGGCGGGCAACCGCAGGTTTTGGAGCAGAGCGATGAGCAATTCCGATCAACTGACGCCGGAGGCCCTGTCGGCCCTGGTGGATGGCGAAGCCGATGCCGGTGTGGTCGCGGCCGCCAGTGCGCGCTGGCGCGACGACGCGGCAACGCGGGAGCGCTGGCACAGCTACCAGTTGATCGGCGATGCCCTGCGGTCCGACGAGCTGGGCGGGCGGGGCCGCGATGCCGAGTTCCTGCTGGCGCTGCGCAAGCGGCTGGAGCAGGAGCCGACGGTGATCGCGCCGGTGGCCATCCAACGCCCGGCCCGGGGCCGTCGTGCGGGAGCATTGCGCCGCTGGGCGCCGCCAGCGGCCATCGCCGCGGGCTTCCTGGCGGTGGCGGGTGCCTTGACCGTGACGCGCGTGTCGGCCCCGCCGCCGGCCTCGCCGCAGCTCGTACAGGCGCCGTCGCCGGTCCTGGTGCAGCCGCTGCCCGTCTTGGCGGCAGCCTCGGCGGTTGCCACCGAGACGCTGGCCCGCGCCGTGCCCGAACGGGCCGAGCCGGCCACCGGCGTGCTGATCCGCGACGCGCGCATCGACCAGTACCTCGCCGCGCACAAGCAGTTCGGCGGCAGTTCGGCGCTCGGCGTGCCGTCCGGCTTCCTGCGCAGCGCCACCTACGAGGTACCGGGCGCGGTGGCGGCGGGTTCGCGCTGAGCATGCGGCCGACCCTGGCGGCCAGCGGCCGGCGATCGCTACTGCCTGCCTTGCTGGCGGTGGCCCTCTGGCCGTCGGTCGGCCAGGCCCAGGGCGGCGATCCCCTGGTCGAGGCGCGCGAGGCGCGCCACTGGCTCGCGCGCATTCATGCCGCGGCCGAGCAGTACAACTTCCAGGGCATCTTTGTCGTCTCAGCCGGGGGCACCGTCGCGAGTTCGCGCATCGCCCACTACTGCGAGGGGCGCAACCAGTTCGAACGCATCGAGTCGCTCGACGGCCTGAAGCGGCAGGTCTATCGCCACAACGAGGTGGTGCACAGCTTCTGGCCGCACCGCCGGCTGGCCGTGATCGAGACCCGGCAAGTCATGAGCCAGTTCCCGGCGCTGCTGCCCGATGGTGCCGAACGCATCGTCCAGCACTACGACGTGAAGTCGCTCGGCACCGGTCGCGTCGCCGGCCACGACGCCAATGTCCTGCTGCTGCAGCCGAAGGACGGCTACCGCTTCGGCTACCGCCTGTGGGCCGAGAAGACGAGCGGCCTGCTGCTGCGCGCCGAGGTCTTCGACGAGCGCGAAGTCGTGCTCGAGGCGTCGGCCTTCTCGGAGTTGATGCTCAACGTGAAGCCGAGAGCCGATCTGGTGGTCCAGGCCATGAAGCGGCTCGATGGCTATCGCGTGCAGCGCCTGGCCCTGCAGGAGACCGAACTGGCGCGCGAGGGCTGGGTGCTCAAGCAGCCACCGCCGGGTTTCCGGCCGGTCAGCAGCGTCCGGCGGATGATGACGGCTTTCGATGCGGAGCCGCCGACCGGCCCGGCGTCGGGTGCCGACGCCGCTGGCGCGGCGGTGCAGGCGATCTTTTCCGACGGCCTGACGCATGTTTCGATCTTCATCGAGCCCTTCGATGCTGCCGTCCACCGGCGAGAAGTGCTGATGGCGGTGGGCGCCACGCAGACGCTGGTCAAGCGCAAGGGCGACTGGTGGGTCACCGTGGTCGGCGACGTGCCGGTCGTGACGCTGCGGGCTTTCGCCGCGTCCCTGGAACCCCGCCGCTGATTCCGTGGTCTATCGCGTGCCGGGTGGTCCGGCACGACGTTGATCGTCGATCGTATGCATGAGGTGAAGATGAGAACCAGAACCGATGTCGTGCGGGCGTCCTGGAGCCTGCGTTCGTGGATGGCGGTCCTGATGGCCGTCGTGGCGACCCTCGTCGCCGTCGGCGGGGCCGCGCTGCCGCGGGTGGGTCACGCGCAGGCGAGCCCTGCAGCTGCACGGGGTCTGCCCGACTTCACCGATCTGGTCGAGCAGGTCGGGCCCGCGGTCGTGAACATCCGCACCACCGAGCGGGTGCGGGGCGGGCAGCGCGGCGGTGCGCCCGAGATGGACGAGGAGATGCAGGAGTTCTTCCGCCGCTTCTTCGGCACGCCGCCCGGCCAGCTGCCCGGGCGACCCGATCCGCGGCGCGGCGACCCGCGCCAGCAGGCGCCGGAGCAGGAGCAGCAGCGCGGCGTCGGCTCCGGCTTCATCTTCACGCCCGACGGCTACGTGATGACGAACGCGCACGTGGTCGATGGTGCCGACGAGGTCTACGTCACGCTGACCGACAAGCGCGAGTTCAAGGCCAAGATCATCGGCGCGGACCGGCGCACCGACGTGGCGGTCGTGAAGATCGAGGCGAGCAGCCTGCCGTCGGTGAAGATCGGCGACGTGAGCAAGCTCAAGGTCGGCGAGTGGGTGATGGCGATCGGCTCACCGTTCGGCCTGGACAACACCGTCACGGCCGGCATCGTCAGCGCCAAGGCGCGCGAGACCGGCGAGTTCGTCGCCTTCATCCAGACCGACGTGGCGATCAACCCCGGCAATTCCGGCGGGCCGCTGATCAACATGCGCGGCGAAGTGGTGGGTATCAATTCGCAGATCCTCAGCCGCTCCGGCGGCTTCATGGGCGTGTCCTTCGCGATCCCGGTCGACGAGGCGACGCGCGTCGCCGACCAGCTGCGCGCCACGGGGCGCGTCGTGCGGGGTCGCATCGGCGTGCAGATCGGGGAAGTGACGAAGGACGTGGCCGAGTCGCTGGGCCTCGGCAAGGCGGCCGGCGCGCTGGTGCGGTCGGTGGAGTCCGGCGGGCCGGCCGACAAGGCGGGCGTCGAACCGGGCGACATCATCACGCGCTTCGAAGGCAAGCCGGTCGAGCGCTCGTCCGACCTGCCGCGGCTGGTCGGTGGCACCAAGCCCGGGAGCAAGTCGTCGCTGCAGGTGTTCCGCCGCGGCAGCTCCAAGGACCTGAGCGTGACCGTTGCGGAGCTCGAGCCCGAGCGGAGCCGCCGTGCGGCAGCGCCCGAGGGCAAGCCGACGCCTGCGCCGAGCGTCGCCGTCGGTGCCCTGGGGTTGACGCTCGCCAATCTGAGCGAGGACCAGAAGCGCGAGCTCAAGCTCAAGGGAGGTGTGCGCATCGAGGCTGTCGAGGCGGCGGCCGCGCGCGCGGGCCTGCGTGAAGGCGACATCATCCTGTCGGTGGCCAACGTCGAGATCACCGACGTGAAGCAGTTCGAGTCGGTGCTGGCCAAGCTCGACAAGAGCAAGCCCGTGAACGTGCTGTTCCGCCGTGGCGAGTGGGCCCAGTACGCGCTGATCCGACCTGTCAAGTGAGCCCGGCCCCGCTGGGGCAGGCGACAAAACCCGGCAACCGAGCCCGTTGCCGGGTTTTTCCACCTTCTGGAAACGGCGTCACGATCGTCGGGACGAGCCGTGAAGCGCATCATGTGTGCTGGCGCACACATTCAGAACAGACGATCTATTGATGATCATTCGATATCAAATAAGCTGATATTTAGCACAAAGTTCGTCCATATGACGATCTAATCAGGGCCCCGAAAATCATCCACAGGCGGCCCACAAGGCTTTGTTTATAAGTTGTGTATAATTTTCCATGTTGGTGCACTGCAACGTCGTGAAAGCCAGTGCTGGCGCGGCTTTCCGCGGGGTCGATCTGGCTACAATGAAGGTCCAACGAAGCAGTTGCCATACGTTTTTTGTTGGAAGGCGCGTCACCGGTTTGACGTGCCTTTTTTTTATGTCCGGCACGGCCCTTCGGGCCTTCACATCGCTTCGCGATATGAGCCTTCCATGCAACGGCTACGCCGTTGTAGCTCTCGCGTCGGCGTAGTCAGCAGGTAGTACGAAGGTCAGATGGACCACATCCGCAATTTCTCGATCATTGCCCACATCGACCACGGCAAGAGCACGCTGGCCGATCGGATCATCCAGCGCTGCGGCGGCTTGAGCGATCGGGAAATGGAGGCGCAGGTGCTCGACTCGATGGACATCGAGCGCGAGCGCGGCATCACGATCAAGGCGCAGACCGCGGCGCTGACCTACCGGGCGCGCGACGGCCAGGCCTACCAGCTCAACCTGATCGACACCCCCGGCCACGTCGACTTCAGCTACGAGGTCAGCCGCTCGCTGTCGGCCTGCGAGGGCGCGCTGCTGGTGGTCGATGCCAGCCAGGGCGTCGAGGCGCAGACCGTCGCGAACTGCTACACGGCACTGGACCTCGGCGTCGAGGTCATCCCGGTCCTGAACAAGATGGATCTGCCGCAGGCCGACCCGGACAACGCCAAGGCCGAGATCGAGGACGTGATCGGGATCGACGCCGAGCATGCCATTCCCTGCTCGGCCAAGACCGGCGAGGGCATCGATGAGATCCTGGAGGCCGTGATCGCCCGCATGCCGGCACCCCGCGGCCGGCCGGACGGTCCGCCCCGCGCAATGATCATCGACTCCTGGTTCGACAACTACGTCGGCGTCGTGATGCTCGTCCGCGTGGTCGACGGCATGCTGAAGAAGGGCGACCGGATCCGCATGATGGCGACGAACACCGTCTACGGGCTGGAGCAGCTGGGCGTGTTCACGCCCAAGTCGGTGCAGCGCGACGAGCTGCGCGCCGGCGAGGTCGGCTTCCTGATCGCCGGCATCAAGGAGCTGCAGGCGGCCAAGGTCGGCGACACCATCACGCTCGAGAAGAAGCTGCCGAACAACGCCGGCCCGGCATCCGAGGCGCTGCCTGGTTTCAAGGAAATCCAGCCACAGGTCTTCGCCGGGCTCTACCCGACCGAGGCCAGCGAGTACGACTCGCTGCGCGACGCGCTCGAGAAACTCAAGCTCAACGACAGCTCGCTGCGCTACGAGCCCGAGGTCAGCCAGGCGCTGGGCTTCGGTTTCCGCTGCGGCTTTCTCGGCCTGCTGCACATGGAGATCGTGCAGGAGCGGCTGGAGCGCGAGTTCGACCAGGACCTGATCACCACGGCCCCGTCGGTCGTCTACCAGGTCCAGCTCGGCGGCGTGGCCGGCGAGGTCATCGAGGTCGAGAACCCGTCCAAGATGCCCGAGATCGGCAAGATCGCCGAGATCCGCGAGCCGATCGTGACGGTGCACCTGTACATGCCGCAGGACAGCGTCGGCCCGGTGATGACGCTGTGCAACCAGAAGCGCGGCGTGCAGATGAACATGGCCTATCACGGCCGCCAGGTCCACCTGACCTACGAGCTGCCGCTGGCCGAGATCGTGCTGGACTTCTTCGACAAGCTGAAGTCGGTGTCGCGCGGCTACGCGTCGATGGACTACGAGTTCAAGGAGTACCGGGCGGCCGACGTCGTCAAGGTCGACATCCTGATCAACGGCGACCGGGTCGACGCGCTCTCGATCATCGTGCATCGCAGCCAGAGCCAGTTTCGCGGCCGGGCGGTTGCCGCCAAGATGCGCGAGCAGATCCCGCGCCAGATGTACGACGTCGCTATCCAGGCGGCCATCGGCGCCAACATCATCGCCCGCGAGAACATCAAGGCGCTGCGCAAGAACGTGCTGGCAAAATGCTACGGCGGCGACATCACGCGCA
>CAZUUU010000037.1:0-23303 GCA_964622685.1 uncultured Methylibium sp.
GCCGACGGCTTCCATGCCCGCGTGGTGCAGCACGAGTGCGACCACCTGATCGGCCTGCTCTACCCGATGCGGGTGCGCGACTTCTCGAAGCTCGGGTTCACCGAGGTGCTGTTCCCGGGGCTGGATCCGGCGGCGGACGACTGACCGAGGGGCTCAGATTCGGCCCGGAGCCGGCCGAGGGCGATGGGCGACCGACTGCGTTCATGTCCCCCGACGCTTGCTGGACGCTCGCGTCTCCTCCTTGACTTCACTCCGTCGGTCACCCATCGCCCTCGGCTGGCCACCGCTCGGGCTCTTCGAGCGTCGAACAAGCTCACCGTGACCGGCTACTTCAGTAGTGGCTTCAGGACCGGCCAGACATTGCCCAGCATGATCGGGTGCGCTGCTTCCCTGGGGTGGATGCGGTCGGCCTGGAACAGCTCGGTCGCGTTCGGTGCGTCGCCCACGCCCTTCAGCAGGAAGGGCACCAGCGCGGCGCCCTCGGTCCTGGCGACCTTGGCGAACAGCGCCGCGAAGTCCTCGTTGTACTGGCGGCCGTAGTTGGGCGGCACCTGCATGCCGGCCAGCAGCACCTTGGCGCCGGCCGCCTTCGAGGCCCGCGCCATCTCGGCGAGGTTGCGTTCGGTCATCGACAGCGGCAGGCCGCGCAGCGCGTCGTTGCCGCCCAGCTCGATGACGACGACGGCGGGCTTGTGCTGGGCCAGCAGCGGCGCCAGGCGCGAACGGCCACCCGAGGTGGTGTCGCCGCTGACGCTGGCGTTGACGACGGTGGCCGCGACCTTCTCCTGCGCGAGCTTCTTCTCCAGCAGCGCGACCCAGCCGCTGCCGCGTTGCAGACCGTACTCGGCCGACAGGCTGTCGCCGACGACCAGCACCACCGGCGCGCCGGCCTCCGACGCCCCCGCGATCCCGAGCAGCAGCGCGGCCCCGGCCCCCTTGATACAGTCCCTGCGACTCATCGCCATTCCAGCGTCCTCGAAGAAGAACCAATGCCCGCAACGATCATCGCCGTCGAGCACGTCACCAAGCGCGTACAGGACTCGGGCGGCGAACTGACGATCCTGCACGATATCGACTTCTCGCTCGCGCCGCAGGAATCGGCCGCGATCGTCGGAGCGTCGGGGTCGGGCAAGAGCACGCTGCTGTCCATCATCGCGGGGCTGGACGTGCCGACCGAGGGCACGGTGCGGCTGGCCGGCATCGACCTCTTCAGCCTCGACGAGGACGCCCGCGCCGCGGTGCGCGCCGAGCGCGTCGGCTTCGTGTTCCAGAGCTTCCAGCTGATGGGCAACCTGAGCGCGCTCGAGAACGTGATGCTGCCGCTCGAGCTGCAGGGCCGGGCCGACGCGAAGGCAGCCGCGACCGAGATGCTCGCTCGCGTCGGCCTGGGCGAGCGGCTGGGCCACTACCCCCGGCTGCTGTCGGGCGGCGAGCAACAGCGCGTCGCGCTGGCGCGCGCCTTCGTCGTCAAGCCCGCACTGCTGCTGGCCGACGAACCCACCGGCAGCCTGGACTTCGCGACCGGCGAACGCGTGATGGAGCTGATGTTCGAGCTCAACCGCGAGCAGGGCACGACCCTGGTGCTGGTGACGCACGACCGCGGCATCGCCGCGCGCTGCGATCGGCAAGTCCGGATCGAGGCGGGACGCGTCGCGGCCTGAGGGTCGCAACGCTCCTCGATAATCCGGGCATGACCCATGCCCGCGTGCTCTTCGGCTTCCATGCCGTCACCGTCCGACTGAAGACCGCGCCGGGCTCCGTCGTCGAGCTCTATGTCGACGCGACCCGCCGCGACGCGCGCATGCGCCAGTTCGTCGAACGCGCCAAGGAAGCCGGCGTGCGCCTGCTCGACAGCGACGAGCTGCGCCTGCAGGCCCTGGCCGGCACGCACCGCCACCAGGGCGTGGTCGCCAAGGTCCACCCGGTGCCGGCGGCCAAGTCGATCGACGACCTGCTCGACACCGTGGAAGGACCGCCGCTGCTGCTGGTGCTGGACGGCGTGACCGATCCGCACAACCTCGGCGCCTGCCTGCGCGTGGCCGATGGCGCCGGCGCACATGCCGTGATCGCGCCCAAGGACCACGCTGTCGGCCTGAACGCCACCGTGTCCAAGGTCGCCAGCGGCGCCGCCGAGACGGTGCCCTACTTCATGGTCACCAACCTCGCGCGCAGCCTGAACGAGCTGAAGGAACGCAACATCCGCGTCGTCGGCACGGCCGACGACGCGCCGCGCACGCTCTACGCGGCCGACCTGCGCGAGCCGCTGGCGCTGGTGCTCGGCGCCGAAGGGCAGGGCCTGCGCCAGCTGACACGCAAGACCTGCGACGAGCTGGTGAGTCTGCCGATGGCCGGTGCCGTGGAGAGTCTCAACGTCTCGGTCGCCAGCGGCATCTGCCTGTACGAGGCGGTGCGCCAGCGTGGCGCCTGAGGACGACGGCCTGGCCGAGGTCCGCGGCTGGATCGCCGACGCGGACCGCATCGCGGTGCTGACGGGCGCCGGCATCTCGGCCGAGAGCGGCATCCCGACCTTCCGCGACGCGCAGAGCGGCTTGTGGGCGAAGTTCGACCCGGCCCAGCTGGCATCGCCCGAGGGCTTCGCGGCCGATCCGGGCCTGGTCTGGGGCTGGTACGCAAGCCGCCGCGACGGCGTGCGGCAGGCGCAACCCAACGCCGCGCACCGGGCACTCGCCGACTGGGCCGCCGCCCGCCCAGGGCGCATGACAGTGATCACGCAGAACGTCGACGACCTGCACCAGCGCGCCGGCAGCGCCGGCGTGATCCGCCTGCACGGCGACATCCTCGAGGATCGCTGGTTCGATACCTGCCGGCGGCAGGGCCGCGGCGAATCGCCCTGCGACCCGGCCTCGGCCACGGCCGGCGAACCGCCGAGCTGCGCCGAGTGCGGCAACCGCGTTCGGCCCGGGGTGGTCTGGTTCGGCGAGGTCCTGCCGGTGGCCGCGCTGGATGCCGCCGAGCAGGCCGCGCAGGCTTGCGGGCTGATGCTCGTCGTCGGCACCTCGGGTGCGGTCTACCCGGCCGCGGGACTGGCCCGCACGGCGCGGCGCGCCGGGGCGCGCGTCGTGATCGTCAATCCGCACGAGAGCGAGCTCGACGACGTTGCCCATCGCTGCCTGCGCGGCCCGGCCGCCACGCTGCTGCCGCGGCTGCTCGCATAGACTTTGCATGAACCGCCATGCCCGTCATCGCCGTCACCCATCCGCTGGTCCGCCACAAGGTCGGGCTGCTGCGCGAGGCCGAGGCCTCGACCAAGAAGTTCCGCGAGATCACGGCCGAGCTGGCGCGCCTGCTGGCCTACGAGGCGACGGCCGACTTCCCGCTCGAGCGGGTGACGATCGACGGCTGGTGCGGACCGGTCGAGGTCGAGCGCATCCAGGGCCGCAAGGTCACCGTGGTGCCGATCCTGCGGGCAGGGCTGGGCATGCTGGACGGCGTGCTGGACATCGTGCCCAACGCCAAGATCAGCGTCGTCGGGCTCTCGCGCAACCACGACACGCTGCAGCCCGAGCACTACTTCGAGAACCTGGTCGGCCAGCTCGGCGAGCGCACCGCGCTGATCATCGATCCGATGCTGGCGACGGCCGGATCGATGATCGCGACCGTCGACCTGCTCAAGCGCAAGGGCTGCCAGGACATCCGCGCGCTGGTGCTGGTGGCCGCGCCGGAGGGGGCGGCGGCGCTCGCGGCTGCCCACCCCGAGGTGCGATGCTGGACGGCGGCGATCGACAGCCACCTGAACGAGCAGGGCTACATCATTCCCGGCCTCGGCGATGCGGGCGACAAGATCTTCGGCACCAAGTGAGCATGACCATGACAAGACCCAGGCTGATCGCGCCGCTGGCCCTGACCCTGGCCCTGATCGCCGGCTGCACCCAGGAGCGACAGAACCAGATCCGCCGCGACATCCAGAACTGGACCGGCACCAACGGCGTGATGGAGATCTACGCCGGCGGGCAGCTGGTCAAGCGCTTCCTCAAGGTCGACAAGCTCAGCACCGCCTACGGGACCGACGACGGCCAGGCGCGCGGCTATCGATTCGGCTATGGCGTCTACGACGCCAACCTCGACGGCAAGGTCGACTCCGGCGAGAAACGCGTCTACTTCGAGGTCAGCGAGTTCTCGACCTACGTGTTCTTCGAGAACCCGACCTGAGCGTCGCCGCCGCGGCGCAGGCGCCGCTCGGCCCACAGGCTGAGCGCCAGCGCCCCGACGACCCAGGCCAACCCCACCCAGTTCAGTCCGACGTAGAGATCGCGCCCGCTCGCGCCGGCCAGGCCGTGGGCCGCGACGATCGCGCCGCCGCCGGCTGCGCCCACCGCCTGGCCCAGGTAGATGGCGGACGTGTTGAGCGCCATCAGCGCCGGCGCCAGGGCCGGCGCTGCCTGCCCCAGGCGCGCCTGCTGCGCCGAGTTGGACGAGAACAGGCCCAGCGCCCAGGGCACCAGCAGCAGGGCCATCGAGACGTAGCCGACGCCGAGCGGCCAGACCAGCAGCGAGAAGGCGATGAAGGCCAGCATCGCCGCGACCGCGCGCGCCGCGCCGACCCGATCCACGTGGCGCGACAGCAGCACGTTGCCCAGCACGCCGAAGGCGCCGAACCAGGCGAACAGCAGGCTGATCTCGGTCGCGCCGGCACCCAGCGCCTGCTTGTAGTAGGGCGCGAAGTAGGTGAAGACGGTGAACTGTCCGGCGCCCGACAGCGCGGTCACCGCGACGATCGCCATCAGCGCCGGATGCGTCAGCACCTCGCGCCAGGCGCGCAGGCTCATGGCCGGCGGCCGCACGCCGTCGGGCATCACGGCCCAGACCCAGGCGGCACCCGCCACGCCCAGCACCGCGACCAGGCCGAAGGCCCAGCGCCAGCCGAAGGATTCGCCGATGTAGCTGTGCAGCGGCATGCCGAACACCGAGGCGACCGACCAGCCGAGGAAGATGAAGGTGATCGCGCGTCCGCGCTCGGCCGGTGGCGCCAGCCAGCCCATCGCCGCAGCCGCCTGGGGCGTGAAGACGGCGGCGGCCAGCATCGTCAGCGCGCGCACCGGCGTGAGCACCGCGTAGCTCGGCATCACCGCCGACACCAGGTGGCCGACCGCATACCAGACGAGCGAGAAGGTCAGCAGGCGCCGGCGGTCCCAGCCGCCGATCGCGGCGGCCAGCAGCGGCGCACCGATGCACATGACGACGGCCGCGATCGCGATCAGCTGCCCGCCGAGCGCCACGCTCACGTCCAGCGATCGCGTCAGGTCGTTGAGCGATCCGGCCACGACCATCACGCCGCAGCCGATCACGAAGTTGCCGAACATCAGCGCCCAGCGGGCGCCGCGCAGCGTGGGGAGGGCCGGCGGGGCGGGCTCGCCGGTGGTCGCGGCCTCACTGGCCACGCATCACCCGGAAGGCCTCGGGGTTGACGACGTTCGTCGGCTCGCCCTTGATGAAGCTGATCACGTTGTCGAAGGCGGCACCGAAGTAGAGCTCGTAGCTCTCCTGCTCGACGTAGCCCAGATGGGGCGTGCAGATCGCGTTCTCGAGCCGCAGCAGCGGCGTGCCCTGCATGATGGGCTCGTTCTCGAACACGTCGACGGCCGCCATGCCGGGCCGGCCGCGGTTGAGGGCGGAGACGAGGGCGTTCTCCTCCAGCAGCTCGGCGCGCGAGGTGTTGACGAAGAGGGCGGTGGGCTTCATGCGCTGCAGGTCGTCGAAGCCGACCAGGCCGCGCGTCGCCTCGTCCAGCCGCAGGTGCAGCGACAGCACGTCGGCCGATTCGAAGAAGGCTTCACGCGACGCCGCCGCCTCGCAGCCCTCGGCCTGCGCCTTGTAGCGCGAGGCCTCGCTGCCCCAGACCAGCACCCGCATGCCGAAGGCGCGGCCGTAGCCGGCGACCAGCTGGCCGATGCGCCCGTAGCCCCACAGGCCGAGCGTCTTGCCCTTGAGCACCATGCCGACGCCGAAGTTCGGCGGCATCGACGAGGCCTTCAGTCCAGCCTGCTGCCAGGCGCCGTGCTTGAGGCTGGCGATGTACTGCGGCAGCCGCCGCATCGCCGCCATGATCAGCGCCCAGGTCAGCTCGGCCGGCGCGACCGCCGAACCGACGCCTTCGGCGACCGCGATGCCCAGGCGCGTGCAGGCCTCGACATCGATGTGCGGCCCGACGCGCCCGGTCTGCGCGATCAGCTTCAGGCGCGGCAGCTTCTCGAGCAGCTGGCGCGGGAAGGGGCTGCGCTCGCGGATCGGCACGACGATGTCGGCGTCGCGCAAGCGCACCGACAGCTGGCCGATGCCCTTGACGGTGTTGGTGAAGACCTTGGCGCTGTAGCCGTCGAGCTTGGACGCGCAGGCCAGCTTGCGCACGGCGTCCTGATAGTCGTCCAGGATGATGATGTTCATGCGGGGAGGAGGGGGCCGCGCGGTGCCGGCCCCGCCGATCGTCGCGGTCGATTGTGCACGCCGCACGCGGAGATCGGCTTCGGACTAGCATCCGCCGCCTTCACACCGACGAGGAGACCCGCGATGTCGCTCACCATGCACTCGGCCAGCGTGCCGATCTACCTCACCATGCTGGGCAACCTGTCGAAGTGGCTCGACAAGGCCGTCGCCCATGCCGAGGTCAAGAAGTTCGACGTGAACACGCTGCTGACGGCGCGGCTGGCGCCGGACATGCTGTCGCTCGCCAAGCAGGTGCAGATCGCCTGCGACAGCGCCAAGTTCGGCGTCGCCCGCCTGGCCGGCGGCGAGGCGCCGAAGTTCGACGACACCGAAAGCACGGTCGCCGAACTGCAGCAGCGCATCGCGGCGACCCTCGCCTATCTCCGCAGCGTGCCGGCCGAGCAGGTCGACGGCACCGAAGCCAAGCCGATCAGCGTGCCGGTCCGTGGGCGCGATCCGCTGCAGTTCACCGGCGAGCAGTACCTCAAGCACTTCGCGCTGCCCAATTTCTTCTTCCACGTCACGACGGCCTACGGCCTGCTGCGCCACAACGGCGTCGAGCTCGGCAAGGCCGACTTCCTGCGCGGCGGCTGAGGCCTTCCCCCGATGCGCCGGCCGGCCATGGCGGCTAGGCTGGATCGATGAAGTGGATCCGTCGCGGCGCGCTGGGCCTGCTGCTGGTGGTGGCACTGACCGGCGGGGCCTTGCTGGTCTACCGCCAGCTCGCGCTGCCGCAGGCCGAAGGCCGCTTGTCGGTCGCGGGCCTGCGCACCAGCCTGACGATCGAGCGCGACGGACATGGCATCCCGACCATTCGCGCCGCTTCGGTCGACGACGCCTGGTTCGGCCTGGGCTTCGTGCATGCGCAGGACCGGCTGTGGCAACTGGAGACCCACAAGCGCATCGGTGCCGGCCGGCTGGCCGAGGCCTTCGGTCCGCCGGCGCTGGAGAGCGACCGCTTCCTGCGAGCACTCGGCGTGCACCGCAGTGCGCAGGTGCAGTGGCAGCAGGCCAGTCCGGTGGTCCGCGAGGCGCTGACCGCCTACAGCGCCGGCATCAACGCCTACCTGCGCGATCACCTGCGGGCGCGGCCGCCCGAGTTCGTGCTGCTGGGCCTGCAGCCGGAAACCTGGACCCCGGTCGACAGCATGGCGTGGTCGACCATGATGGCCTGGGACCTGGGCGGCAACTGGAGCAGCGAACTGCTGCGCATGCGGCTGGCCCTGACGATGCCGGTGCCGCGGATCCAGCAGCTCCTGCCACCGTATCCGGGCGAGCGGCCCCTGCAGACCGTCGACTACGCGTCGCTCTACCGCAAGCTCGAGGTCGGCGATCCCGGCCGGCCCCTGCAGGCCGCGGCACCGACGGGCGGGCTGCCGTGGGCCGTCGACGGCGCGGTCGAGGGCGCGGGGTCGAACAACTGGGTCGTCGCCGGCTCGCGCAGCGTCACCGGCAAGCCCTTGCTCGCCAACGATCCGCACCTGAAGCTCAGCGCGCCGGCGCTGTGGTACTTCGCGCGGCTGGAGGCGCCGGGACTGAAGGTGGCCGGCGCGACCCTGCCGGGCCTGCCGACCGTGGTGCTGGGGCAGAACGAGCACATCGCCTGGGGTTACACCAACACCGCGCCCGACGTGCAGGACCTCTACCTCGAGCGCGTCGACACCGGCGATCCGGAGCGCTACGAGACGCCTGAAGGCTGGGCCGAGTTCGAGCGCTTTCCCGAGCTCATCCGCGTCAACGGGCAGGCGGACGTCGCCTTCACGGCGCGCCGCAGCCGGCACGGGCCGGTCATCTCGGATGCCGGCGTCGCGGTGACGGCCGGACTCACCGGCGCGGGGCCGACACCGCGCTACGCCATCGCGATGCGCTGGACGGCGCTGGATGCCGATGCCAGCGCGACGCTGGACGCCGGCCTGGCCTTCAACCTGGCCGGGTCGGTCGAAGCCTTCGTCGACGCGTCGTCCCGTTACGTGGCGCCGATGCAGAACATGGTGGTCGCCGATGCCGAGCACATCGCCATGGTCGCGGCGGGTCGGGTGCCGCTCCGGCGCCCCGACCATGACCTCAAGGGCCTGGCGCCGGCCCCGGGCTGGGATGCGAGGTACGACTGGGCCGGCTTCGTGCCGGCCACGGCGACGCCTCGGGAACGCGATCCTTCGCGCGGCTGGATCGCGACGGCGAACCATCGCATCCACGGGACGCAGTACCCGCACTTCATCACCAGCGAATGGGCGCCCCCGTACCGGCAGCAGCGCATCGAGCAATTGCTCGGCGCGCGGCCGCTGCACAGCCTGGAAAGCCTGGCGGCGATCCAGGCCGACGTGCTGTCCGGCGCCACGCGTCGGCTGCTGCCCTTCCTGCAGCATGCGCGTTCGTCGCATCCGCTGGCCGCGGCGGCCCAGCAGCAGCTCGAGGGCTTCGAAGGGACGATGTCGGCCGAGCGGGCAGCGCCGCTGATCTTCAGCGCCTGGGCGCGGCAGCTCGGCCAGGCGGTGTTCGCCGACGACCTGGGGCCTGCGCTGTTCGATCGGCAACTGGCCCACCGCAGCTTCCGCGAGGCGCTGGAGGGCGTGCTCGAACGCGACGACGGCGCCTGGTGCGACGACCGGCGCACGGCCGTCGCCGAAAGCTGCGCTCAGCAGTCGGACGCGGCCTTCACGCGGGTGCTCGACGAACTGCAGGCGGCCCACGGAGCGGACGTCGCGCAGTGGCGCTGGGGCCAGGTCCACGTGGCACGCGCCGAGCATCGGCCGTTCAGCCGCGTCAGGGCACTCGCGCCCTGGTTCGAGCTGCGCACGCCGGTCGGCGGCGATACCTACACCGTCAACGTCTCGCGCGTGGGCCTGCGTGCTGACCCCGGCACCGGCGAGCTCTACCTCAACGAGCACGGCCCGAGCCTGCGCGCGCTGTACGACCTGGGCGATCGCAGCCGTTCGCGCTTCATGCACTCGAGCGGACAGAGCGGACTGCCCTTCAGCCCGCACTACCGCAGCTTCGTCGACCGCTGGGCGCACGTGGAGTACCTGCCCGTCTGGGGCGACGGCCGTCGCGGGCGGGTGCTGGAACTGGTCCCCCGCTGATCGACACGCGGCCGGGCAGGGCCTTCAGGTCGGCGCCGCGGGCGCCTGGGCCTGCACGGCCGCTGCCAGCTCGAAGACGGACAGCGGTGCGCTGCCTTCGGCCTTGTTGTTGATCGTCACGTACGCCGCCTGGCCGGCGCCCACGGTGGCGGCGATCAGGCGGGCGAGGGCGCTGCGCGTGGCTGGATCGGGGGCGACCAGCCGGTCGAAGGGCTCGAACCGATCCTTGGCCTGGGCATAGCGCAAGCCGCGTTGCAGGTTCCAGCGGCAGACCAGCGCGCCAGGCCAGGTCGCGCGCAGCATGGGCAGCTGGTCCGCCAGCGGCGGCATGCGGTCGTGGAGGCCGACGCAATAGCGCACGCCCTGCGCCTTGAGCAGCGCGGCGAGCTCCGGGGTCAGCAGGCCCGCGTCGCGGACCTCCAGCGCCAGCAGGCCGTGCTCGGGTCGCGGCAGGGCGTCGAACAGCCGATCCAGCGCCGCCAGGAAACGGCGACCATCAGCCAGCCAGGCCGACGTCAGCGGCGACAGCTGGAAGACCAGCACGCCGAGCTTGTGGCGCAGCCCATCGACGGCTGGCATGACGACCTCGTCTCGCGCCATCGCCGGATCGAGGAAGAGCGGATTCGGCTGGGCCGGCAGGCCGCTGCCGGGCTCGCGCACGCTGGCGTCGGTCACCGCCGAGGCGGCCTTGACGACGAAGCGGAAGTCGTCCGGCACCTGCGCAGCGAGCCGCGCGTAGTCGGCAACGGGGAGCGGGCGGTAGAAGCTGCGGTCGAGGCTGACGGTCCGCAGCAGGGGGTGCCGGGCGTAAGCCTCGAGACCGTGCCTGGACAGGCTGGCCTGCGGATAGTCCCGGGCGAACACGAGACCAGCCCAGCCCGGAAAGTACCAGGACGAGGTGCCGAACCGCAGCTGCGACGGCAGGTCGGCAGCCAGGCTCCTCAGTGCTTGCGGAGCATCGGCCGGCTCGACACGGACGCCGCGCCGTTGGGTGCTTGGGGCCTTGTCCGGAGCGGCAGCAGCGTCCGTGGCTTCCGCCTCGAAGAGATCGGGATGGGAGGGCACGCGCCGAGTATCGGACCCGGTGCGCAGGTCGGCTGGGTTGCCGATCTATCAGTTAACATAATATACATCAGCGCGGTAAAGGCCATGGGCGGGAGGGATCGTCGCCCATGAGCATCCAGCTCTACGGCCTCGGGCAAGCCCCCCGGGCACTCCCAATTTGGGAAACGATCCTTGATGACCTTGGCCGGCCTCATCCCGCCCAGGTCGGCAAGGTCTTGGGCGTCGGCGTCAGCACGGTCTACCGGTGGAACAAGGCCCGCGCGGCGCCCCGGTCGGCCTGCCTGGCGCTGTACTGGCTGACCCGTTGGGGTCGCTCCGAAGTCCACGCCCAGGCCGTCAACGACGCCACCGTGGCCGTCGGCTACGCCAAGTCCCTGGAGCTCGAGGTCCGTCAGCTGCGGACCGAGCTCGCGCACGTCCTAGCGCTGTCCGACACCGGCGCCGCGAACGGGCCACTCGGGAGGCTCGGCCATGCCTGACCACTTCCATCGAGACGCATTCGGGGCCCCGGCCACCGGCTGGGGTCTCACCGCCGGTACCGCTCGTGCCCCCAGTTCATGGCCTGGCCACCCTCAACCCATCGCCGGCACCAAGGGACGGCCGGGGTTCGGCAGAGACCGGGATGCGGCTTTCCGCATCCCGGGATCGGCCGGGCACCGGGAGGCCGGCGCAGCCGGCCGGGCGAAGCCCGGCCCTAAATTTATCTCTAGGACATAAGTTGGAATACAGGGCGTAGACCAAAGGACTCACGATGTCAGACTGCTATCATGACCCAAATGGCCACCACGACAGTCCGGCTCCCGGAGCCGCTCAAGGCCGAGTCGGAGGCCCTGGCGGCCTCGCTCGGGATCTCGCTCAACGCCTTGATGGCGGTGGCGCTGCGCGACTACCTGGACCGTCCAGTCACGCGGCCGTCCGTCGCGCCGTCGCGGCCTCCATCGCCCCGGCCGGGTCCACCCCCTGCCCCTGCTGCGGGGCTGCCGTCAGCGGCCCCTGGGAAGGTCTACAGGCGCCCTGCGAGCGTCGCGGACCCCTGCCCCTGCGGCTCGGTCGATCGCAACGGCTACCGGCTCAAGTGGAAGCATTGCCACGGCAAGGCCTGACGGGAGGTCGCCATGCGTTGGCCCGTTGAGGACACCGAGATCGTCTGCGGGTATGACCCCTTCGAAGCGGTCGCTGTCGATGCGTGCCTGCCTCTGCATCGGCTCTTGGAGCGGCTTCTGCCCTTCGACATAGGGAGCATCTTGGCTGGTAGCCAGCCTTACTGCGTCGCTTACTCCGTGCGCTTCCGGGTCCATGAGGCGGCGATTCGCTGGGTCTATTGGGACACCCGCTGCACCTGGGCCATTAGATTGTGGATAACTGCCCTTCCGGGGGCTGTAGCGGCGCTATACATCAGCGCGGTTTGATGACCAGGCTGGGAGGGGCTCCCTCCTATGAAGCTGCAGCTCTACGGGCTCGGCCAGGCGCCCCGGGCGCTGCCAATCTGGCAGACCATTCTGGAGGACCTGGGGCGGCCTCATCCGGCCCAGGTGGCGCGAATTCTGGGCGTCGGGGTGCGGACGGTCTACCGCTGGAACCGGACCGGCCAGGCGCCCCGGACGGCCTGTCTGGCGCTGTACTGGCTCACCCGCTGGGGTCGATCGGAGGTGCACGCCCAGGCCGTCAACGACGCCACCGTGGCTGTCGGGCTGGCCCAGGCGCTGCAGACCGAGCTCGACCGGACCCGGCTCGAGCTGGCCCACGTGCTGGCCCTCAGCGACTCAGGCGCCGCCAACGCCCCCTTGATCGGAGACCGCCATGTCAGTAGCCGCTGACCACGGGGTGCGGGCCTCTACGCCCTGTACGGTGAGATGTGTCCTAGAGATAAATTTAGGGCCGGGCTTCGCCCGGCCGGCTGCGCCGGCCTCCCGGTGCCCGGCCCGGGCCTGGGGCGGCAAGCCGCTCCCTGGCCCTGGCCGAACCCCGGCCGCCCCTCCCCTGCGGCTGGAACTTGTAACAGGCGGACCGACCAAGGACGGCCAGGAGGACGCGCAGCCGACTTCACGGAAGCACCCTCAGCGAGCCCCGCGGCGCACGCCCTGCCCGGTCCAGATCGCTGCCGCTGGCTGTCCAGAAGGACCAGGGCAGATACTGGGGGCCCACCCCCAGCCCCCGGTCAGCGAGTATGTGGACAACCCGCCGAGATACCCGCGACCGGGCTATACATCAGCGCGGTTAAAGTGAACCGCGGAGAGGCCTCTTCAGGCGTGGCAAGCCTCAGGCGTCGGCTTCGGGGCTGGTCAGGTCCGGCGCGTCGTCGATCTCGCGATCGAAGTCGACGACGTCCTTGGCGGTGCGCGGAATCAGGGGCTTGTCGAGCGGCCGGCAGACGCGACGCTTCAGGCGGCTCAGGCGGTCGGAGCGCTCCATGGCCTGCACCACGGCGTCGGGGTTCATCAGCAAGGCAAACGGATTCGAAGGAGTCTGGATCGGAAGCATCGGGCACCTCGTGTTGGTTGCATCTCGGTGCTTCCAATGTAGGCAGGTGCCGGGCGGGCCCATAGTCGTCCCGCCGCCAAATGCGGTGTCGGAAAGCGGCTGACACGCTGTCGGGCCGCCCGCCCCCGCGTGTCAGCGCCCGCCCCGCTTGGCCTGGGCTTCGAGGCGCGCGGCGAGCTTCTCCCGACCTGCGAGCTCCGCCAGGTCGGCGGCGGCGGTGTCGTTGCGGTCGCGCGCCGCCGGATCGGCACCGGCGGCCAGCAAGGCATCGACGATCTCCTCGCTGCCGTGCAGGGCCGCCAGCATCAGTGGCGTGCGGCCGTTCGGCGCCCGGGCGTCGACATCGGCGCCCTGCTGCAGCAGCAACTGCGTGGCTGGCAAGGAGTTGCCGGCGGCCGCGTAGTGCAAGGGCGTCCAGCCGCTGAGCCGGACTTCGGCGCCGCGTGCGATCAGCGCCTTGCAGACTTCGGACTGCCCCTTCAGGGCCGCCATCATCAGCGGTGTCTCGCCGGCCTTGTTGCGCACGTTCACGTCGGTCCCGGGCAGTTGCGCCAGCGCCAGCGCCGAGGCCGACGCGTCGGCGCGGAGCGCCCGGATGATGGCCGGCTGACCATCCGGGTCGCGGGCGTTGGGGTCGAAGCCTCGGCGGACGAGTTCCCGGATCTGCTCGACATCCTCGCCGACGACGGCCCGGAAAAAGTTGTCGTAGGAGTTGAAGCCTGCACAGGAAATGCAAGCTGCAGCAGCTAGATAGACTGCAATCCTCATGTTTTACATTGCATTGTCTTGGGCGCCGGTGCGGGCGAAGAGCCGTTCGAAGTTCCGGCTGGTCTCGGCCGCGATCGTCTCGACGTCGAGGCCCTTGATGCGAGCCAGCTGCTCGGCGACCCAGGGCACGTAGGACGGGTTGTTGATCTTGCCGCGGTAAGGCACCGGTGCGAGGTAGGGGCTGTCGGTCTCGATCAGGCAACGATCCAGCGGCACGATGCGCGCGACTTCACGCAGGTCGGCCGCGTTCTTGAAGGTCAGGATGCCCGAGAACGAGATCATGAAGCCCAGGTCCAGCGCCGCCCGCGCGACGTCCAGCGTCTCGGTGAAGCAATGGAACACACCGGTGACCTCGCGGCCGCCCTCCTCCCGCAGGATCGCCAGCGTGTCGGCGGACGCGCTGCGCGTGTGGATGATCAGCGGCAGGCCGGTGGCGCGCGCCGCTCGGATGTGCACGCGAAAGCGCTCGCGCTGCCACTCCACGTCGGCCAGGCTGCGGTCGCCCAGCCGGTAGTAGTCGAGTCCGGTCTCGCCGATCGCGACCACGCGCGGCAGCGCTGCGCGCTCCTGCAGGTCGGACACGGTCGGTTCCCGCACGCCTTCGTTGTCCGGATGGACGCCGACGCTGCACCAGAAGTTGTCGTAGCCGGTCGCCAGCGCGTGAACGGTCTCGAACTCCTCGAGCGTCGTGCAGATGCACAGGGCGCGGTCAACGCGCTCGCGCACCATCGCCGCGCGGATGGCCGGCAGTTCGGCCTGCAGTTCTGGAAAGCTGAGGTGGCAGTGCGAGTCGACGAACATCTTCCGGGGGCGCAGCGAGCGAGCCCGAAGTATCGGGCAGCGACGCGGCCCGGCTCGTCAGATGGTCTGGGTCGGCTTCGCGGACGAGATCGAGGTCCCGAGGATCTCCTCGATCTTGATCTTCAGCAGCCGGGTCTTCTCGTCGGTCGGGAATCGCACGCCCACGCCCTGGGTGCGGCCGCCGGAGGCATTGGCCGGCGTGACCCAGCCGATCTTGCCGGCCACGGGGTAGCGCTGGGGATCGTCGGGCAGGGACAGCAGCAGGTAGATGTCCTCGCCGAGCTTGTATTCGCGGTTGGTCGGCACGAACAGCCCGCCTTCCGCGAACAAGGGGATGTAGGCGGCGTAGAGGGCACCCTTCTCGCGGAAGACGAGCTGGATGACGCTCGGGCGCGCGCTGTTCGCAGGCGCCGGCGTGCCCCGGACGTTGACCTCACTCATCGGGCCAGTGTAGCCAATGGATCGCGCGCAACGCGGCCCGAGACGGGGCTCTGCATGGCGTAGCGCACGCTTTGGACCAGCGATTCGACCGCCAGTGTCGCGTTCCACGGGTGCTCGGCCCGGCGAGCCTCGGCGCGCAGCTCGCGGGCGCAGTCGGTCAGCCGCGACAGCTCGGCGCCGGTCGGCAACGCGGCGACCGGAAAGTAGCGCGGCGCCGCACCGACCGCGAGCGCCATCGCGTCGTGGCAGAGCTTCTGCAGCGCCTCGATGGCCAGCGGCAGCGGCCAGGCCGCGAGCGTTGCCGAGTGGCCGGCCATCACCTCGCGCGGCAGGCGCTGCCAGCAGGCCGCGTCGACACCGAGCGCCAACCGGTCGATGACGTCGAGGGGCGCCCCGCCGGCCGCAGCGAGCAGCACGGCCGCTTCCTCGACCTGCCGGGCCGCCAGCCAGGAGGTCGCGACGCCGGCGTCGGGCAGCGGCACGCGTTGCGCCTGGCAACGGCTGCGCACGGTCGGCAGCAGCCGCTGCGGGGCCGACGACGTCAGCACGAAGCGGGCACGGCCGGGGGGCTCCTCCAGCGTCTTCAACAGCGCGTTGGCGCTGGTCGCGTTCATGCGATCCGCCGGGTGCACCACGACCAGCTTGGCGCCGCCTCGCGACGCCGTCTGCTGGGCGAAGGCGACCGCCGCGCGCACCGCCTCGACCTTGATCTCCTTGCTGGGCTTGGCCTTGCCCTTGCCCTTGCCGCCTTCCGCGTCGTCGGCGTCGTCAGCGGCGTTCCAGCCCAGTGCGTCCTGCAGCGCCTCGGGGATCAGGACCAGCAGGTCCGGGTGCGTGCGCGCGGCCAGCAGGTGGCAGGCGGAGCAGTGTCCGCAGGCGCGGCCCGACGGCCGGGCGCCCTCCTCCTCTTCGCACAGCCACGCCGACGCCACCGCCATCGCCAACTCGAACTGCCCGATGCCCTGCGGTCCGTGCAGCAGCAGCGCATGGCCGCGCGTCGCCTGCAGCGCCTGCGCCAGCGGTTCGGTCAGCCAGGGCGGCAGCGCATCGGTCGTCATCGCACTCACCATCCGCGCGCCGACAGGGCGGCGGCGACCTGTGCGGCCACCGCCTCGCGCGACTGGCCGGCGTCGATGCGCACGAAGCGCTGCGGCTCGGCCGCACAGCGCTCGCCGTAGCCGCGACGCACGCGTTCGAAGAAGGCCGCGTCCTGCTGCTCGAAGCGGTCGGGGGCACGGGCGGCGACGAGCCGCTCGGCGGCCAGCGCCGGATCGAGGTCGAACCACAGCGTCAGGTCGGGCTGGCGCAGCCCATTGGGCGAGGACTGCACCCAGGCTTCCAGCGTGGCGAGGATCTGTCGATCGAAGCCGCGGCCGGCGCCCTGGTAGGCAAAGCTGGCGTCGGTGAAGCGATCGCACAGCACCACCACGCCGCTGTCGAGCGCGGGCTGGATGACCCGCTCGAGGTGATCGCGCCGTGCCGCGAAGATCAGCAGGGCCTCGGTGAGCGCATCCATGGGCCGGTGCAGCACCAGGTCGCGCAGGGTTTCGGCGAGCGGCGTGCCGCCCGGCTCGCGCGTCCGCAGCACGTCGATGCCGCGCTGGCGCCAGCGCTCGGCGAGCGGCTCGATGTGGCTGGACTTGCCGGCGCCGTCGATGCCTTCGAAGCTGATGAATCGGCCTGCCGGGCCGGCCTGGGTCGCGCTCACTGCGTGCTGCTGCTGCGGCCGCCGCCGCGCTGGTATCGGTTGACCGCTCGATTATGGTCGGCCAGGTTCTCGCTGAACTCGCTGCTGCCGTCACCGCGTGCCACGAAGTACAGCGCCTTGGTCGGCTCGGGCCGCACGGCCGCCAGCAGCGAGGCCTTGCCCGGCATCGCGATCGGCGTCGGCGTCAGGCCGGTGCGCAGGTAGGTGTTGTACGGCGTGTCGGCCTGCAGGTCGCGCTTGCGCAGGTTGCCGTCGAAGGACTCGCCCAGGCCGTAGATGACGGTCGGATCGGTCTGCAGCGGCATGCCGATGCGCAGCCGGTTGACGAAGACGCCGGCGACCTTGCCGCGATCCGCGGCCGCGCCGGTTTCCTTCTCGACGATCGAGGCCAGGATCAGCGCCTCCTCGGCCGACTTCAGCGGCGTGTCGGGCTGGCGCTCGGCCCAGGCCGACTCCAGGCGGCGCTGCATCGCCCGGTGTGCCCGCTGCAGCACCGCGAGGTCGCTGCTGCCCTTGCTGTAGGCGTAGGTGTCGGGGAAGAACCAGCCTTCGGGAGGCTTGCCCGGAGCGCCGATCGCGGCCATGACATCGGCGTCGCTCATCGCCGAGGACGCCGGCTTCAGCGCATCGGCCTTGGCCAGCTCGGCGCGCACCTGGCGGAAGGTCCAGCCCTCGATCAGCCGGACGGCGGCCTGGGCCTCGTCGCCGCGAACCATCTTGCGCAGCAGGTCCTGGGGGGTGGTACCGGACTCGATCTCGTAGCTGCCGGCGCGGATGCGACGCGCCTGGCCCGACCAGCGGAACCATTCGTACAACAGTCGTGGATCGACCTGCACGCCGGCGCCGACCCAGCCCTGCGCGATCTCGCGCGGCGAGGTGCCAGGCTCGATCGACAACTCGACCGTCGGCGCGGCCAGCGGCAACGGCTGCTGCAACCACCAGCGCACCGCCGCCGCAGTCCCGAAGGCCAGCAGCAACAGCAGGAACAGCCCCCACAGCAGGATGCGCTTCATCGACTCCCAACGGCCTGAATGTTCGCGCTGATGATAATCAGGGCATGTCCGACGCCTCCTTCCACGATCTCGCCGCCGGCGGCGCCGTGCGGCTGGTGCACAGTGCCGTCATCCGCGCCAGCGGCCCGGAGTCCGCGGCCTTCCTGCACGGCCAGTTGACCAACGACTTCACCGGCCTGGGACTCGGCGAGGCGCGTCTGGCGGCCTACTGCTCGGCCAAGGGTCGGATGCTGGCGAGCTTCGTCGGCTTCAAGCTGCGCCATGACGAGATCTGGCTGAGCTGCCGCGCCGAGCTGGTGGCGGCGACGCTCAAGCGGCTGCGCATGTTCGTGCTACGCGCGAAGGTGCAACTGGCCGAAGGCGGCGACGAGGCCGTGCTGCTGGGCCTGGCCGGCAGTTCGGTGGCGATGATCGCGCCGGACGCCGCCTCGATGGCCGTCTGGTCGCGTCGCGAACTCGACGGCGCCAGCCTCGTGCGCCTGCCAGATGCCGTCGGTGCGGCGCGCTGGCTGTGGGCCGGCCCGCGCGTTCGGGCCGACGCGGTGCTGGCCGCGCTGCCGCCGCTGATGCTCGAGCGGTGGGACTGGCTCGAGGTGCGCAGCGGCGTCGCGCCCATCGTCGGCGCGACGGTCGAGGCCTTCGTGCCGCAGATGCTGAACTACGAGCTGCTCGGCGGCGTGAACTTCCAGAAGGGCTGCTACCCCGGCCAGGAGATCGTGGCGCGCAGCCAGTACCGCGGCACGCTGAAGCGTCGCACCCAGCTGCTGCACGGCGACGTGCCGTTGCAGGCCGGGCAGGAAGTCTGGTGGAGCGGCGACGCGGCGCAGCCCAGCGGCCTGGTCGCACTGGCCGCCGCGGCACCTGCCGGCGGCTGGGACGCGCTGGTCGAGCTGAAGCTGGCGACCCTCGACGAGGGCACGCTGCACCTCGGCGCGGTCGACGGCCCGGCGCTGGCGGTCCTGCCCCTGCCCTACGAACTGCCCCGCGAACCGGCCACGGCCTGAACGGCGGATGCGCACCGAGCGGCACGAACTCTTCGTCTACTACCGCGTGCCGCAGGCGCGGGCCGCGGAGCTGGCCGAGGCGGTGGCACGCATGCAGGCGACCCTGCGGGCCGCGCACCCCGGCCTGCGGCAAGCGCGGCTGCTGCGCCGTCCGGACACCGTCGACGGCCGTCACACCTGGATGGAGGCCTACGCCTTCGATCCGGCCAGCGTGCCCGATCAGCTGGCGGCGGCCATCGAGCAGGCGGCCGGGCCGCTGGCCGCGCTGATCGACGGGCCGCGTCACGGCGAGCACTTCATCGCATGTGCCTCGTAGCCCTGGCGCTCGACCAGGACCGGCGCTTCCCGCTGGTGCTGGCCTCGAACCGAGACGAGTTCTTCGAGCGCCCGACCGCGCGGCTGGGCTGGTGGACGCCCGACAGCGGCGGGCCCGAGATCCTCAGCGGCCGTGACCTGCAGGCCGGCGGCACGTGGCTCGGCCTCACGGCGGCGGGTCGACTGGCCCTGGTGACGAACGTGCGCGATCCCTCGCGCCACGATCCCAAGGCGCCGTCGCGTGGCGAGCTCGTGCCGCGCTGGCTGCACAGCGAGCTGCCGCTCGACCGCTTCTGGATGCAGGTGGCGCTGTCGGGCTACAACGGCTTCAACCTGATCGCCGCCGACTTCGCCCGGGGCGACTGCTTCTGGGCCAGCAGCGCGGCGGCGCTGCCGCGCCGGCTGGAGCGCGGGCTGTACGGCCTGTCGAACGCCGTGCTCGACACGCCCTGGCCCAAGGTCGCGCGGCTCAAGGCCGGCGTGCGTGCCGCGATCGGCTCGCTCGGCGCCGAGGACCCCGTCGACCTGCTGGCCACAAGGCTCTTCGAGGCGCTGGGCGACCGCAGCCTGGCGCCGGACGGGCAGTTGCCGGACACCGGCGTGCCGCGCGAACTGGAGCGCCAGCTGTCGGCCGCCTTCATCCGCACACCGGACGGGCGCTACGGCACGCGCTGCTCGACCCTGGTCATCACCGAGCGCATCAAGCGCCAGCTCGTCACGCACGTCTTCGAGCGCAGCTACACCGCCGGGCCGGGTGTCGCACTGCTGCGGCGCTCCCGGCTGAGCGGCTGGCCGCCGCGCTACAGCGCGTCGGGCGCGGCCAGCCGGATGTCGGCCGAGACGGTGCCCGCGGGCCTGGATGAAGCCTCGGCCCTTGCGGCCGCCAAGCGCACGCGCGCCCGCGGCTTGATCAAGCCCGGCGGCCCGCGCTCGCGCGATTGACCGGTCGGGCGCGTCAGCGGCGCCGTCCCATCAGCTCGAGCATCAGCTCGATGCGCGCCTGCGCCGGCGTCGACGCGCCACTGGCCGGCAGCTCGTCGTGGCCCGTCGGCAACAGCAGGCCGTCCGGCACGCGGCTGCTGCGGCGCACCGCGACGCCGGCTGCCTGGGCGGTCCGCAATGCGGCCTCCAGGGCGTGGTGCAGCGTGCCGTTGCCCGTGCCGGCCGCCACGATGCCGTCGACCCCCTGGGCGACGAGCGCCTCGACCAGCGCGCCGGTCGCGCCTGCGTGGCTGGCGACGATCTCGACGCGCGGCCACGGCCGGTCGAGCAGCGCCGGGCCCAGCGCGGTGCCACCGGGCCAGTCGCGCACGCGGTGAAGCGTTGCGCCGTCGAGGCGGCCGATCGGCCCGCCGTCCCCGGCGCCAAACCCATCGACGCGCTGCCGGTGCGTCTTGCGCACGTCGAGCGCGCCGAACACCGTGCCGGCAAACACGACACATGTGCCCTGCGCGCCCGGCTCCCGGGCCACCCGCACGGCATCGGCCAGGTTCTGCGGCCCGTCGGCCTCGCGTGCGCTGGCCGGCCGCATCGCGCCGGTCAGCACGACGGGCTTGGCCGGCGCCAGGACCCGCTGCAGCAGGTAGGCCGTCTCCTCCATGGTGTCGGTACCGTGGGTGATCACGACACCCGCCACCGCGGGCCGGGCCAGATGCTGCTCCACGCGCTGCGCCAGCCGCCGCCAGAGGTCGAAGCTCATGTCCTTGCTGTCGACCTGCGCGATCTGCTCGGCCTCGATCGCCTGTCCGGCCAGGGCCGGCACCGCGGCGAGCAACTGCCGCACGCCCAACTGGGCCGCCGTGTAGCCGACATGGTCGTCCGGACTCGCCGCCGTCCCGGCGATGGTGCCGCCCGTGGCCAGGATCACGACGGTCGCGGCAGAAACCTGAGTCGGGCTTTGCATGTTCTGGAAAACTGGATAAAAATACAGGTACTGGATAAATCGCCAGATCGAGCCCGGCACCCCGCGACAGGCCACGATCCACGACGATCCTCGGGAGCCCGCGATGGACGACACGCCCAAACTCACTGCCCGGCAGCAGCAGATCCTCGATCTGGTCCAGACCTCGATCGAGCGCAGCGGCTCGCCGCCGACGCGGGCCGAGATCGCGGCCGAGCTGGGCTTCCGTTCGGCCAACGCGGCCGAGGAACACCTGCAGGCCCTGGCCCGCAAGGGCGTGATCGAACTGCTGGGCGGTACCTCGCGCGGGATCCGCTTGAAGTCTGACACATTGCGTTCGCTGAACCAGGCGCGCAACAAGCAGTTCTCGCTGCCCTTGCCCAGCCTGTCGCAGCTGATGCTGCCGCTGGTCGGGCGCGTCGCCGCCGGCAGTCCCATCCTCGCGCAGGAACACATCGACCAGACCTTCGCGGTCGAGGCGACGCTGTTCCCGCGCCGGCCCGACTACCTGCTCAAGGTGCGCGGCATGAGCATGCGCGATGCCGGCATCCTGGACGGCGACCTGCTCGCGGTGCAACGCTCCAAGGAAGCCAAGAACGGCCAGATCGTGGTCGCGCGGCTGGGCGAGGAAGTCACGGTCAAGCGCTTCCGGCGCGTGCGCGGAACGATCGAACTGCTGCCCGAGAACCCGGACTTCGAGCCCATCGTCGTCGGTCCCGACAGCGGCGAGTTCGAACTCGAAGGCCTGGCCGTCGGCTTGATCCGCAACACCTTGCTGGCATGAGCGGTCCGATGGCAGTGCGCCCCGACGCCAGGACTAAGGCCCGCGAAGCCATGTCCTGCGAGAGCCTGGAGCAGATCCCGAACATCGGTGCCTCGCTGGCCGCCGACCTGCGGCTGATCGGCATCCGGCACCCGCGCGACCTCGCCGGCCGCGACGCCTTCGTGCTCTACCAGGCGCTGTGCGCCAAGACCGGCCAACGCCAGGACCCGTGCGTGCTCGACACCTTCATGGCCGCGACCGACTTCATGCGCGGCGCGGCGCCGGCTCCGTGGTGGGCCTACACCGCGCAGCGCAAGGCGCTCTACGGGCAGATCGATCTGCCAGCGGCGACCGGCGACGGAGGCCGCACGCCGCGCTGACTCGTTTCCCGGCCCCTGCGGGTGGTAGGCATGCGTCGACTGGCGCATCCCGCAGGCCGGCCGGTCACCATCAATCCTGCTGATCTTCCGACGGAGATTCAACATGGTCATGGTTCTGTGGAGTCCGCTGCGGCGGTGGTGGCAGGCGGCTTTCGCCGCGCCGGCGCCGGCGGCGGTCCAGCCCTTGCGCTTTCGGCGGCCGGCGACGCGCTCGAGTGCGCACAAGACAGGCGGCGCGCGGCCCCTGACGCCTTTCGGAGCGACGACGTCGAGCGGTCGAGTGGCCGTCGCCCAGCGCGCCGCCCGGCGCTTCTGGATGACGCTCGACCCGGAAGATCAGCGCCGCGCGGCAATCGGGGGATCGTTCGCCGAGGTGTGCGCGGCACTCGAGCGCCTCGCCGCCGTCGAGGAAGGCCAGCGCTGCTGAAGGCGCGGTGGAGCCCACGACGGACTGAAAGGACAAAGCCGGGCGCAAGGCCCGGCTTTGCTGTTGCGGTGCGGCCGCTCAACCCATGTGCAGGCCGCCGTTGACCGAGAAGTCGGCACCGGTCGCAAAGCCGGACTCGTCGGAAGCGACCCACGAGACCATCGACGCGATGTCCTCCGGCGTGCCCAGGCGCTTGACCGGGATGGTGGCCACGATCTTGTCCAGCACGTCCTGGCGGATCGCGCGGACCATCTCGGTACCGATGTAGCCCGGGCTCACGGTGTTGACCGTGACGCCCTTGTTCGCCACTTCCTGCGCCAGCGCCATCGTGAAGCCGTGCATGCCGGCCTTGGCGGCCGAATAGTTCGTCTGGCCGAACTGGCCCTTCTCGCCGTTGACCGAGCTGATGTTGATGATGCGGCCCCAGCCGGCCTCGGTCATCTCGTCGATGACCTGCTTCGTGACGTTGAACAGGCTGTCCAGGTTGGTGCTGATCACCGCGTCCCAGTCGGCCTTGCTCATCTTGCGGAACATGCCGTCGCGGGTGATGCCGCCGTTGGACCAGCCGTTGGCGGCGATCAGCTCGCCGTTGGTGCGCGCCGTGCCGGATGAACCGACCGCCTGTTTCCAGTGGCCGCGCGAGAAATCGCGTTCGATGGTCTGCAGTTCGATGCGGGCGGCGAGCTCGGCCTGCTTCAGGCTGCCCTTGGTGATGC
>CAZUUU010000037.1:23313-23866 GCA_964622685.1 uncultured Methylibium sp.
CGGGCCGTGTTCGGCCTTGACCGCCTTGAAGGCCTCGACCGTGGACTCCCAGTCGGCGACATTGCCGACCGAGGTGTAGAAGGTGTAGCCCTGGACGGCCTGCTCGTCGATCCACTTCTTGAAGTCGCGGCTCGGGCCGCAACCGGCGATCACCTTGAACCCGTCCTTGTGCAGGCGCTGGCAGATGGCCGTGCCGATGCCTCCCATGCCGCCCGTGACGTATGCGACCTTCTTGCTCATGATCCGACTCCGGTTTCGTTGTTGTCCCGACTAGCGTCCCCCGCGGACCGGTCCCGGTCAACGGTATTCGCCCGATGCGGGCTCTCCCTAGCGTGCCGGTCGCGGGACCGACATGCCTGTGTCATCGCTCCACGGTCAACGCAACACCCATGCCGCCGCCGATGCACAGCGAGGCGATGCCGCGCTTGCTGTTGCGACGCTGCATCTCGTGCAGCAGGGTCACGAGGATGCGGCAGCCCGAGGCGCCGATGGGGTGGCCGATGGCGATGGCGCCGCCGTTCACGTTGACCTTGCTGGTGTCCCAGCCCATCTC
>CAZUUU010000038.1:0-3525 GCA_964622685.1 uncultured Methylibium sp.
CGCCGCGGTAGGGGATGTGGACCATGTAGGTCTTGGTCAGCGCCTTCAGGTACTCGGTGCTCAGGTGCGCGGCCGAGCCGTTGCCGCTGGAGCCGAAGCTGACCTTGCCCGGATGGCGGCGCGCGTAGTCGACCAGTTCGGTCGCGGTCCTGAACGGCGCGTCGTTGTTCACCGCCGCCACCAGCGGCGATAGCCCGATCAGCGACACCGCCGCCAGGTCCTTGCGCGGGTCGTAGGGCAGCTTGGCGTAGAGCGTGGTGTTGGCAGCGTAGGCGGCGATCACCACGCCCATCGTGTAGCCGTCAGGCGGCGACTTGGCGAGCGCGTCCACGCCGATGATGCTGTTGGCGCCCGGCTTGTTGTCGATCGTGACCGCCTGGCCCAGGCGCTCCTGGAGCTTCTGCGCGACCAGGCGCGCCGTCACGTCGGTGAAGCCGCCCGGCGGGTAGGGCACGACGATGCGGATCGGCTTGGCCGGCCAGGCCTGGGCGCGCACCGCCGGTGCGCCGAGCGCGGCGACGGCGAGCAGGCTCGCATTGAAACGGCGGCGCGTGGTCGTGTGCTGCGGCATGCGGCTCTCCTCGGGCAGGCGGTGCCTGATCCTCGGGGCCGCCTCGCCGCCGCGCATCGTGGCGATCCCGCAGTCGGCGTCGCATCGGCGACACCGCCGGGGCTTCAGCGCAGCAGGGCATGGAGGTCGCGCAGTTCGCGCTTGAGCACCTTGCCGATCGCACTGCGCGGCAACTCGTCGACGAGGTGCAGGGCCGCGAGGCGCTGGGTCTTGCCCACCTGGGCGTTGGCCCAGGCCAGCAGGGCCTGCGGATCGGCCTTGCCGCGATCGCGCGGCACGACGAAGGCGACCGGCGTCTCGCCCCATAGCTCGGACGGCACGCCGACCACGGCGGCGTCGGCCACCGCGTCGTGCCGGCGCAGCACCGCCTCGAGGTCGCTGGGGTAGATGTTGAAGCCGCCCGAGATGATCATGTCCTTCTTGCGGTCGAACAGGGTCAGGAAGCCTTCGGCGTCGAAGCGGCCGACGTCGCCGGTGCGGATGAAGCGCTTGCCCGCGGGGTCGAACCACTCGGCCTCTCGCGTCTTGGCGGGCTGGCGGTGGTAGCCGCTCATCATCCCGGCCGAGTGGCCGACCACCTCGCCGGCCTCGCCGCGCGCGACCTCGCGGCCGGCCTCGTCGATCAGCCGGATGTCGTGGCCCTCGGCGGGCCGGCCCACGGTGTGCAGCTTGTCCGGGTGCAGATGAGCTTCGAGGATGCAGGTGCCACCGCCTTCGGTCATGCCGTAGAACTCGACCAGGCCGCCCGGCCAGCGCTGCAGCACGTCGGCCTTGAGCGCTGCGGAGAAGGGTGCGCTGGTGCAGAACTTCATGCGGAAGCTGCGCAGGTCGTGGGCGTCGAAGTCGGGCCGCGCCATCAGCCGCTGGTACTGCACCGGCACCAGCATCGTGTGGGTGATCCGCTCGCGCTGCGCCAGCTGCAGGTAGCCGGCGGCATCGAACTTCGGCATCAGCACCACCGTGCCGCCGAAGGCCAGCGTCGGAAAGAACACCACCAGCGTGGTGTTCGAGTAGAGCGGCGTGGCCAGCAGGGTCACGGTGTCCGCGCCATAGCCGTACTTCGCGCCGCGCTGCACGTGGGCCCAGCGCATGCCGTGCGGCTGGACGATGCCCTTGGGCTCGCCGGTCGTGCCCGACGAATAGATGATGTTGAAGGCCCAGTCACGCTGCACGCGCACGGCCGCCGGTCGGGCGCCGGCCGGCAGCAGCCAGTCCTGCAGCGCGGGCGGGCCGGGCGAGGCGTCGAGCGCGATGCAGGGCCGGCCCACCGCGGCGGCGACGGCTTCTGCGGCGCCGGCATCGACGAAGAGGCGCTGCGCATCAGCGTCTGCCAGCATGCGCTCGAGGCTGGCGACGGTCGAGCCCGGCGCGAGCGGGGCCACCACGACGCCGGCACGCAGCGCGCCCAGGAAGACCGCCGCGTACTCCAGCGAGGCGGCCGCACAGATCGCGACCGCGTCTCCGGGCCGCAGGCCGTCGCGCTGCAGGCTGGCCGCGACGCGGTCCATCATCGCGTCAAGCTGGCCGTAGTCGACCGCGCGCGCGCCTTCGACCAGGGCCCGGCGCCTCGGCGCGCGGCGCGCATGCTCGCCGATCAGCCTGGCGACGGTGCCGAAGTCTCGTTGCAGCAGGTCGTGCATCGGGGTGATCTCCTTCAGGGCCATCCGGCCCGTTCGCTCTCGTGCCAGTGGCCGATGGCCCAGCGCGACAGTGCCGAGCAGGCCACGAAGATCGCGACACCCAGCAGCGACACCAGCAGCAGCGCCGCGAACATCAGCGGGATCTCGGTGCGAAAGCTCGCCTCCAGGATGCGCGAGGCCAGCCCGGTCTCGCGACCGGCGGTGCCGGCGGTGAATTCGGCCACCACCGCGCCGATCAGGCTCAGGCCGCCGGCGATCTTCAGGCCCGCCAGGAAGTAGGGCAATGCGCTCGGCGCCAGCAGCCAGCGCAGCCGCTGCCAGCGCGACGCGCGGTACAGCGTGAACAGGTCGCGCAGGTTCACATCGGTGCTGCGCAGGCCGGTCACCGTGTTGGCCAGCACCGGGAAGAAGGCCACGATCCACGCGCACAGCAGCAGCGCCGCGGTGGTGTTGTCGACATAGATCAGGATCAGCGGCGCGATCGCGATCAGCGGCGTCACCTGCAGCACCACCGCGACCGGGAACAGCGCCAGCTCCACCCAGCGCGAGAACGCGAAGGCCATCGCCAGCAGCACGCCGCCGACCACCGCCGCGGCCAGGGCCAGCAGCGTCAGTCGCAGCGTGAACCACAGCGACGGCGCCAGCGAGTCCCAGCGCTCGAACAGTGTCGAGAGCACGAGCGACGGCGACGGCAGGATGTAGTGCGGGATCTGCTTGACCCGCACCAGCAGCTCCCAGCCCAGCAGCAGCGTGCCGACCAGCGCCAGCGGCAGCACGATGCGCCACAGCGGCGAGCGTGGCTCAGGCATGGTCGGGCGCGCCGGCCGTGGCGTCGCGCAGCGCCCGCGAGATCGCCACGCGATGGGCGTCGTAGCGCGCCGACAGCCGGTAGGCCTCGCCGCGCGGCCGGGGCTCGTCGATGCGCCACTCGGCCGCGATGCGGCCCGGCCGCGGGGTCATGACCAGCACGCGGTCGGCCAGGTAGGTCGACTCGTGCACGCTGTGCGTGACGAACACCACCGCGAAGCCCTGCTCGGCCTGGATCGCCAGCAGGTCCTCGCCGAGCTGCTGGCGCGTCAGCTCGTCGAGGGCGGCGAAGGGCTCGTCCATCAGCAGCAGGCCCGGCTGCGTGACCAGCGCGCGGGCGATCGACACGCGCATCTTCATGCCGCCCGACAGCTCGCGCGGGTAGGCGCGGGCGAACGAGGACAGGCCCACGCGGTCCAGCATGGCGTCGACCAGGGGGGCGGCCTCGGCGCGCGCACGGCCCTGCAGTCGCAGCGGCAGGAAGACGTTGTCGGCCACCGTGGCCCA
>CAZUUU010000038.1:3535-23007 GCA_964622685.1 uncultured Methylibium sp.
GCATCAGCGTCGGCTCCTGGAACACGAAGCCCAGCGTCGGCACGGCGGTGGTCCAGCGCAGCGTGCCGGCGTCGGGCCGGTCCAGCCCGGCGATCAAACGCAGCGCGGTGCTCTTGCCGCATCCCGACGGGCCGAGCAGCGCGACGAACTCGCGCGCACCGACCGCCAGCGTCAGCCTGGCGAGCGCCTGCGTGCCGCCGGGGTAGTGCTTGTCGATTGCCTCGAGGCGCAGCATCGGATCGGTGTCCATCGGACACCGATTGTCGCCAAGCGAGCCGTCGCGGCTCAGGGCCGCTGCGACACGCCGCAGACGCCCGGGCCGATGCCGGCCAGCGGCATCGCCGAACCGTCCTTCTTCTGCACCAGCTCGACGCCGTAGCGCACGGCCACCACCTCGGCCAGGATCGCGACGGCGATCTCGGCCGGCGTGCGCGCCCCCAGGTGCAGGCCGATCGGGCCGTGCAGGCGGTCGATCTCGGCCGGGCTCAGGTCGAACAGCGCCAGTCGCTCCTTGCGCCTGGCGGTGTTGCCGCGCGAGCCCAGCGCGCCGACGTAGAAGGCCGGCGACTTGAGGCCTTCGAGCAGCGCCATGTCGTCGAGCTTCGGGTCGTGGGTCAGCGCGACCAGTGCGCTGTGCGGGTCGAGCTGGAGCTCGGCCACCAGATCGTCGGGCATGGCCTTGCTGAAGCTCGTGCCCGGCAGATCCCAGCTCAGGTGGTACTCCTCGCGCGGATCGCAGCACACCACCTCGAAGTCCAGCGCCAGCGCCATCTGCGCCAGCACCTTGGACAACTGGCCGGCCCCGATGATCACCAGCCGCCAGCGCGGGCCGTAGAGCGCGCGCAGCGTCTGCCCGTCGAACGAGAACTCCTCGCCGCGCGAGGCCGGTTCGAGCGTGACGCGGCCGGTGTCCAGCCGCAGGCGGCGGGCCACCAGTTCGTGGCGCGCCGTGCGCTCCAGGATGCCGTCGATCCAGTCCAGCGTCTGCAGCGGCTCCTGCACCAGGCGCAGGTTGCCGCCACAGGGCAGGCCGAAGCGCGCGGCCTCCTCCTTGCTGACGCCGTAGGTCACCAGCGAGGGCTTGCCGACGCGCTCGCCCTCGCGCACGCGCGCGATCAGGTCGTCCTCGACGCAGCCGCCCGAGACCGAGCCGACGACCACGCCGTCGTCGCGCAGGGCCAGCAGTGCACCGGGCGGGCGCGGCGCCGAGCCCCAGGTCTCGATGACCGTGACCAGCCAGACCCGTCGGCCGGATGCGAACCAGGCGCGCGCTTCGGTGAGTACCTGCAGGTCGAGACTGTCCATGCGGCGGGCTCCGTGCTTTCGTTCAGCGGGTGGCGAAGTAGACGACCGCCAGCGCCACGACAGCGCCGATGATCCACCACAAGCCCTTGCCACCGCCGGCAGCAGGGGCAGGTGCCGGCGCTGCGGCCGTGTCGGGTCCGCCGGCCGGCGCGAGCTGCTGCACGAAGGCCGAGAAGAAGTCCTCGGTGATCTTGCCGGCCGCCGCGTCGATCAGCCGCGAGCCGATCTGCGCCAGCTTGCCGCCGACCTGGGCCTTGGCGGTGTAGCTGAGCTTCGTGCCGCTGCCTTCGGGCGCGAGCGTGACCGCGGCCGAGCCCTTGCCGTGCCCGGCGACGCCGCCCTGGCCGTCGAAGTGGATGGTGTAGGAGGTGGGCGCCTGCACGTCGCTGAGCTTGAGCTTGGCCTTGAAGCGCGCGCTGACCGGGCCGACCTTGACCGCGACCGCCGCGTCGAACTGGTCCTCGCCGACGCGCTCCAGCGACTCGCAGCCGGCGATGCAGGCCTTCAGGATCTCGGGGTCGTTGAGCGCGGCCCAGGTGCGGTCCACCGGGGCGGGGATGAGGCGTTCGCCTTGCAGTTCCATGATGTCGTCGTCGGGGTCAGTGAAGGAAATCGGAGGTGGCCGGTGCGCGCCGTGGCAGCGCGCCGAGCGCACGGCCCAGGTCGGCCAGGCTGGCCAGGTTGTGCACCGGCAGGTGGCGGTCGACGTGCGGCAGCAGCGCGCGCACGCCCTGCGCCCGGGGCTCGAAGCCATCGTAGCGCAGCAGGGGATTGAGCCAGACCAGCTGGTGGGCGTGGCGGCGCAGCGCCGCGGCGGAATTGGCCAGCTGGCCGCCGTCGTCGCGGTCCAGGCCGTCGCTGACCAGCAGCACCGCGGCGTTGCCGCCCAGCAGGCGACGCGCCCAGCGCTGGTTGAACTCGGCCAGGCTCGAGGCGATGCGGGTGCCGCCGCGCCAGTCCTGCACCAAGGCGTCCGCCTGCTCCATCGCGAGGTCGGGATCGCGGTGGCGCAGGCAGCGCGTGATGTTGGTGAGGCGGGTGCCGAAGGTCAGGGTGTGCACGTGCGGGTGGCGGCGCGCCAGGCCGTGCACGAAGTGCAGGAACAGGCGCGAGTAGCGATCCATCGAGCCCGAGATGTCGAGCAGCACCACCAGCGGCGGCAGCTCGCGGCGCGGGCGCGTGCGGCGGGGCACCAGGGCGTGCGGCGTGCGGACCATGCCGCGCAGCGTGGCGCGCAGGTCGATGCGACCGCGGGGGGCCGCTTCGCGACGGCGGCGCACGACCGGGTCGACGGGCAGCGCGATCTGCGCGGCCAGGCGCTTGGCGAGCGCGTACTCGGCCGCGGTCATGCTCTCGAAGTCGGCGCGTTGCAGGCGCTCGCGGTCCGAGAAGGTCAGCGCCGCCTCGAAGCGATGCTCGTCCTCGGCCGCGGGCGGCGCGGCCGGTCGGTCGACGGGACGCGGGGCGGCCAGCGCCTCCTCCAGCCGGTTGCGGCGCGGCGTGCGCTCCTTGTCGCCGCGGCCGCGCACCTTGGGCAGCATCATGTGCATCAGGCGCTCGAGCAGCTTGGGGTCGCGCCAGAAGGCGGCGAAGGCCGCGTCGAAGACGGCCTGTTGCTCGTGGCGATCGAGCATCACCGCTGACAGCGCCGCATGCACGTCGGCGCGACGCTCCAGACCGACGAGCTCGATCGCGCGGGTCGCCTCCAGCACGCGGTCAGGCCCCACGGCCAGGCCGGCCGTGCGCAGCACGCGCGCGAAGTGCACGATGTTCTCGGCCAGCATGCGCTCAATCCAGCAGCGCCTTGGCGCGCAGTTCGTCGAGCAGCTTGCCGGCATCGCCGCCCTGCAGGCGCGCGATGTCGTCCTGGTACTTCAGCAGCACGCCGAGTGTGTCGTTCACCGTCTGGGGGTCGAGCCGGATCGCATTGAGCGCGACCAGCGCATTGGTCCAGTCGATGGTCTCGGCCACGCCGGGCGCCTTGAACAGGTCGAGCGTGCGCATGCGCTGCACGAACTCGACCACCTGCTGCGACAGCCGCGCGCCGGCGCCCGGCGCCTTGACGCGCAGGATCTCCAGCTCCTGCTCGACGCCCGGGAACTCGACCCAGTGGTAGAGGCAGCGGCGCTTCAGCGCATCGTGGATCTCGCGCGTGCGATTGCTGGTGATCAGCACGATGGGCGGCGCCTCGGCGCGCAGCGTGCCGAGCTCGGGGATGGTCAGCTGGTTCTCGGCCAGCACCTCCAGGAGGAAGGCCTCGAAGGGCTCGTCGGCGCGGTCCAGTTCGTCGATCAGCAGCACCGGCGAGCGTGGCTGCGTCAGGGCCGTCAGCAGCGGTCGCTCGATCAGCAGCTCGCGGCGGTAGAGCGAGGCGCGCAGGCTGTCGCGCTCGGCCTCGTGCGTCGCCTCGGCCAGGCGGATCTCGATCATCTGCCGCGCCACGTTCCACTCGTAGGCGCTCTGCGCGATGTCCAGGCCTTCGTAGCATTGGATGCGCAGCAGCCGCGTGCCCAGCACGGTGGCCAGCGCCTTGGCCAGCTCGGTCTTGCCGACGCCGGGTTCGCCCTCCAGGAACAGCGGGCGGCCGAGCTTGAGGCTCAGGAAGAGGGCGGTGGCCAGCCGCCGATCGCAGAGGTAGTCCTCGGTCGCGAGCAGCGCGATGAGGGCATCGACCGAATCGGGCAGCGCCAGCGTCGTGGCATCGGTCATGTCGCCGGGCTGCCCATTCGAGGCTCAGCGTGCGAGGGCCGCCGCGACGGCGCGCTTGGCCATCACCGTGATCATCGCGGCGCGGTAGGCGGCGCTGCCGTGCAGGTCGCTGTTGATGTCGGTGCTGGGCACGGCGATCTTCGCCACCGCGTCGGCGGTGAAGCTCTTGCCCAGCGCGTCCTCCATCGCCTTGACGCGGAAGGCGCTCGACTTCGCCCCGGTCACTGCCACGCGCGCACCGCCCGCGGTCTGCGCGACGAACACGCCGACCAGCGCGAAGCGCGACGCCGGCTGCTTGAACTTGATGTAGGCCGCGCGCTGGGGCTTGGGGAAGTGCACGGCCGTGATCATCTCACCGGGCTGCAGCGCGGTCTCGTACAGGCCCTTGAAGAAGTCGTCGGCGGCGATGCCGCGGCGATCGGTGTGAATGGTCGCGCCCAGGCCCAGCGCCGCGGCGGGATAGCAGGCGGCCGGATCGGCATTGGCCAGCGAGCCGCCGACGGTGCCGCGGTTGCGCACCATCGGGTCGCCGATGCCGCCGGCCAGATCGGCCAGCGCGGGAATCGCGCGCTGCACCTCGGCCGAGCGCGCGACGCTGGAGTGCGTGGCCATCGCGCCCAGGGTGACGCCGCTGGCGTCGACGGTGATCGCGCGCAGGTCGGCCAGGCCGCCCAGGTCGACGAGGCGTTCGGTGCTGGACAGGCGCAGGCGCATCGCCTGCACCAGGCTCTGGCCGCCGGCCAGGTAGCGGGCGTCGCCCTTGGCAGCCGTGACGGCGGCCGCCTGGTCGGCGGGACGTTGGTAGTCGAAGCTGTACATGTCTTGGCTCCTTGCGTCGTTCAGGCGGCGTTGTTCGCGAGGCGCCACACGCGTTCGAGCGTGGCCGGCATCGGCACGTCCTTCACGCCCAGCGCGTCGGTCAGCGCGTTGATGAAGGCGGGCGGCGATCCGATCGCGCCGGCCTCACCGCAGCCCTTGACCCCCAGCGGGTTGTGGGTGCAGGGCGTGACGACGTTGTCGACCACGAAGCTCGGCAGGTCGTCGGCGCGCGGCATCGTGTAGTCCATGTACGAGCCGGTCAGCAGCTGGCCGGACTCGGGGTCGTAGGCGCAGCCTTCCAGCATCGCCTGGCCCAGGCCCTGCGCCAGGCCGCCGTGCACCTGGCCCTCGACGATCATCGGATTGACGAGGTTGCCGAAGTCGTCGACCGCGACGAAGGACGCGACCTGGGTCTTGCCGGTCTCCGGGTCGACCTCGACCTCGCAGATGTAGGTGCCCGAGGGGTAGGTGAAGTTGGTCGGGTCGTAGAAGGCGTTCTCGTTGAGGCCGGGCTCGAGCTTGTCGAGCGGGTAGTTGTGCGGCACGTAGGCGGTCAGCGCCACCGAGCCGAACGGCACCTTCCTGTCGGTGCCCTTGACCTTGAATTCGCCATTCTCGAACTCGATGTCGGTGTCGGACGCCTCCAGCAGGTGGGCCGCGATCTTCTTGCCCTTGGCGATGATCTTGTCGACCGCCTTGACGATCGCCGTGCCGCCGACGCTGAGCGAACGGCTGCCGTAGGTGCCCATGCCGAAGGGCACGCGGCCGGTGTCGCCGTGGACGATCTCGACGTTCTCGGGCGGGATGCCGAGACGGGCACCGACCACCTGCGCGAAGGTCGTCTCGTGGCCCTGGCCGTGGCTGTGCGAGCCGGTGAACACCGTCACCGTGCCCGTCGGGTGGACGCGCACCTCGCCGGCCTCGAACAGGCCGGCACGCGCGCCCAGGGCGCCGGCGATGTTGCTCGGCGCCAGGCCGCAGGCTTCGATGTAGCAGGAGTAGCCCAGGCCGCGCTTCCGGCCCTTGGCCGCGGACGCCGCCTTGCGGGCGGGGAAGCCGGCGACGTCGGCGATCTTCAGCGCCTTGTCGAGGTGGGCCGCGTAGTTGCCGCTGTCGTAGGTCAGGCCGACCGGCGTGGCGTAGGGGAACTCGGTGATGAAGTTCTGGCGGCGGATCGCCGCCGGGTCCATCTTCATGTCCCGCGCCGCCTGCTCGACGATGCGCTCGACCACGTAGGTCGCCTCGGGGCGGCCGGCGCCGCGGTAGGCGTCGACCGGCGCGGTGTTCGTGAAGACGGCCTTCACGTCGACGTAGATCGCCGGCGTCCTGTACTGGCCGGCCAGCAGGGTGGCGTACAGGATGGTCGGCACGCTGGAGGCGAAGGTCGACAGGTAGGCCCCCATGTTGGCGACCGTGTTCACGCGCATCGCGAGGAACATGCCCTTGTCGTCCATCGCCATCTCGACCGTGGTCGCATGGTCGCGGCCGTGGGCGTCGGTCAGGAAGGCCTCGCTGCGGTCGGCGGTCCACTTGATCGGGCGGCCGACCTTCTTGCTGGCCCAGACCAGCGCCGTCTCCTCGGCGTACAGGAAGATCTTGGAGCCGAAGCCGCCGCCGACGTCGGGCGCGATCACGCGCATCTTCGACTCGGGGATGCCCAGCACGAAGGCGCACATCAGCAGCCGGTGCACGTGCGGGTTCTGGCTGGTGACGTAGAGCGTGTAGCTGTCGTCGTGCTTCGTGTAGTGCGCGTTGGCGGCGCGCGGCTCCATCGCGTTGGGGATCAGCCGGTTGTTGACGAAGTCCAGGCGGCTGACCTGGGCGGCCTTGGCGAAGGCGGCATCGACTGCTTCCTTGTTCCCGTGTCCCCAGTCGTAGCAGGTGTTGTTCGGGACGTCGTCGTGCACCGCCGAGCCGGCCTTGTCGGCGCTGCGGATGTCGATCACCGCCGGCAGTTCGTCGTAGTCGACCTCGATCAGCTCGGCGGCGTCCTTGGCCTGCAGGATGCTCTCGGCGACGATCAGGGCCACCTGGTCGCCGACGTGGCGCACCTTGCCCTGCGCCAGCACCGGGTGCGGCGGCTCCTTCATCGGCGAGCCGTCCTTGCTGTGGATCAGCCAGCCGCAGGGCAGGCCGCCGACCTTGGCCTCGGCCAGGTCGGCCCCGGTGAAGATGGCGACCACGCCCGGCGCGGCCAGTGCCTTCGAGGTGTCGATGCTCTTGATCCGCGCATGCGCATACGGCGAGCGCAGGAAGAAGCCGTAGCTCTGTCCGGGCAGCACGACGTCGTCGGTGTACTGGCCGGCGCCGGTCAGGAAGCGGGCGTCCTCGCGACGCAGCAGCGGCTGGCCGATCGGCGATAGGGACGGGGAGTTGGACATGTCGGTCATGGCGCGCTCCCCGGCTCAGGCGGCAGCCGGCTGCTTGCCGGACTGCACGAACTGGATGGACTTGACGATGTTGTGATAGCCGGTACAGCGGCAGATGTTGCCTTCCAGCCCTTCGCGGATCTCCTGCTCGGTGGCCTGGGGGTTGTCGGCCAGCAGCTGCACCGCCGACATCACCATGCCCGGGGTGCAGAAGCCGCACTGCAGGCCGTGGCACTCGCGGAACGCGGCCTGCATCGGATGCATTGCACCGTCCCGGGACAAGCCTTCGATCGTGGTCACCTCGCCGCCCTGGGCCTGCAGCGCCAGCATCGAGCAGGACTTCACCGCCCGGCCGTTCAGGTGCACCGTGCAGGCGCCGCACTGGGCGGTGTCGCAGCCGCTGTGGGTGCCGGTCAGCTGGAGGTGCTCGCGGATGAACTGCACGAGCAGAGTGCGCGGATCGACGGTCTTCTCGACCGCTTTGCCGTTGACGGTCAGACGCAGGGTGGCGCTCACGGTGTCTCCTCAGGTGATGACGCGCTGGCGCAGGGGCTGGCCAGCGTTTCAAACCATTGTTGGAGTCACGCAGGAGCCCGCGTAAGACCGTGGGTTCCCTTATGCAAGTCCGTTCCTAGAGCCCGGCGGGCGCGGACGCTCCTGCCGGGCCGCGTCTGCAGCCCCGGGCGAGGACTTGGGCCGGCTCAGCCGGCGCTGCTGTCGCTGGTCGCCGCTGCCGCGGCGGCGGCCGCGAGCTTCTTGCTGCGCGGGTTCTTCTCGCACAGCGGCTCGCACACCGGCTGGCTGCGCCCCAGCACCTTCTGCATGGTGCGGCGGTTCGGCGGCTGGTGGGCGCCGCAGAAGAAGCAGGACATGGTGTTGGTCGCGCCGGAGAACGCGCCGGGCCTGGGCGAGAACGGTGAGCCCGGGGCCTTGCTCGTGTAACGCAGTCCGTCTTCCTGGATGCGGGTCGTGGTGTCTTTGCGTGAGGCCATGCCTCTATTGTCTCAGGCTTGGCCGGGTTTTGTCGTCACGGGGCAACCCTCAACGCCCGCTGTCGGGTATTGCGGGTGTGAGTGGACGCTACGAGCGAGGCTCAGCGCCGCGTGAGGACGAGGGCCAGCTCGGCCCAGTCGTGGCTGGGATGCGGCACCACCGCGTACGGCGGCTTCGGCCAGTCCCAGTGACTGCCCGTGAAGAGGGCGCGCAGCGCATTGATGTCGACGTGATACGGCGGCCCCTCGATCCGCCCTTCGGCGGCGCCTTCGCGGCGGGCCTGCATCGCCAGCAGCGCGAGCCGGCCGCCGGGGCGCAGCCAGCGGTGCAGGTTCGCCGCGTAGGCCGTCCAGTGGTCCGGATGCAGGGCGCACAGGCAGGTCTGCTCGTAGACCGCATCCAGCGCCTCGGGCGGCTGCCACGCCAGCACGTCGGCCTGGTGGACCTCCGCCCGGAGTGCCGCCGTGGCGAGCCGTTCCCGGGCCAGGGCGACGGCGCCTGGCGCGTAGTCGAGCGCGGTGACGACGAAACCGGCGCGCGCCAGGGTCTCGACCTCGTGCCCGCTGCCGCATCCCGGCACCGCGATGCGCGACGGCGCAGTGAGCGTCCCGTCGGCCAGCCAGGCGGCCAGTTGCGGGCTGCTGCGGCCGCGGTCCCAGGGCAGCTGCTTGTCGTCGAAGCGCTGCTGCCAGAAGGCGACGTCGGGGCCGGTCATGGCCGGGAGTCTAGGCCCGGCTCAGTCGTCGATGTCGTGCAGCAGCTTCTGGGTCGCGGGGCCCGACAGGTTGAGGAGCTGGCCGACCGCGGTCAGGTCGTCCGGCACCGCCGGGTTGGCCCAGCCGCGCGCCGGATCCTCGGTGTGGCGCGCGACGCGGATCGCCAGCACCACGCTCTGCACCTGCGGATGGGCGGCATGGCTGTCGTCGCTGACGTGCACCAGCAGTTCGGGCAGCGCCCAGGCGCGCATCAGGGCCTGCTGCAGCGGGTGCAGTTCGATGCCCAGTACCTGGCGCTGGGCCAGGGCCGAGCGCAGGGCCGGGTCGGCCTGCTGGCGTCGCTCGATCTCCAGCGCCAGCGCGGGCGCGTGGCACCACAGCAGCATCTCGGCGAAGTCGTGCAACAGCGCGGCCAGCTGAACAACGGCGGCGTCCTCGTCCATCCGGTGGACCGCGAAGCCGAGCGCGAAATTGGCGGCGCGATGGGCGCGGCGGATGACGCGGCGCAGGCCGGCCATGGCGGTCGGCTCGGCGGCGAGCAGCGCCTCGACCGTCGGCAGGGCGGCGAAGGTGCGGAAGAAGGGGCCGATGCCCATCATCACGAGGGCGGCGGTGACGGTCTCCGGGCTGCCGCGCTCGTCGCTGGCGCCGCGCGCACGCCGCGCCTGGGCGACGGCGGCCAGCAGCTTCAGGGCCATCAGCGGATCGCGGCCGACCGGGTCGGCCAGCTGGTGCGCGTCGACGTCGCCGCGCAGCGCCTCGGCCTGGGCCAGCAGGGCCAGCTCCTCGGCGGTGGCCGCCAGCACGGGGATCGCCGCGCTGTGGAAGCGCGCGGTCCAGTCGGCAAGCTCGGTCGAGGGTCGGATCAACATGGGCGATGCGTCCCGCGATCGGGCGCTTTCGGGCAATGCGCTCCTTATCGGCCGGCGGCGGATGAACTGAAGGCTCGTCGACCGTCCCGGGCTGCCGCGGCGCGACAGCCCGGGGTCGGGCGCGGACTCAGGGCCGCCTCACAGGCGTGTCACGCCGCTCAGCCAGCCGGCCAGCTGACCGTCCACGTAGAGCGCGCCTTCCGGCGCGCCCGCTTCGGCATGGAACTCCAGCCGATCGGGCGCTTCGACCGGCCGCGGCGCGACCGGCACCGCGCGGTGCTGCAAGCGCACCGCGACATGCAGCAGCGCCGAGCTGGCGCGCAGCAGGCTGGCGACCAGCACGAGCCGTGCGGCCTTCAACAGACTCAGGAACGGCGTCTCGTGCGCCGGGCTTCGACTCCAGGTGGTCCACATGATCGGGGCTCCTCGGGTGGCCGCGCGCGGGCGTGCGGCCGGATGGGTTCAGGAATGGGGCGGGTGCAGGTCCTCGACCTCGCGCTGCAAGGCGCGGCGGGCCTGCTGTCGCAGCGCTTGGCCGCTCTTGCCGTGCATGCCGGCCTGCCGGAAGCGGGCGGCGGCGACGAACGGGTTGCGCGGCTGGGTGCGGCGGATGGCGAGGGCGGTGTGGCGGTTCTTCATGGTCATCTCCTTGGCGGACGGAACGTGAGTGAGGGCGCGGACTCGCGTCCGCAAAGCAAACGGCCCGGGCGCTGACGCATCCCGGGCCGTGAGGCTGAGGCTGAGCGGACTCAGCGACGGGGTAGCGTTCCCGGCGAAAGCCGGTTCCACGAACGACGCGACAGCCGGGCCTGGCCGGAGCGTCCGGTGACGCGGACCGACACGCTGCAGCGGGCAGGGTGCTGGAAGGTCTGCGAAGGCATCGGGATCAAGGGCAACTCCGGGAGGCGGGTGGAGGGCGGGGCGTCACGGCGATCGGGCCTGGGGACGTCGATTGCGGCAGGCCGTCTGCAGCTTGACCGAATGATAAATATATATTTATCTTGGTCAAGTCCCTTGAGCTAGGGACTGACCCGGATCAGCGCTTGCGTTTCAAGGGCGCCACACCGGCGCGGGCCTTCGCCCAGAGCGTGTCGCCATCGACGGCCGGCGTCGGCGTCCGTGCTGCCTTCGCCGGCAGCTCGGCCGGTGGGGCGACCAGCACTTCGCCCAGCAGCTCGAGCAAGCGCGTGCGGGCCCGCTGCGGGTGCCGGCGGTAGTAGGTCAGCACCAGGCCGATGATGAAGCGCTCGTCGTCGTCCTGCGGCGTGGCCGGCGTCGGGGCAGGCGGCGGAGCGCCCGCCGGCATCGCCATTGCAGGGCCGATGGGCGCGCCGGCATCGTGCCGCCGGTCCATCCAGCCGTGGGGCTTGTGGCAGAGCTGCTCGAACTGCCGCGCGAGCCGCTCGCCGATCTGGCGCGAGCGACTCTTGATCTGGCTCCAGTAGCTGGGCTGGATGCCGAGCCGCTCCGCGAAGCGACCCTCCAGCCCGCGCAGCGTCGCCGCGTCCGCATGCTTGACGGTGGCCTGGACGAACTCCTCGAACAGCCGCAGCGCGTTGTCGAGGCGAACGCCGGCAAGGTCCTGGGGCATGTCTCGATGATAAAGGGGGCTTGCCTCGATGAGGCAGAAAGAAAAAGGGCCTTGCCGTCAGGCAAGGCCCTCGCAGCGAAACCGCCGACTCAGTTGCCGATCTGCAACTCGCGCCAGTTGAGGCGGCGCAGGCCGATCGTCGAGCCGAAGTTGCCGCGGACGTTCTCCACGGCCCCTCGGTCGGTGCCGCCGATCAGCCGGACGCGGCCACCGACGCTCAGGAAACGCAGGTCCGTCACGACACCGGCGCCCACCAGGGTCGTGTACCCGATGACCGCCCCCGAGTCGTTGATCAACTTCGAGATGCCGCTGCGATAGTCGGTCGCGTAGATGCGGCTGACTCCGGACGGTGCGCAGGGGTCGCTGATGCTCGGCAGCGTGGGCGCGAAGGCCACCGTGCCCGAGAAGGTCGCCGGATCGCTGACCACACGCCAAGCGACGTTGGAAGTGGCGTCGCGGCCCAGGTCGGCGTACCAGCCCATCGTTGTTGCTGTTGTCGCAATGCCGGTCAGCAAGTCGGTATTGGCGACGAGTTCGTTGCGCTCGATCGGGAAGTCGACGCCTGCCGGCAGGTTGGCGGTGCTGTTGAATCGCAACTGGTTGCCGTCGTCGATGGCATAGAAGGTCTGCTCCCGAGTGGAACTGATGTCGGTCGAGTCCAGGAGTCGGCCGGTGCCGACGAGCACCATCCGCTTCCGCGACACGGGGTGCAGCTCGATCATCGGCCGGGACGTCACCGGCTGTGCGTTGGGCGTGGAGGCTCCGTCGCGCAACTGCGCCAGCTTCAGCGGGCCGGGGTAGGCGCCTGTCGTCGCGGTGATGTCGAAGCGCCAGACATTGCCGAGCAGGTCACCGCCATAGACCGCGTCCGCATAGCCGTCAGTGAAGTCGAGGATGTAGGCGTTGACGTGGGCGAAGCCGGCGTCGTTGGTCGTCGAACCCTCGCCGGTGGTCACCGCTTCCAGCAGCGCGCCGGTGCGCGGATTGACGAAGAACAGGTAGCCCCGGCCGTCCGGCGTGTTGTAGCCCGACGGGATGATCATGGTCCAGCCGTACTTGCGGGTCTTCACGACCGCCGGCTCGCCGAAGGTGTAGCCCATGCGCGAGTCGGTGAACTCCCACAGCACGCGACCTGCGGCCGCGGCCTCGGTGGTGATCGTCGCCGGGTCGGTGACGTCGATGGCGTAGTAGCTGCGGCCGCCCTTGCCCAAACCGCCGATCAACACCGACCGCCAGTCGGCCGTGCCGGTGCCGACCGCGGTGCCGGTCCACGTGCGCGTGAAGTCGACGTCGAAGACTTTCGGCGTGGCGTTGACGAAGTACCGGTGGCTGAACGAAGGGTTTCCGAGGGAGGCGAGGCCATTGACTCCCGGCGTCGCCGGGCTGCTGGGTCCGCTGAAGGCCGCGCTGGGCACGTAGGCGAAGATCTCCTGACCGGAGCCGGTGCCGGTGAGCGCGCCGTTGAAGGCGTGCAGCATGCCGTCGTTGGCGCCCACGTAGACCACCGTCGGTCGCGTGGCGTAGGTGGTCTTGAAGGCGCTGTAGCCCGGGTTCGATGCGTCCGACAGCGGCTCCGCCGGCGGGCCGACGGGCCGCGCGCGGGAGCCGACGATGTCACCGAGCAGTTGGGCGCGTCTGCGGTAGGGTCGCGACGAGTCAGGCGCCGTCGACAGTTGCTCGTAGGTGCGATCGCCCCGCAGGTAGTTGAGGTAGTCGGCGCTGTCGTTACCGGTGCGGTAGCTGGTGTCGAGCGTCGCGAGCTGCGCGCTGGTGATGCTGGTCGAGCGGAAGGCGACCCCGGCGCTGCCGTTCCATGTGGCGACCCGACGGTTCGTGTCCCAGCCGGTACCCCCGAGTTGAGTTGCCAGACGCGCGGTCGCTGTCCACCGCTGGGTCAGCGACGGCGCGCCCGTGCTGGCGTTGAAACTCAGCTCGCTGGCCGTGATCTCTCCCGTCCAGTTCTCCGGGTCGTACTGCGCCCCGAAGCTCGCATTCCCGCTCGTGGACACCTGCGGCAGCGAGGTCGAGAACGAGGTCGTGAACGCACCGCTCAAAGAGTTGATCCGCTCGAAGGCACTCGTCAGTCCCGAGGCCATCTGGTCCGGGTTGCCGGCGGTGAAGTAGTTGTCGGGGCGCGGCTGCGTGGTGTCCGGATCGGTGCGGGTGTCGGTCAGCGTCTCGCCCGAGGTGGACCACCACGACTGCGTCAGCGCGGTCGTGTTGGCGTAGTCGTAGGTCGTCCCCCGGGGCACGATGAAGCCGCCGTACTTGGCTGTCAGGTAGAACTGGTTGTTGGCCTGGAAGGCCTGCTCCAGCACGTCGACCCACAGCGTCTGGACGGTCTGCCGGCCCGTCGTGTTGGCCTGGCCTGCCGTATCGGGACGAATGTCGTTGACGTTGGAGTGGTACGCCAGGCCGGCCATCATCGCGGAGTTGTTGCTGCAGCAGCCGTTCGACACATTCGTCTGCGTTCCGTAGGAGGTGCCCAGACTCTGCAGCACACCCAGCCGGTTGGTCGCATCGACCGCATCGACGCTGGTGTCGCTCGAAACGGCCAAAGGCAGGCTCGTCGCCGGTTCGTTGGCGAAGTTGGTGTTGCCGGGCAGGCCCTTGTCGGCGTGGGTGTAGATGTCGCCGATGCCCAGCACGAAGTTCTTCTGGCACGAATACTGGATCGGATCGTCCCAGGAGGTGATCGCCGGGAAACCGTCGAGGCGCGCCGAGACCGTCGCGGCGCTGGCGGTGCCCATGTTGGTCCACTCCGGCACGTTGCCGAGGTTCTTGTAGTAGCGGATCGTCGCGTAGTAGAGCTCGCCGACCGGGTCATTGCCCTTGTAGTCGCCGGTGGTCAGCTGGCCGAACTTGTTGAGATAGTTCGCCACGCCGCTGTTCGTGACCGACACGCTGGGAGCAAAGGTCGTGTTCGTCGACGTCGCGTCCGCCGGGTCGGGGTTGGACACGAAGACTCCGGTCGTCGCATCCCACTCGGCCGCCGTGTTCGTGACGGCCGGCTGACCCGGAACGGGCCGGTTCGGCCCGACGAACTTCATCCGCGCGCGCATGACGCCGCCATCGCGCTGGGTGCCGCTCTCGTTCAGGTAGCCGAAGGCGCTGAAGCGCAGGCGCTGCGAGTACTGCTGCATCAGCCCTTCGGGCTTCCAGTTGCTGCCGTACTGGCGGCAGTTGCCCTCGACGCCGCCGTTGGCCGCGGTCGGATCGCAGACCTTGACGCGCATGTAGACCTCGTAGACCACGCCGTCGACCAGGGCGCCGGACACGTAGGGCACGATCGTTGTCGGCAGCGCGCCGTCACCGCCTAGCTGGGTGAGGTTGCGCGCGTACAGCATCCGGAAGCCGGCGCCGTCGATGCGTGTGCTCATCCCGTCCCGGTTGAACGGGGTCGCGGCCTGGACGACGGCGGAGCCCGTGATGGTCTTGTTCTGGAACAGGTTGCCCTGCCCGGAGTGCCGCGCCTTCTGCAGGATGGTGGTGGTGGTCGTGTCGACGATGCGATTGCCACCGGTCATCACCGAGCGGAACGGGTCGATCGCCTGGGTACTGGCCCAGTTGAGGTAGTTGCCGCTCCACTGGTCGGTGCCGGTGCACGCGTGGCTGGTGGCCAGGCCCGCCGGCGCGAAGTGACTCACGCTGGTGGCCGTCTCGGCGGCCACGTAGTTGTAGACGTAGCACTTCTCGGGGTCGAAGTAGCCCCTGTAGGTGTTGGTGCTGGCGTAGTCCGTGGTGCCGGGGTAGGCCGCGCGAGACGCAGTCGGCCACTCCACCGACAGCGCCAGTGCGACGTTGCCGGGTGCGGTGTTCGTCGCGAAGATCGGGCTGTCCGCCAGGGACGTGGTCGCGGCGGCGTTCAGGCCCGTGGCCAGCAGCGGCGCCAGCACGAGCACCTTCGCGGTATCGCGCAGGCGCCGGGAGACCAGAGCCCGGCGAACTTGCGCTCGCGCCAGTTGAAGCAGGTGGGCAGGGTTCATAGCGGGGGCCTTTGAGGCGTTGGGTCAACGCGAAGTGGGTCGTGATGGATCAGCTGTCGCAGCACGAGAAGGTGGTCTGGAAGAACGATTGCGTGCCGCGCGGACCGGTAGCCCGGATGCTGAGTCGATAGATGACGGGCTGGGCCACGGCGCCGGCACCGCCGGCGCCGGTGCCGCCGGCGGCGACGCCGCTGCCGCGCTCGGCGCGCTGGGTGTCGGAAGAGGCGCCGCCCGGCAGCACGGTGGAATCGGCCAGCGTGCAGCGGTCCGCGCCGAGCGTCGTGTCCTCGCCCAGCTCGCTGCAGAGGCGGTCGACCACGTAGCGCAGCGTGATCCCTTGGCCGGCATTGATATCCGCGGCCGTGCCGACCGTCGCCGGCAAGGTGTCGGCCAGCAGCGCTTGCGGAATGCCTTGCGCGTTGCTCGGCAGCACGACGGCGCTGTAGTTGCGCGTCAGGTCGTTCGCTGCACGTGCGGTGCTTCCGGCGAGCGCGCCGGTGGGCCGGAAGGCGGCCAGGATGGTCTGCGCTGCCTGCTCGCTCTGCTGCGCCAGGTCGCGCTTGAAGGCCAGGTTGCCGGCGGTGCTGAGCGAGGTGTCGAAGGACCGCATCAGCGCGGCCGCGGCGATCAGCATCACGACCAGGATCAGCAGGCTGGTCAGCAGGACGACGCCCCGCTGGGTGCGATGACGGAGGACAGTGCTCATGACGTGGTGCGCATCAGCAGGTTGCGGACGGGAACGGTGATCTCGATGACGCGGTGGCGCTGGTTGCGGTTCTCGCCGGTGCGTGTGAGGTCGACCGTCGTCTGTACGGCCGTCGGCAGGTCGCCGAACAGCGACAGGGAGTCCGGCGACACCTGTTCGCGCTCGACAAGCGCCGAGCGCATCACCAGGGCCAGGCGCACCGCAACGACCTGGCGCAGCCGGTCTTTCGACGCCGTCGAGCCGTTCATCAGCGTCGCGCCGTCCCAGCCGCTGCCGAGCGACGGGCTCTGCCACGCGTCGAGCATGCCGTCGTCGTTGGTGTCCAGGCCGTAGACCGCGTGCATTTCGCGCACGCCCTCGGCCACCGGTTCGACGGTGTTCGTGCCGTCGAGCAGCAGCAGGTCGTGGCGGAAAAGGGTGCTGTCGGCGCCGACACCCAGGAGCTGGAACTGTGGTCGGTTGGTGGTGGTGTTGCCGATCGAGAAGGCGTTGACGTCGGCCAGCGTTGCCAGCGTGGCGAGCGAGGTCCCCGTCCCCGTGGCGGTGTAGTAGCTGCCGCCGAGCGGCAGCTGCTGGCCGCAGGCCGTGGTGGTGGTCGGGGCGGCCGGATCGCCGGCGCAGGCCGTCTTGGTCGACGCGACCTGGGTCAGCAGGCACTCGTCACTGCTGGACAGCATCACCAGGTCGTTGGCGCGCAGGCCGATGGTGTTGGGCAGCAGCACCTGGGTCGCGGTGACTGCGCCGGGCTGCACCGCCATGGGCGCCTCGCCGAAGCCGGCGGCGCCGCTCATCACCATCAGGACGTCCGAGCCGGTGGCCGAGGCGCCCTGGAAGATGACCAACGGCGCCAGGCGCAGCGTCTGCGGAATGCCGGCGAAAGGCGCCGGGAAGGCGGCCGTGCGCGGCAGCGTCTCCGCGCTCGGTGTAGCCGGGAGCGCCGCACTGATGCGGCAGCCGCCGACCTTGGCCCAGCCCTGTGCATAGCCGGTGCCGGCGCTGCGCAGGATGCGGTCGAGCGTGTAGGCCGCGTAGGCGCCCGACTGGTTGGTGTCGTTCAGTGCGACCGAGGTGCGCTTGCGGCCCTCGCTGGCGGCCAGCACGCCAAAGACGGCGAGCGTGACGACCAGGCCGATGGTGACCGCCACCAGCAGTTCGACCAGCGAGAAACCACGCGCGGCGCGGCGCGTCGGCAAACGGGGAACGGTGTGACTCACGACACCTCCTCGTTGGTGAGAATGACGTCGATCGACAGGCGCGACTCGCCGCCGGTGGCCTGCCGCGGGTGGCGCCAGGTGATGTCGATCACCGCGGTGTTGGTCGTGACATCCGGCGTCACCGTCACGGTGGCATTGGGGAGGCCCGAGCCGGTGGGCGCGCTGGTGACGGGGTCGAGGCCCTGCACACGGCTGGTCCACGTCGCGATCTGCGCCGACGTCAGCGAGACCGTGCGCGCCAGCCGCATCTGCGCGGCCAGGTCGTCGGCGAACAGCGCGGCGCGGTTGCGGTCCTCGGCGTCGATCGAGTACTGCGTCGCACGCGCCTGCATGCCGACCAGACCGAGGATGCCGAAGGAGAAGATCAGGATCGACACCAGCACCTCGAGCATCGTGGCGCCGTGCTGGGACCCCTGCGTGCCGGGTCGGCGAGAGCGGTTCTTCATGGTCAGCATCCGTCGGGATTGGTGGCGGACAGCGTCTTGGCCGGATCGCACATGCGGACCCGTCCGCCGATGGACACGGTGATGCGCAGCGGGCGGTCGGCGCCGGTGCGACTCACGTTGTAGGTCGCGGCGCCGACGGTGCAGTTCTCGCCGGCCAGCGTGACCTGCTGGCCCGAGGCGTTGAAGCAGATCGCGATCGGGCCGTCGACCTCCACGCCGCCGGCCACGTCCGACAGCGCGCCGCCGCGCACGAACTCGGCCGCGTCGCCGGTGAACAGCGATACCGTGCGGATGCCCCAGTTTCTGCCGTCGGCGGCCGCTGCGGCCGCCAGCGTCGGCTCCGCATTGGTCAGGAAGAAGGCGACGGTGCGGTTGCGCCGCACCGCTTCGGCCTGGGCCTGACGCACGCCGTTCTGCAGCGCGTCGGAGACGGTGCGCACCCGCGTGTTGTTGATCCAGGTGCCGAAGCCAGGGGCTGCCAGGGCCAGCAGGATGGCCAGCAACGTCACGGTCACCATCAGCTCGATGAGGGTGAAGCCGCGAGCATCGCTCGAGCACGGCGTGCGCCGGCCGAACCGGCCTGCGACGGGCGTCACGAGCATGCTTGCCCCCGCTTCAGGATCCAGCGCGACGCGCAACTGGTTGCGCCGCCGGGGATCCAGCCGGCCGGCGCCGCGGTGGTGGCCTGAGTGCCGATTTCGTTGACCGTGAAGGTGAAGCCGGTCATCGGTCCGGAGCCCACCGCTCGCAGCGTGTAGGCGGTCGCGGTGGGCGCCGCGGCGCAATCCACCGTGAAGTTCTCGCCGAAGGTGCGTGCCGTGGCGCACGGCGTCGTGAACGTGCCGACGGTCACGTAGGTCCGGTTGTCCTGGAAGTGGCGCTCCATGTCGGCGCGCGTCGATGCCAGGCCGTTGGTCGCGTCCACCAGCTGACCCCGGAGGATGTAGTCGCGGTAGCTCGGGTAGGCGATCGTCGCCAGGATGCCGATGATGGCCACCACGATCATCACTTCGATCAGCGTGAATCCGGTCTGTCGGGCGCGTTGCATGCGGGGTTCCTGCGTCGAGTTGCGCCCCAGTATCGAGATCCGGGCGAGGCGGCGGTATGAAGGATGTCACGGCCCGCGGGCCGGGCCGGGGTCGGTCCGGACGAACTGCCGCCGGGAGCCGACGAACGGTCGCGCCGGTGTTGCGCCGGCGTCGCCGGGCCTGCGCTCTACTGGAACGCGACCTCGGCGAACCCCCGCAGCTTGCGGCTGTGCAGGCGATCGATGCCGTTGCGACGCAGCAGCTCGATGGCGCGCAGGCCGATGCGCAGGTGCTGATTGACGCGCTCGCGGTAGAAGCGATCGGCCATGCCGGGCAGCTTGATCTCGCCGTGCAGCGGCTTGTCGCTGACGCACAGCAGGGTGCCGTAGGGCACGCGGAAGCGAAAGCCGTTGGCCGCGATGGTGGCGCTCTCCATGTCGAGCGCGATCGCGCGGCTCTGGCTGAAGCGGCGCTCCGGCGTGCTGTGCGGGGCCTGGAAGGGCAGCAGCTCCCAGTTGCGGTTGTCGGTGCTGGCGACGGTGCCGGTGCGCATCACGCGCTTGAGCTCGCTGCGCTCGAGCCGCGTCACGTCGGCCACCGCCGCCTCGAGGGCGAGCTGCACCTCGGCCAGCGGCGGGATCGGCACCCACAGCGGCAGTTCCTCGTCGAGCACGTGGTCCTCGCGCACGTAGCCGTGGGCCAGCACGTAGTCGCCCAG
>CAZUUU010000039.1:0-22946 GCA_964622685.1 uncultured Methylibium sp.
GGCGCGCGGCCGACTCGAGGTACTTGCTGCCCATGATGCCGATGCCGATGCAGGCGCCGATGGCACCCAGACCGATGATCAGGCCGGCGGCGAGGGCGACAAAGCTGATGACTTCCATGGTGACTCCTAGTGAGATAGAGAAACGAGAGATGAGAAAAATGATCGTCGATCGGAGATCGCTGATCGGCGGAACTGCTGCGGTCGGGGATCAGTGGGCGTCGTGGGCCTGGCCGACGTACACGAGCGTCAGCATCATGAACACGAAGGCCTGCAGGGTGATGATCAGGATGTGGAAGATGGCCCACGCGCTGCCCGCGATGATGTGCAGCAGCGCCAGGCCGATGCCGGTGGCGCTCAGCGTCCAGGCGCCGCCCAGCAGCGCGATCAGCATGAAGATCAGTTCGCCGGCGTACATGTTGCCGAACAGACGCATGCCGTGCGAGACCGTCTTGGCGACGAACTCGATCACCTGCATCAGGAAGTTGAACGGCCACAGCACCGGATGGGCGCCGAAGGGCGCGGTGAAGAGTTCGTGCACCCAGCCGCCGGCGCCCTTGATCTTGATGTTGTAGTAGATGCAGATCAGCAGCACGCTGACCGACAGCCCCATCGTCATCGACAGGTCGGCCGTCGGCACCACCCGCAGGTAGGCGTGGTGCGGGTCATGGCCCGCGACCCCGAAGGCCCAGGCCCACAGCTCGGGCAGCAGGTCCAGCGGCAGCAGGTCCATCGCGTTCATCAGGAAGATCCAGACGAACACGGTCAGCGCGAGCGGGGCGACGAACTTGCGGCTGGCCGCGCTGTGGACGATGCCCTTGGCCTGCGCATCGACCATCTCGACCAGGATCTCGACGGCGGCCTGGAAGCGGCCGGGGACGCCCGACGTCGCCTTGCGCGCCGCGCGCCACAGCAGCCAGCAGCCGATCGCGCCGAGCACGATGCCGAAGAACAGCGAATCGAAATTGAAGACCGAGAGGTCGAACGGGCCGTTCGGCTTCTGGTTCTGCAGATGGGTCAGGTGGTGAACGATGTATTCACCGGCGGTCGGGGCGTGGCCTTCTGCTGCCATGGTCGTCTTCTCGAAGCCTCGTCGTCGTTCAACGGCCGCGCCACAGCAGCGCGAGCCAGTTCACCTTCATGCACACCACCATCGTGACCAGCAACACCGGCCAGCTCAGCTGGGGCACCACCTTCGCGGCGATCACGAGCATCGCGATCGCCACCCCGATCTTCAGCATCTCCCAGAACATGAAGCCGGCCGCCGCAGCGACCGGGCTCGACATCCTGCGCGCCATCCCGCGCGCCAGCAGCGCACTCGGGATGACCGTGGCCGCCGCACCGTAGAGCGCCGACCAGAGCGCCGCGACACCCCCCGCCAGCGCCCAGGCCACCAGGGCGCACAGGACACCGGCGACCGCCTGTGCCGCCACCACCCGCCAGGGCGAGAGGGACGGCTGCTGCAGTCGCAGCGCCCGGGCCTCTTCGGGGCTCAGGCGCCTGAAGGGCGCATCGTCGGCTTCGTCCGCCGTGTCGCCATCGCTCCAGCCGACGCGTTCGCCTTGTGAGGAACGCAGGATCTTGGATGGCACAGCTGACTCCGGCAAAGCCTCGGGATTGTACGTGATAACCCGCGGGTTCCTTTATGTCCGGCGCCGCCACTTGCGTGCGACGCGACGGCGAAGCTCGCCCGGCCTCAGTACGCGTGGGTGCCGACGTGGATGGAGTGGACCTGGTCGGCGTCGGGCGTGCGCAGCGCCGCCAGCGAGGCCTGGGCGGCGTGGACCAGCAGGCCGAGATCGGTGCCCAGGCCCACGAAGTCGAAGCCGGCGGCCCGCACCTGCGCCGCCATCTCGGGCGTGCCGGCCAGCGTGCCGATCGGCATGCCGACGGCGTGCGCGCGCTCGGCCGCCTGCGCCATCACGGCCAGCACCGACGGATGGCGCGGGTCGCAACCCAGGCCCATGGCGACCGACAGGTCCGCCGGGCCGACGAACAGCGCGTCGACGCCCTCGACGGCGGCGATCGCCTCCAGCGCGGCCAGGGCCTGCGGCGTCTCCAGCTGCAGGATCAGCGCGACCTGGGCGTTGGCCGCCTGGGTGTCGAGCCGCTGCGTGCCGTAGCGGGTGGCGCGGCTCATGCCGGCGGCGCCGCGCACGCCCTGCGGCGGGTAGCGCATCGCCGCGACGGCGCGCTGCGCCTCGTCGACGCTCTGCACGAAGGGCACGATCACGGTCGTCGCGCCGGCATCGAGCACGCGCTTGCACAGCACCGTGTCGTTCCAGGGCAGGCGCACGATCGGCACCAGCTTGGTCGAGGCCACCGCCTGCAGCAGGGCCACGACACCCGGCAGGTCCAGCGGCGAATGCTCCATGTCGAGCACCGCCCAGTCGAAACCGGCCTGGCCGACCGCCTCGGCCACCATCGGGCTGGCCGACATCAGCCAGGTGCCGAGCGGTACGCGCTGGTGGCTGGCGCGCGGCTGGGCGTCCGGCCCGCGCTGGCGATGCTGCAGCAGTTGCTTGAAGGCGTTCATCGCGGTCTCCTGCGGGCGCTGCCGCGCCGCCGTCCTAGTAGCGCGAGCCGGGCCCGTCGAGCCCGACGCGCAGGTAGTGTGCGCCCGGGATGGGGTTGTAGTAATAGGGCGGGATCTCCTCGAAGCCGAGCGAGGCGTAGAGCTCGCGGGCCGCCTCCATGTCGTCGAGCGTGTCGAGCAGCATCGCGGAATAGCCGGCCGCGCGCGCCATCGCGATCAGGCTCTCGGCCAGCTGGCGACCCAGCCCGAAGCGCCGGAAGGCGCGCCGCACGTACAGGCGCTTCATCTCGCAGGCATTGGGTTCGTCCGCCTCGGGCAGCGGCCGCAGGGCGCCGCAGGCCGCGAGTTCGCCGTCGCAATAGGCCAGCAGCAGGGCGCCCCCCGGCGCCGCGTAGTCGCCCGGCAGGTCGCGCAGCTCGGCCTCGAAGTTCTGGAAGCACAGGTCCACGCCGAGCGCCGCCGCGTACTCGCGGAAGATCTCGCGGGTCGCGTCGAACTGCTCCGGCGTCTCCGGGGTCAGCAGGACGATCTCGGGGTCCTGGCTCAGGGGCGTGCGCATGGGCAGCCAATTTACATCCTGGCCCCGCGAGAGGCCCGAAAGGCTTCCAGTACCATCGCCGCTCCGTTGGCCTCCAAGGCGCCCGGGCACCGCGCCTACGACTCGCTCGCCATCCATGACTCCCGACCGATCGCCCGTCCAACCGACCCGGGCCTGGCATTCGACGCTGCTCGGTGCGGCCGTGCTTCTGGGCCTGGCCCTCGGACCCGCCGACACGCAGTCGCAGACGACCACCGAGCCGACCAGCACGACCGGCAACGGCGTGTTCAACGCCCCGGGCTACCCGGCCGCAGGCTCCAGCGGCAGTCGCAATCGCGACCGTGATCGCGATGCCACGCGCGACGGCGGCGCCACGCCCGTGTTGCGGGGCACGACCCCGCGCGCGGCCGGCGCCTCGGAGCGCCGGCCCGACGACGCGATCGATCCTTCGCAGGCGATCCGCGACAAGCTCCCGCCGGTGCCCAGCGAGTTCCAGCGCTTCGTCGAGGACGCGACCGGCCGCATGCTGCCGGTCTTCGGCTCGCGCTTCTTCGAGGATGCAGCCGACAGCTTCGCGCCGGTCGACAGCGTGCCGGTGCCGAGCGACTACGCGGTCGGCGTCGGCGACGAGCTCGTCATCCGCGCCTGGGGCTCGATCGACGTCGACTACCGCGCGACCGTGGACCGCAACGGCCTGATCAACCTGCCGCGCGTCGGCACCTTCTCGGTGGCGGGCGTCAAGGCCTCCGAGCTCGAGAAGCACCTGCGCGCGCAGATCGGCCGCCTGTACACGAACTTCAACCTCAACGTCACGCTCGGTCAGCTGCGCGGGGTCAAGGTCTTCGTCGTCGGCCCGGCGCACAAGCCCGGCGTCTACACGCTGTCCAGCCAGTCGAGCCTGCTGTCGGCGGTCGTGGCCGCCGGCGGCCCGGGTCCCAACGGCTCGATGCGCCGCATCGGCCTGAAGCGCGACGGCGCGCTGGTGTCCGAGCTCGACGTCTACGACTTCCTGGTGCTGGGCGACAAGTCCAAGGACGTGCAGCTGCTGCCCGGCGACGTGGTGGTGTTCCAGCCGGCCGGCGCGCGCGTCGCGCTGACCGGCGCGATCGACACGGCCGCGATCTTCGAGCTGAAGGGTCGCGAGGAGCCGCTGCGCGAGCTGCTGCGCTATGCCGGAGGCGCGTCGGTGCTGAGCAATCCGCAGCGCGCCCAGCTCGAGCGCATCGACCCGCAGCGCGGCCGCGCCGCGCGCTACGTCGAGGAGCTCGCGCTCGACGCGGCCGGCCTCGGCAAGCCGATGCGCGACGGCGACGTGCTGACGCTGCTGGCCATCTCGCCGCAGGTCGCCAACGCCGTGACGCTCAAGGGCCACGTGGCCCAGCCGCTGCGCTATGCCTACAAGCCCGGCATGCGCATCCGCGACCTGATCCCCGACAAGGAAGCGCTGGTCTCGCCCGACTTCTACCGCCGCAAGAACCAGCTCGTGCAGATCGAGCCGCTGCCGCTGGAGCCCTGGCGTGACCCGCGCCGGCTCGAGCCGCGCGCCGACCGGCGCACGACCGATCCGGCGTACGCCGACGAGACGACCCGGCCGCGCGAGCGCAACGCGGGCAACGGCCTCGACCAGGCCGACCCGGCGCTGGCGCGCACCCGGCCGCGTGCGGCCGCCGGCGCCGCCGCGCGCGAGCCGCTCGATCCGACGGCGCCGCGCCAGGACGCGCGCGAGCTGCGCGATCCGACGCCGCTGCCGACCCGCGAGTCGCTGAAGCCGGCGCCGCTGTTCGACGACATCAACTGGGACTACGCCGTGATCGAGCGGCAGTCGACCCGCGACCTCAGCACGCAGCTGATCCCGTTCCACCTGGGCAAGGCCGTGCTCGACGGCGACGCCGCCAGCAACGTCGAGTTGCAGGCCGGCGACGTCGTCACGATCTACAGCCAGAAGGACATCCGCGTCTCGGTCTCCAAGCAGACCCGGCTGGTCTCGGTCGAGGGCGAGGTCGGATCGCCGGGGGTCTACCAGCTGCAGGGCGGCGAGACACTGAAGCAGTTGCTGCAGCGCGCCGGCGGCGTGACGCCGCAGGCCTATGTCTACGGCCTGGAGTTCTCGCGCGAGGAAACGCGCCGGCGCCAGCTCGAGAACCTGCAGCAGGCCATCGCGCGGCTCGAGTCGCAGGCCGCGACCCAGGCGGCGCGGCAGGCCGCCAACGCCAGCGTCGAGACGACCGCCCAGTCGGCCCAGATCAGCGCCGCCGCGACCCAGGCCCAGCTGCAGCGCCTGCGCAACCTGGAGCCCAACGGCCGCATCGCGCTGGAACTGCCCGACGACAAGGTCGGCTTCGATGCCCTGCCCGACGTGCCGCTCGAGGCCGGCGATCGCATCCTCGTGCCGCCCCGGCCGGGCTTCGTGACGGTGGCCGGCGCCGTCGCCAACAACAACGCCTTCCTGTGGCGACCGGGCCGCACCGTCGGCGAATACCTCAAGCTGGCCGGCGTCGAGGAGAGCGCCGACCCGGGCAACACCTTCGTGCTGCGCGCCGACGGCACCGTCATCGCCGCCGCCGACCGGCGCGGCTTCTTCGGTGTCGGCGGTGGCATCAGCTCGCAGCCGCTGCGCCCGGGCGACGCGGTGTTCGTGCCGACCCAGCTCGACTTCGAGACCTGGGGCCGGGCGCTGGTGCGCGGGCTGAAGGACTGGTCGCAGATCTTCTACCAGTTCGGCCTGGGCGCGGCCGCGATCAACACCTTCAAGGACTGAGCTGCCGATGAGCGCCGTGCACGCGGAGAGTCCGGATCCCGACCCGGTCGACGACGAAGGTCCGCGGGTCGGCCTGCTGGACCTGCTGACCTGGCTGGGCGAGGACAAGCGCCTGATCGGCATCGTCACCGGCATCGCGGCCTTGGCCTCGGTGGTGGTGGCCCTGCTGCTCGGCAACGTCTACACCGCCCGCACGACGCTGCTGCCGCCCGGCCAGCAGCAGCCCAGCGGCGCGGCGGCGGCGCTGGCGGCCCTCGGTGCGCTGGGCGGCGTGGCCGGCGGGCTGACCGCCAAGACCCCCGACGAGCTCTACGTCAACCTGCTGAAGAGCGACTCGGTGCTGCGCGCGCTCGACGAGCGCTTCAAGCTGCGCGAGCGCTACGACGTCGAGACCTTCGAGGTGCTGCGCCGCGAGATGCCCCGGCAGGTGCGCGTCTCGGCGGACAAGAAGTCCGGCGTCATCTCGGTCGAGGTCGACGACGAGGACCCCCAGTTCGCCGCGAGCCTGGCCAACGGCTATGCCGAGGAGCTGCGCAAGGTGATGGGCCGGCTGGCGATCACCGAGGCGCAGCAGCGCCGCGTGTTCTACGAGTCCCAGCTGAAGGCGACCAAGGACAACCTGGTCAAGGCCGACCTGGATCAGCAGCGCGTCCAGGAGAAGTCCGGGATGATCGTGCTGGACAAGCAGGCCGAGGCGATCCTCACCGGCATGGCGCGGCTGCGCGCCGAGATCGCCGAGCGCGAGGTGCAGTTGAAGGTGCTGCGCACCGGCGCGACGGCCGAGAACCCCGACGTGATGCGGCTCGGTTCGGAGCTGCGTGCATTGCGTGCCGAACTGCAGCGCATGGAGTCGTCTCCCGGCAGCGGCAGCGTCATCGACCTGCCGGCCGGCAAGATCCCCGAGGCGGCCGCCGACTTCATCCGCGCGCGTCGCGAAGTGAAGTTCCAGGAGACCTTGCTGGAGAGCATGCTGCGCCAGTACGAGGTGGCCAAGCTCGACGAGGCCAAGGAAGGCCAGACCCTGCAGCAGATCGACATCGCCCAGCCGCCCGACCGCAAGAGCAAGCCGGCGCGCGCCGTCATCGTGCTCGTGACCACCCTGCTGGGCTTCGTCGCGGTGAGCGGCTTCGTGGTGGCGCGCCGCTACGTCGCGCTGGCCAGCGACGCCGACCCGCAGCGCGGCGCGGCCTGGGCCGGCCTGCGCAGCGCCTGGCGCCTCAGGCGCTGAGCGCGGGCGCCTCGGTCAGCCCCAGCACGATCCGCCGGGCGCGGGCGCCCTTCTTCTCGATCTTCAGCACGCGCACGCCGCCGATCTCGGCGGTGCTGGCGACGTGGGTGCCGCCGCAGGGCTGCAGGTCGACGCCCTCGATGCGCAGCAGCCGCACGCGGCCGCTGCCGCGCGGCGGCGCCACCGACATCGTGCGCACCAGCTGCGGGTTGGCGTCCAGTTCCTCGTCGCTGATCCACTGCGTGCCCACCGCGTGCGCGCCGGCCACCAGGCGCGCCAGGCCGGCCTCGATGGCGGCGGCGTCGAAGGGCTCGGCGGTGTCGAAGTCCATGCGGGCCTGCTCCGGCGTGATCGAGCAGCCGTTGACCGGGTACGGCAGCAGCGCGCACAGCACATGGGTCGTGGTGTGCAGCCGCATCAGGCGGTGACGGCGCGGCCAGTCGATGGCGGCCGTCACGCGCGTGCCGGCCTGCAGCATCGCCAGGTCCTGCCCCGCGGCCGGCAGGTGGAGGATGCGGCCGGCCTCGCCCTTGCGCGTGTCGGCGATGACGACGGTCGCACCGGACTCGAGCCTCAGCAGGCCGGCATCACCGGCCTGTCCGCCGCCCAGCGGATAGAAGACGCTGCGGTCGAGCACGATGCCGGCCTCGCCGACCTCGACGACCTCGGCCTCGCAGTCGCTCCGGTAGGCGTCGTCGCGGAACAGGGCTTCGCTCATGCGGCCGGGATGGCGGTCACAGCCGCAGGCTGCCGGCGATGCAGCTGAAGGATTCGCCGCCGATCCAGAGGTCTTCGCCCTGCTGCTGCACGTGTACGCGACCGGCGCGGCCGAGCCGCGCGCCCTGGCTCGCGACATAGCGCGGCGGTGCGAGGCCGGCCCCGATCAGCCACTGCGCCAGGCCGGCGTTCAGGCTGCCGGTCACCGGGTCCTCCGGCACGCCCAGCGTCGGCACGAAGGCGCGGACCTCGAAGGCGCACTCGGCGCCGTCGGCATGGGCCCCGACGACCCCGACCTTGAGCGGCGCCATCGCCGCGAAGTCGGGCTCCAGCGCCAGCACGGCCTCGGCATCGCGCAGCCGCACGCCGACCCAGCCCGGACCGTTGTCGACCCACTGCACGTCGAGCATCGCCGCCGCGTCGATGCGCAGCGCCCGTGCGAGCTGCTCGCGCGTGGCCGCATCGACCGGTCCGCTGCGCCGCAGCGGCGGGGCCGCGAAGGCCAGCCGTGCGCCATCGCGACGGATGCGCACCAGGCCGACGCCGCACTCCTGCACCACCTGTTCGCCGCGCGGCGTGCCGCCGGCCTCGAGCCAGGCGTGACAGCTGCCCAGCGTCGGGTGGCCGGCGAAGGGCAGTTCACCGCCGGGCGTGAAGATGCGCAGCCGGTAGTCGGCGCCAGCCTGCGTCGGCGGCAGCAGGAAGGTGGTCTCGCTGAGGTTGGTCCAGCGCGCGAAGTCCTGCATCTGCGCATCGCTCAGCGCCGCCGCGTCGAACACGACCGCGAGCGCGTTGCCGCGCAGGGGCACGGCCGTGAAGACATCGACCTGCGCGTAGCGGTAGGTCCTCATGCGGCCCTCCGCAGCAGCTCGGCGTCGCGCGGCAACGCGGCCAGCGCCTCGTGCAGCACGCGGCCGAGCGCGGCGACGGCCTGCTCGATCTGCGCCGGCGCCAGCGTGACGAAGCTCAGGCGCAGGCTGCGCGCGTCGGGCTCGCCGGCGAAGAAGGGCGCGCCCGGCACGTAGGCCACGCCGGCGGCCACCGCGCGCGGCAGCAGCGCCATCGCGTCCAGGCCGCGCGGCAGGCGCAGCCAGAAGAACATGCCGCCTTGCGGCGTGCTCCACTCGGTGGCGGCCGGCAGGTGGGCGCGCAGCGCCACGGCCATCGCGTCGCGCTGGGCGGCGTAGCGGGCGCGCACGCGCGGCAGGTGGTGGTCCAGCAGCCCGTCCTTCACCACCTCGTGCACGACGCGCTGGTTGTAGCCCGGCGAGTGAAGGTCGGCCGCCTGCTTGGCCTGCAGCAGCTTCGGGATCAGCGCCGGCGGCGCCACCACGTAGCCGAGCCGCAGGCCCGGCGCCAGCACCTTGGAGAACGAGCCGAGGTAGATCGTGCCCTCGGGCCAGCGCGCTGCCAGCGGCGCCGGCGGCGGCGCGTCGAACCACAGTTCGCCATAGGGGTTGTCCTCGACCAGCGGCAGGCCGGTCGACTGCGCCGCGGCGACCAGCGCGTCGCGCCGCGCCTCGCCCATCACGCGACCCGTCGGGTTCTGGAAGTTGGGCAGCAGGTAGGCGAAGCGCGCGCCACGGGCCTCGGCGACGGCCGCCGTCGTCGGCCCGTCGTCGTCGCAGGCCATGGCCGCGAACTGCGGCTCGAAGGGCGCGAAGGCCTGCAGCGCGCCCAGGTAGGTCGGCGTCTCGACCGCCACCACGCTGTCGGTGTCGATCAGCAGCTTGCCGACCAGGTCCAGCCCCTGCTGCGAGCCGGTCGTGATCAGGACCTGGCCCGCCTCCACGCGCTGGCCCTGGGCGCGCAGCTGCCCGGCGACCCACTCGCGCAGCGGGCCGTAGCCCTCGCTGGCGGCGTACTGCAGGGCCTCCCTGGGCGTGTCGCGCAGCACCTTCTCGGCGGCGGCGCGGACCGCCTCGGCCGGGAAGCTGTCCGGCGACGGCAGGCCGCCGGCCAGCGACAGCACGCCGGGCTGCTCGGTGAGCTTGAGGATCTCGCGGATCACCGACGGGTTCATGCGCGCGGTGCGCGCGGCCAAGGTCCAGGTCATGGGGTCTCTCCTCGGGACAAGGGAATGCCGTGCGCTCACGCGCGCACGCGCACCGGCATGCGCTTGCCGATGAAGACGGTGGCGATCACCGCCAGCGCGAAGGCCACGGTCGGCAGGTCGAGCGATTCGCCCAGCAGCGGCACGGCCGCCAGCAGCGACAGGAAGGGCTGCAGCAACTGCACCTGGCTCACGCGCAAGGTGCCACCGAGCGCCAGGCCGCGGTACCAGGCGAAGAAGCCCAGCCACATCGAGAACAGCGCCACGTAGCCGAAGCCCAGCCAGGCGCTGGCGCGGATGGCGGAGAAATCGCCATGCCACGCCGCCCACAGCGTCACCGGCAGCGTCAGCGGCAGCATGCCGACCAGCACCCAGCAGATCACCTGCTCGGGCCGCAGCGCGACCGACAGCCGCGCGCCGTAGACATAGCCGACCGAGGCGCTCAGCACGGCGGCCAGCAGCCAGCCGTCGGCCGCGACCAGCGTGCCGCCGCCCTGCCAGGCCGCATAGCCCAGCACCAGCGCGCAGCCCGCCAGCGCGCACAGCCAGAAGCCGGGGCCGGGTCGCTGGCGCAGCACCAGCGCGCCGACCACCGCCGTGCCGAGCGGCAGCACGCCGGTCACGACGGCCGCATGCACCGCCGGCACCTCGCGCAGGGCCAGCGCCAGCAGCAGCGGAAAGCCGACCACGACGCCGGCGGCGGTGATCGCGAAGTCGCGCCACTGCGCGCGCTGCGGACGCGGCGCACGGGTGAGCCACAGGTAGAGCGCCGACAGCAGGCCGGCCAGCGCCGCGCGCCCGGCCGTCACGAACAAGGGCGACAGCTGCGGCGACGCCGCGTCGCCGACCGCCAGCCGCGTCATCGGCGTCGTGACCGCGAAGATCGCGACGCCCAGCAGGCCGAGCCACAGGCCCCGCGCTTCACGGGGCTCGCGCTGCAATGACGACGGCAGCGACGACGGACCGAGGCCGGCCGGGGACAGGGGTTGCGCTCGCATACGCTCGACTGTAGGCTTGGTGACCAATACAGAACCAGTACAGAAAGCCGGCGCAACGCTTGTCCTGTACTGGCTGCCGGAGCGACACAGCGATGCTGACCCGCGATGCCACCGTGACCCTGACCGAGCAGCTCGCCGAGCGCTATGCCGAGCGCATCCGCGAGCGCCTGCTCGCGCCCGGCGCGCGCCTGCCCTCGGTGCGCGACTGCGCGCAGCGCCACGGCGTGAGCCCGCACACCGTGGTCGCCGCCTACGACCAGCTGCTTGCCCAGGGCCTGATCGAGGCGCGGCGCCAGCGCGGCTTCTTCGTGCGCAGCGCGACGGCGGCGCGATCGCTGCCCGTCAAGGCGCCGGTCGCGCCGACCGGCCCCGTGCCGCGACCCGACGCGCCGGTGGACGCCGCCGCGCTGATCCGCAGCATGTTCCACGTCCCCGGCGGCAAGCCGGCGCCGGGCGGCGGCACGCTGCCGCCGGACTGGCTGGACCTGCCCCTGCTCGCCACCGCCCTGCGCCGCACGCTGCGTGCCGATGCCGACGGCGAGGGCGTGGCCAGCGCCCTGCGCTATGGCGACCCGGCCGGCGATCCGCGCTTGCGCGCGGCGCTGGCGCAGCGTCTCGGCGACCTGGGCATCGCCTGTGCGGCCGACCAGGTCGTGACGACGCTGGGCGCGACGCAGGCCCTCGACATCGTCTCGCGCGCGCTGCTGCAGCCCGGCGACGCGGTGCTGGTCGACGAGCCCGGCTGGGCCGTCGAGTTCGCGCGCCTGCCGCTGCTGGGCATGCGCGTGCTGCCGGTGCCGCGCGGCGCCGACGGCCCCGACCTTGCGGTGATGCGCCGGCTCATCGCCGAGCACAAGCCGCGGCTGTACATGACCGTCTCGGTGCTGCACAACCCGACCGGCTCCAGCCTCAGCCTCGCGCAATGCCACGAGTTGCTGAACCTGGCGCATGCGCACGACTTCCACATCGTCGAGGACGACACCTACGCGTGGCTGGCCCCGCCGCACGCACCGCGCATCGCCGCGCTCGACGGCCTGCAGCGCTGCCTCTATGTCTCGGGCTTCTCCAAGGTGCTGGCGCCCGGCTGGCGGGTCGGCTACGTGGCGGCGTCACCGGCGCTGCGTGCGCGCCTGGTCGACGTCAAGCTGCTGACCTCGCTGACCACGCCGGCGCTCACCGAGCAGGCCGTCGCCGCCTGCCTCGAGCAGGGCGCGCTGCGCCGCCATGCCGAGCGCGTGCGTCAGCGGCTCGACGCGGCCCGGACGCGCAGCGTCGCGCTGGCGCTGCGCCACGACTGCCCGCCGGCCGCGCCGGCCCAGGGTCTGTTCGCCTGGGTCCACACCGGCGTCGACACCGATCGCCTGGCGCAGGCGCTGCTCGACGACGGCTGGCTGATCGCGCCGGGCTCGCTGTTCCACGCGACGCGCCGGCCCAGTCCGCTGATGCGCATCAACGTCGCGACCTCGCAGGACGCGGCCTTCTGGCGCGCGCTGGCGGAGCGCCGCGCGCAGCTCCAGCGACGCGCCGTCAAGGGCTGAGGCGCGACGCCCCCCTTACCTTGGGGGTGGCACTCCTGTCAGGTGACAAGCCCGAGAACGCCCCCCTAAAGTCCGTGCCATGGATGAACCTACCGTACCGCTCGGCGAGCCTGAACTCTGGAGAGTCAGCGCCTTCCGCCGGGCGATGGAGGGCACGTCCAAGGACGGATCGCACCTCAGCTCGCTGAGCCCGTCGCTGCTGGCCGACCTGCAGCGCTTCCAGAACAGCGGCACCGGCAGCGAGGTGCTCGAGGTGCTGGCCGCCTGCCTGCGGCATTCGCAGGACATGGCCTTGCACCTCGACCGCGACCAGCATGTGCTGCCCTTGACGGTCTTTCCGCGCGAACGCCTGTTCCACACGCCGCTGCCGCTGGACACGCTGTATGCAACGCGCTTCGACAGCGTCCGCCTGCTGCAGGTGGAACGTGCCGTGCTGCGCGCGCCCGGCGGCCGCGCGGACGACCTGGCCGCGCCGACCGACCAGTGCCATCCGCTCGGCCCGCTGCTGTGGCACCTGGCGCTGCACGGGCCGCGCTTCGAGCTGCTGCCCGAACTGGCCGGGCCGGCGGTCTATCGCGTCGCGCCCGACCTCGAGGTGCCGGCCGTGCTGAGCGGCGCGCTCGCTGCGGCCGTGGGCCGACTGCGCCAGGAGCCGGTGTCGCTGCGCGCACTGGCCGCCTGGCCCGGATTCGATCGCGAGCGCGGCGCGCGGCTGCTGAACGGCCTGTACCTGCAGGCCGGGCTGATCGTCAGCCGCACCCATCCGGGCGCGACCGGCGACTCGTGGTTCAGCAGCTTGAGCAAATGGTGAGTGGGGCCCCCACGTCGCACGCGTGGCGCGCTCCTGCCCCCCGAGGGGGCGCTCGCCGCCTTGGGGCGGCCCGGCGGCGGCTCGGCGCCCCCGCTGGCGTCACCTGAACCTCAGCGGCTCCCCAGCGCCTCCCAGCGCTCCATGGCCTCGCTGATCTCGCCGTCGATCGCGGCGTAGCGCGCCTGCAGTTCCGCGATCTGGCGCGGCGGCGATTCGGTGTACAGCGCCGGGTCGGCGAGACGCTCGCCGAGCTCGCGCTGCTCGGCCTCCAGGCCTTCGATGCGCGAGGGCAGCTCGTCGAGTTCGCGCTGCTCCTTGAAGCTGAGCTTGCTGCGCTTCGCGGGCGCCGCGACCGGGGGCGGCGCCGGCGCGGCCGCCGGCCCGCCGCGCCGCGCCGCCGCCGCCTGCAGCGCCTTCGCACGTTCCGACTGCAGCAGCCAGTCCTCGACGCTGCCCTCGTACTCGCGCCAGGCGCCCGGCCCTTCGTGGACGATGGTGCTGGTGACCACGTTGTCGAGGAAGCGCCGGTCGTGGCTTACCAGGAAGACCGTGCCGGGATAGTTGGCCAGCAACTCCTCCAGCAGTTCGAGCGTGTCGATGTCGAGGTCGTTGGTCGGCTCGTCGAGCACCAGCACGTTGGCCGGCCTGGCGAACAGCCGCGCCAGCAGCAGGCGGTTGCGCTCGCCGCCGCTGAGGCTGGCGACCGGCGAGTTGGCGCGCGCCGGCGCGAACAGGAAGTCGCCCAGGTAGCTCATCACGTGCTAGCGCTGGCCCGCGATCTCGATCCATTCGCTGCCGGGGCTGATGGTGTCGGCCAGCGTCGCATCGAGGTTCAGCGCCTCGCGCATCTGGTCGAAGTAGGCGACCTGCAGATTGCTGCCGTTGCGCACCGTGCCGCGGTCGGGCGGCAGCAGGCCGAGGATCAGCTTCAGCAGCGTGGTCTTGCCGGCGCCGTTGGCGCCGATCAGCCCGACCTTGTCGCCGCGCAGGATGGTGGCGCTGAAGTCGCGCACGATGACCTTGTCACCGTAGGCCTTGGAGACGGCTTCCAGCTCCGCGACGATCTTGCCGCTGCGCGAGCCGGCATCGACCTCCAGCGCCACCCGGCCGATCGAGTCGCGCCGTGCCGCGCGCGCCGCACGCAGCACCTCCAGCCGCTTGATGCGCGCCACGCTGCGCGTGCGACGCGCCTCGACGCCCTGGCGCACCCACACTTCCTCCTGCGCCAGCAGCTTGTCCTGCCGCGCGCTGTAGAGCGCCTCGTCGGCCAGTTCGCGGGCCTTGGTGGCCTCGTAGGCAGCGAAGTTGCCCGGGTAGCTGCGCAGGATGCCGCGGTCGAGTTCGACGATGCGGGTGCTCACCGCGTCGAGGAAAGCACGGTCGTGAGTGATCAGCAGCACGCTGCCGCGGAAGGCCTTCAGCAGTTCCTCCAGCCAGCGGATCGCGTCGAGGTCGAGGTGGTTGGTCGGTTCGTCGAGCAGCAGCACGTCGGGCGCGGCCACCAGCGCCTGGGCCAGCGCGACGCGCTTCCTGGTGCCGCCGGACAGGTCGCCGATGCGCGCCTCGGGCGGCAGCTGCAGGCGCTCGATGGTCTCGGTGACGCGCTGCTCCCAGGTCCAGCCGTCGAGCGCCTCGATGCGGGTCTGCAGCGCGTCGAGGTCGTCGTCGGCGCCATGCGCCTCGTAGCGCTCGCGCAGCGCCTTGGCCTCGGCCACGCCCTGGCTGACCGCGTCGAACACCGTGGCGTCGCCATCGAGCAGCGGCTCCTGCGCCACCAGCGCGAGCCGCAGGCCCTGCTGCAGCCGCAACTCGCCGTCGTCGGGCCTCTCCAGGCCGGCGATGATCTTCAGCAGCGAGGACTTGCCGGTGCCGTTGCGGCCGATCAGGCCGACGCGCTCGCCGGTCTCGAGCGCGAAGTCGGTGTGGTCCAGCAGCGCGACGTGGCCGTAGGCCAGGTGGGCGGCGGTGAGGGTGAGGAGGGCCATGGGGAGCCGGATTGTCGCCGGACGGGGCTGGAAGACTCCGCAATCGTGTTGCCCTTGGCTAGCATCGCGCCGAACCCCACTCTTGCCCGTGCGGAGAGACTATGCCGAACCCCACGCCATCGAGTCCGCCACGTCACACCGGCCTCGGCCTGACGCTCGCTTTCTTGACCATGCTGTTGGCGCTGGTGCTTCCGGGGACATTGGCCGGCGACGGGGTACGCAAGCTCAACTTCTTCTTGCCGTATGCGGCCGTGGCGGCCGTCTTCGTGCTGCTGGCAGCGTGGTCGATCTTCACGGTCGACGCCACGGTCGTGCGCTCGTCCCGGGATGCCGGCGTTGCGCTCGCCGGCTTGCTCGTGCCGGGGACTATGCGTCGACTACTGGCTGTGACGTTCCTGCTGGTGTTCGTCATGCTGGCGGTACCTTGGGGCCAGACCGATGTAGGCGTTGGAGGTGTCTGGGGGCGTGACGCGATTCATGCCATCGGAGGCTACTTCGGCCATCGCCTAGCCTTCAACCTCCTCACGGCCGCCTCCAATGCCTTGGCCATCACTGCGGTGGCCCAGCTGATGTGGGCCTGCGCCTGCGTGCACCGGATGGCAGAAGCTTCGGCTGGTGCGACGCCCGAGTTCACCGCTCACCAAGCCACGCAGCTCGCAGCGACATGCCAGCGCGCTGTCGTCGAGTTGCTGCAGGCCGGTGCCACCTTCGCCTTCATCAGTACGACTGCTCTGTTCTTGTTCTTCTCGCTCTCCGAGGAGATCCAGGCTCTCGGATCACAAGCGCCGCCGGCCCCAACGGTCGCATGCAGCGTCGAGCGGCAGAACCCCGCGCTGGCCTCGTGGCACGTCCAGTGCCGCATGCCCCAGCCGCAGTCCACGCCACAAGCGCAAGGCCGCGTCGCGGCATCGATGGCCTTCGCGGTCGGGGTGGCGTTTGCCGCGGTGCTGTTCGTGAGCTTGCTGACGGCAGGCCGTGCAGTCGACGCAGCGATCGTGCGCGCCGAGCGCCGAGCGCGGTGGGCCGCGTCTTCGCGCGCCTCCTTCTCGAGCACCGACTGGCGCAAGCAGCAGGGCCTGCCGGAGTCCAGCTTCGTGCAGTCGCTGATCCAGGCCGTACTGCTGTTCGCGCCGACCGGCGCAGCGGGCTTGGCGGCGCTGCTGCAGTCGTAAGGGCTGGGTCGCTGCCGCTCAGCTCAGCGCAGCGCCGCCTCCAACGCATCGACGTAGCGCTTCGCGACGTCGTAGCCGGCCTGCTGGGTGATCTCCTGGAAGCCCGTCGGGCTGGTCACGTTGATCTCGGTCAGGCAGTCGCCGATCACGTCCAGGCCCACCAGCAGCAGGCCGCGCGCCTTGAGCACCGGCCCCAGCGCCTCGGCGATCTCGCGATCGCGTGCGCTGAGCGGCTGCGCCACGCCCTTGCCGCCCGCCGCGAGGTTGCCGCGCACCTCGCTGCCCTGCGGGATGCGCGCCAGGCTGTAGGGCACCGGCTCGCCGCCGATCACCAGGATGCGCTTGTCTCCCTGCGCGATCTCGGGCAGGAAGCGCTGGACCATCACCGTCTGCGTGCCGAACTTGTTGAGCGTCTCGGTGATGCTGCCGAGATTGAGGCCGTCCTCGCGCACGCGGAAGATGCCCATGCCGCCCATGCCGTCCAGCGGCTTGAGGATGATGTCGCGGTGCTCGGCGTGGAAGGCGCGGATGTCGCCGGCGTCGCGCGTCACCAGCGTCGGGCCGATCAGGTCCGGGAACTCCAGGATCGCCAGCTTCTCCGGATGGTCGCGCAGCGCGCGCGGGCGGTTGAAGACGCGTGCGCCTTCACGCTCGGCCTGCTCGAGCAGGTGGGTGGCGTAGAAGTACTCGCTGTCGAAGGGCGGGTCCTTGCGCATCAGCACGGCGTCGACGTCGCGCAGCGGCTGCGGGCGCTCGTGCGGCGGTTCCTGCGCGGCGCGGTACCAGTCGTGGGCATCGCCGGTCAGGGTGATGTCGCGCACGAAGGCCGTGACGGGCTCGCCCTTCTGCCATCGCAGGTCCTGCGGGCCGCAGGCCATCAGGGCGTGGCCGCGCGCCGCGGCCTCGCGCATCATCGAGAAAGTGGTGTCCTTGTAGGTCTTGAAGGTGTGCAGCGGGTCGGCGACGAAGAGCAGCTTCATGCGGCAAGTCCTTTCCGGCGCCACTGTTGCACAAGCAGCGCGATCGTGCCCGCGACCACGCCCCAGAAGGCCGCGCCGATGCCGGCGATCACCACGCCCGACAAGGCGACCAGGAAGGTGATCAGCGCCGGCTCGCGGTGGGCCTCGTCCTTCAGCGCGATGGCGAGGCCGCTCCCGATCGTCCCCAGCAGCGCCAGGCCGGCGATCGCGACCACCAGCTCGCGCGGAAAGGCCGTCAGCACGCCGGTGACCGCCGCGCCGAACAGGCCGATCACGACATAGATCGCGCCGCAGGTGGCGGCCGCGGTGTAGCGCCGCGCCGGGTCCTCGTGCGCCTCGCGGCCCATGCAGATCGCTGCGGTGATGGCCGACAGGTTGAGCGCGAAGGCACCGAAGGGCGCGAGCAGCAGCGTCGCCACGCCGGTGATCGTGATCACCTTCGAGATCGGCATCGTCGCGTAGCCGGCGGCGCGGATCGCCGCCACGCCGGGCAGGTTCTGCGAGGCCATGGTCACGACGAACAGCGGCAGCGCGAGGCTCACCGTCGCCTCCAGGCTGAAGCGCGGCATCGTGAACACGGGCTCGGCCAGCGTCCAGGCGATGGCATCGGTGCGCAGTTCGCCGCGCGCGGCGACGAAGGCGGTCGCCACCGCCAGCACGACCACCACCGCATAGCGCGGCCACAGCCGGCGCGCCAGCAGGTAGCTGCCCAGCATCAGCAACACCAGCGGCAGCGCGCTGCGCGCCGCACTGAAGGCCTCGAGGCCGAAGCGCGCCAGCACGCCGGCCAGCAACGCCGACGCGATCGCGATCGGGAGGCGGTTCATCACGCGCTCGAACCAGCCGGTGACCCCGCACAAGGTGATCAGCGCCCCGCAGACCAGGAAGGCGCCGACCGCATCGGCCATGCCGTAGCCCACGCCGGCCGTCGCCAGCACCGCGGCCCCGGGCGTCGACCAGGCCACCATCACCGGCTGGCGCCACCACAGCGAGGCCAGCAGGCTGGTCAGCCCCATGCCCAGGCCCAGGGCCCACATCCAGGAGCTGATCTCCCCCGGCGTCGCACCGAAGGCCTGCGCAGCCTGGAAGACGATCGCGACGGAACTGGTGAAGCCGACCAGCACGGCCACGAAGCCGGCGGTGGCGGACGAGAGCGAGAGGTCGGCGAGGAAACGGCGCATCGCCACGAGTATCCGCGGGCGACGGCCCGCCTCGCCTCAGATCTCGACCTTGGAGCCGAGCTCGACGACGCGGTTGGTCGGCAGGTTCAGGAAGTCGGCCGCGGCCGCGGCATTGCGGTGCATGCTGGCGAAGAGCTTCTCGCGCCACAGCGCCATGCCGCTGCCGATGGTCGGGATCACGATGTCGCGCGACAGGAAGTAGCTGGTCTCCATGTCGTCGAGCTGGATCCCGCGGCCGCCCAGCAGCTGCAGGGCCTCGGGCACGTCGGGCTCGTTCTTGAAGCCGAAGTTCAGCGTCACCTGCCAGCAGCAGTGGCCGAGCGACTCGACCTCGACGCGCTTGTCGAAGCTGATCCACGGCACCTCGTGGTGCTTGACGGTGACGAACAGGTTCTGCTCGTGCAGCACCTTGTTGTGCTTGAGGTTGTGCAGCAGCGCGTTGGGCGTGCTGCCCGCCTCGGCCGACAGGAACACGGCCGTGCCCTCGACGCGCGTCGGCGGGCTGACGAAGACCGCCGCGAGGAAGCTCTTCAGGTCGATCGCCTCCTCGCGCAGGCGCGCGCTCAGCAGCTTGCGGCCCTGCTTCCACGTCATCATCAGCGTGAACATCACCGCGCCGATCGCCAGCGGGAACCAGCCGCCGTCGAGGATCTTGATGGCATTGGCGGCGAAGAACATCGCGTCGACGACGAAGAAGAAGCCGGTCGCGGCGAAGCACAGCCACAGCGGGTACTTCCAGCCGTAGCGGATCACGAAGAAGGTCATCGTCGTCGTGATCAGCATGTCGGTCGTGACCGCGATGCCGTAGGCCGACGCCAGCTTGCTGCTGGAGCCGAAGGCCACCACCGCCAGCACGATGCAGACGTAGAGCCCCCAGTTCACGAAGGGCACGTAGATCTGGCCGGTCTCCCGGACCGAGGTGTGGGTCACGCGCAGGCGCGGAAAGTAGCCGAGCTGGATCGCCTGCTTGGTGACGGAGAAGGCGGCCGAGATCAGGGCCTGCGAGGCGATCACCGTCGCGCAGGTGGCCAGGATGATCAGCGGGTACAGGGCCCAGTCCGGCGCCATCTCGTAGAAGGGGTTGTTCACCTTCTCGGGCTGACGCAGCAGCATCGCGCCCTGGCCGAAGTAGTTGATCACCAGCGCCGGCATCGCCAGCAGGAACCACGCGAGCCGGATCGGCCGCTTGCCGAAGTGGCCCATGTCGGCATACAGCGCCTCGGCGCCGGTGACGCACAGCACCACGGCGCCCAGGGCCACGAAGGCGATGCCCGGGTGGCGGACCATGAAGCCCAGGCCGTGGTGCGGGCTCAGCGCCCACAGCACCTCGGGGTTGCGCACGATGTGCGGGATGCCCAGCGCGATCAGCGCCAGGAACCACAGCGCGCAGATCGGCCCGAAGAAGCGACCGACCAGGCCGGTGCCGTAGCGCTGCGCCGCGAACAGCAGCGTCAGCACGACCAGCGTCACCGGGATCACGTACTTGTTCAGGCCCGGTGCGGCGACATCCAGGCCCTCGACCGCCGACAGCACCGAGATCGCCGGCGTGATGACGCCGTCGCCGAAGAAGATCGCGGTCCCGAAGATGCCCAGCATCAGCAGGCGGCGGCGCAGCACCGGCCGCTCTTTCACCGCCTGCGAGGCCAGGGCCAGCATCGCGATCAGCCCGCCCTCGCCGTTGTTGTCGGCCCGCAGGATCAGCAGGACGTACTTCAGGGAGACGATGACCGTCAGCGTCCAGAAGAACATCGACAGCACGCCGAGGATGCTCTCGGGCGTGATGACGATCTTGCCGTGGAGGAAGACCTCCTTCAGCGCATACAGCGGGCTGGTGCCGATGTCGCCGTACACGACGCCGATGGCGCCGAGGGTCAGGGCCGCCAGCTTGGCGCCGGACGGCGAATCGGAGGAACGGGGCTGCACGAAGCGGGAGGCCGGGCTGGGAGGCGCCGATTGTGCGCCGCCGACCCGCGTCGTCGCGCGCACCGATGTTGCGGTGCAGCAACAACCCCCGCGCCCAGGCCGGCCGGGGCCGCGGGCTACTCGTAGACCTCGGCGTCGGGATCGGTCGCCTCGAGTTCGTAGCTCGCGCCCAGCATCGCAAGCCGGCCGATGACGCCATACATGTAGAAGCGGTTGGGGGCGCTGGCGCCCGGCTTCTCGCCCGGGCGCGGCAGGTGGTTGCTCTCGGCGAAGGCCAGCGGCACGAAGCTGGCGCCCGGCGAATTGAGGTTCTCGTCGATGCCGCGGTCGGCATGCACGCGGTAGAAGCCGCCGACCACGTAGCGGTCGATCATGTAGACCACCGGCTCGGCCACCGCGTCGTTGACGCGCTCGTAGGTCGGCACGCCTTCCTGGATGATGACCTCGGAGACCTCCTGGCCGTCCTTGATGGTGCTCATCTTGTTGCGCGTCTTGCGGTTCAGCTCCTCCAGGTCCTTGGCGTCGCGCACGGTCATGATGCCCATGCCGTAGGTGCCGGCGTCGGCCTTCACGATCACGAACGGCTTCTCCTGGATGCCGTACTCCTTGTACTTGCGGCGGATCTTGCCGAGCAGCGCGTCGGCGTGGCTCTGCACGCACTCCTGGCCGGTGCCGTCCTGGAAGTTGACCTTGCCGCAGCTCGCGAACATCGGGTTGATCAGCCAGGGGTCCATGCCCAGCAGCTTGGCGAATTTCTTCGCCACTTCCTCGTAGGACTGGAAGTGCTGGCTCTTGCGCCGCACCGCCCAGCCGGCGTGCAGCGGCGGCAGCAGGTACTGCTCGTGCAGGCCCTCCAGCACCTTGGGGATGCCGGCCGACAGGTCGTTGTTGAGCAGGATGGTGCAGGGGTCGAAGTCCTTCAGGCCGAGCCGGCGCTTGCTGCGCAGCAGCGGCTCGACGCGCAGCTCGGAGCCGTCGGGCAGCGCCAGCGTCGTCGGCTCCGTGATCGTGTCGTCCAGCGTGCCGAGCCGCACGTTCAGGCCGGCCGCCCCGAAGATCTGGATCAGCCGCTGCACGTTTTGCAGGTAGAAGCTGTTGCGGGTGTGCTTCTCGGGGATCAGCAGCAGGTTCTTGGCCTCGGGGCAGATCTTCTCGATCGCCGCCATCGCCGCCTGCACCGCCAGCGGCAGCATCTCGGGCGTCAGGTTGTTGAAGCCGCCGGGATAGAGGTTGGTGTCCACCGGCGCCAGCTTGAAGCCGGCATTGCGCACGTCGACCGAGGTGTAGAAGGGCGGCGTGTGCTCCATCCATTCGAGCCGGAACCAGCGCTCGATCGCCGGCATGGACTCCAGGATGCGCTGCTCGAGCTCGTTGATCGGGCCGTTGAGCGCGGTGATGAGGTGGGGGACCATGGCGAGGCCTTTGCCGGGGGGAAGCGGAATTCTAGGCAGGTGGAGATCGCCCCGCGGCTTGCAAGCCCGGCCATCGTCGCCCCAAAGACAAGGGCCGCCCGAGGGCGGCCCTTGCGTGGAACACGACTTCTTCTCGATCAGCCGTGGTAGGCCGTCTCGCCGTGCGAGGTGATGTCCAGACCCTCGCGCTCGGCATCCTCGGCCACGCGCAGACCCACCACCAGGTCGGTGATCTTGAAGGCGATGGCCGCGACGACGGCCGACCAGACCACGGTCAGCAGCACGGCCTTGGCCTGGATCCAGACCTGGGTGCCGATGGCGTTGGAGCCGACGGTCGCCGTGACCCAGTCGGTGACCAGGCCCGGGCCGCCGAGCGCCTGGGTGTTGAACACGCCGGTCAGCAGCGCACCGACGATGCCGCCGACGCCGTGCACACCGAACACGTCCAGCGCGTCATCGGCGCCCAGCATCTTCTTCAGACCGCTGACGCCCCACAGGCAGGCGAAGCCGGCAACGAAGCCGATGATGATCGCGCCCATCAGGCCGACATTGCCGGCCGCCGGGGTGATCGCCACCAGGCCCGCGACGGCGCCGGAGGCCGCGCCCAGCATCGAGGCCTTGCCCTTGATCATCGCTTCGCCGATGCACCAGGCCAGCACCGCGGCCGAGGTGGCCGAGAAGGTGTTGGCGAAGGCGAGCACCGCGCTGTTGCTGGCTTCCAGCGCCGAGCCGGCGTTGAAGCCGAACCAGCCGACCCACAGCAGCGAGGCACCGACCATCGTCAGCGTCAGCGAGTGCGGCGTGAACGCCTCCTTGCCGTAGCCGACGCGCTTGCCGATCATGTAGGCGCCCACCAGGCCGGCGACACCGGCGTTGATGTGTACCACGGTGCCGCCCGCGAAGTCGAGCGCACCCCACTGCCAGATCAGGCCGGCCTTGCCGTTCATCGCGTCGACGACCTCGGCGCTGGCGTAGGCATCCGGACCCATCCAGTACCAGACCATGTGCGCGATCGGCAGGTAGCTGAAGGTGAACCACAGCACCATGAACATCAGCACCGCGCCGAACTTGATGCGCTCGGCGAAGGCGCCGACGATCAGGCAGCAGGTGATGCCGGCG
>CAZUUU010000040.1:0-22502 GCA_964622685.1 uncultured Methylibium sp.
TGCATGATCGCCCGCTCGATGCTCTGGCGGATCCACCACGACGCATAGGTCGAGAATCGGAAGCCACGGTCCGGCTCGAACTTGCCGATCGCGTGCATCAGGCCGAGGTTGCCCTCCTCGATCAGGTCGGTCATCGGCAGGCCGCGACTCAGGTAGTTCTTCGCGATGCTGACCACCAGCCGCAGGTTGCGCTCGATCATCTGCTGTCGGGCAGCGAAGTCGCCCGCGCGCGCGCGTGTCGCCGTGGCGAACTCTTCCTCCGGCGTGAACAGCGGTGCGCGCCGGATCTCGCGCAGGTAGGTCTGCAGGGTGTTGCCGACCTCGCCCTCGCCGGCCGCCAGCGGCACGGCTTCGCGCGCGACGTCGGCAGGCTCCTCGCCACCGGGCAGTGCGGCCAGATCGTCGTCGGTCGGTTCCAGGGGGGGCGGCGGGATCGGGACTGCCGTCGTCTCCACAAGCGCGTGCCCGTTGAGTGTGGGGCGCATGCGCTTGCTCATGATCTTGGCGTCCGTCGCTCAGCGCGGCGGCAGCAGCCTCACCGGATCGATCGGCTTGCCCTGTTTGCGGATCTCGAAATGCAGCTGCACCCGCTCGGCATCGGTCGATCCCATCTCGGCGATCTTCTGGCCTCGTTTCACCGGCTGATCCTCCTTCACCACCAGCGCCTGGTTGTGCGCGTAGGCCGTCAGGTAGGTGCTGTTGTGCTTCACGATCACCAGATTGCCATAACCGCGCAGACCCGACCCGGCATAGACCACACGACCATCCGCCGCGGCCACCACGGGGTCGCCGGCCTTGCCACCGATCACCACGCCCTTGCTGCGCACTTCGTCGTAGCCTGCCAGCACGGTACCACCGGCCGGCCAGGCCCAGCTCAATTCGTCGTCGTCGCGGCCCGCTGCCGTCGTCGCAGCGGCCGGTGCGGGCCCCGGCGCCACGGGCGTCGCAGGCGTGGCGGAAGCGCCGGCCTGCGGCGCCGATGCCGCAGGCGGCTTGGCGTCGAGCGGCCGCGGCTCCACCTTGGCGACCGCCACCGGCCGCGTCGCCACCGCGCCGGGATCGACGTTCGGTGGCACGACGCGCAGCACCTGGCCGACCTCGAGCGCGTTGGCGTTGTCCATCCCGTTCCAGCGCTGGATGTCGCGCCAGTTCTGGCCGGTCTCCAGCCCGATGCGGATCATCGTGTCGCCGGGCTTGACGCTGTAATAGCCCGGCTTGCCGGCGTTTTCGGCGCCGGGCAGAGCCTTGGGCAACTCCGCAACCGGCGTGTTGGCGGCTGTCGCCGCGGCACCCGCCGCTGCGGCGGCCGCCGGGCTGCGCGTGGTGCGATCCTCCACCGGTGGTGCGCGGAGGATGGTCGGTGCGCAGGCGCTCAGCGACCCGAGCAGCAGCAGCACCACCACCCCATGCAGCGCGGACCCACCCATGGCAAATCGAAGGCTCAAGAGCATGCGTTGCATCCGTTCAATCGATGCCGGATTTTAAGGGGACGAACCGCACCGGCTCGTGAAAGGCACGGCGCAGCGCTCCGTCGGTGAGCCGGTCGACGACCACCAGCACCTGCCCGCCGTTGCGCACGTCGTGCATCGGCGCCACCAGGCGCCCCCCGGGCGCCAGTTGGTCCAGCCAGGGCGACGGCACGTCCTCGCCGCCGGCGGCCGCAATGATCCCGTCATAGGGCGCATTGGGCGCGTGGCCGACGCGGCCGTCCCCGTAGACCAGCCGCAGGTTGTCGAGCCGTTGCGCCGCCAGGTTGGCGCGCGCCTTGTCGTGCAGGGGCTTCAGCCGCTCGATCGAGACGACGTGCCTCGCCAGCGCGGCCAGCACCGCGGCCTGGTAGCCGCAGCCGGTGCCGATCTCCAGCAGCCGGGGCCGCGAGGCCGGCGGCAGCGGCGCGAGCAGCAGCTCGATCATCCGCGCCACCACCGACGGCTTGGAGATGGTCTGCCCCAGGCCGATCGGCAGGCTGGTGTCTTCGTAGGCCTGGTTGGCCAGCGCCGTGTCGACGAAGGCGTGCCGCGGCACCGCGCGCATCGCGGCCAGCACGCGGGCGTCGCGCACGCCCTCGGCCTGCAGGCGCGCCAGCATGCGCTCCCGCACGCTGTGCGAGTCCAGCCCCAAGCCGACGGGCGTGGCGCGTCGTTCGCGATCGACTGCTGCGTCTCGCACGGGCCGCTGCGGCCTCAGCAAGGGCAGCGCCTTGGCGGTCGGCCGGATCTCGACCTGGTCCAGTCGCAGCGGGAACTTCGGCGCGCGGCCGCTGCCCTCGCTCATCGCGCCGCCCCGGCATCGCGATGCAGCCACTCGGACCACGCCGGCAGCGCACCGTGATCGGTGAGGTCGACCTGCAGTGGCGTCACCGACACGTGGCCCTGCGCGACCGCGTGGAAGTCGGTGCCCTCGCCGGCCTCGCGGGCGTTGCCGGCGGCGCCGATCCAGTAGATCGGCTCGCCGCGCGGGTTGCTCTGGCGGATCACCGGTTCGCTGGCATGCCGCCGACCGAGTCGCGTCGTCAGCGTCGGCAGCAGGGCGTCGTACGGCCGGTCGGGGATGTTGACGTTGAGCAGCCAGGCGCCGGCGACCGGCGGCCGCTCGATGACCTGGGCGATCAGCTGGCGCGCGACCTGGGCCGCACAGTCCAGATGCTTCCAGCCCTTCTCGGCCAGCGAGAAGGCGATGGCAGGCACGCCGAAGAGGTAGCCCTCCATCGCCGCGGCGACCGTGCCCGAGTACAGGGTGTCGTCGCCCATGTTGGCGCCGTTGTTGATGCCCGAGACCACCAGGTCGGGACGCTGCTCGAGCAGGCCGGTCAACGCGACGTGCACGCAGTCCGACGGCGTGCCGTTGAGGTAGCGATAGCCGTTGGCCGCGGTCCAGACCGAGAGCGGCCGCTGCAGGGTCAGTGCATTGGACGTGCCGCTCGAGTTCTGCTCCGGCGCCACCACGTCGATCTCGCCGAGCCCGCGGCAGGCCTCGACCAGGGCCGCCAGTCCCGGCGCCAGATAACCATCGTCGTTGGACACCAGGATGCGCATCAGCTCATTGTAGGGAGCGCCTGCGTCGCATCGGCGACGGAGCGATGCCGTCGCGCTGCCTATCATCGCCGCCATGGCGCACCGAGGAGACACGACCATGCATGCCTGGCTCTGCGAGAACCCGATCGGTCCCGAAGCCCTCAAGTGGACCGAGCTGCCGACGCCGCAGCCCAAGGCCGGGGAGGTGCGCGTCGCCGTGCGCGCGGCCAGCCTCAACTTCCCCGACCTGCTGATCGTGCAGAACAAGTACCAGATGAAGCCGCCGCTGCCCTTCGTGCCGGGCTCGGAGTTCTCCGGCGTGGTCGAGGCCGTCGGCGAGGGCGTCAATCACCTCCAGCCGGGCATGGCAGTGGCGTCGTTCGGCGGGCTCGGCGGCTTCGGCACGCAGGTCTGCGTGAATGCGGCGCTGGCGATGCCGCTGCCGCCGGGCTTCGCCTTCGACGACGCTGCAGCCTTCCTGTGCACCTACGGCACGACCCACCATGCGCTGATCGACCGCGGCCAGCTGAAGGCCGGCGAGACGGTGCTGGTGCTGGGGGCCGCCGGCGGCGTCGGCACCGCGGCGATCCAGATCGCCAAGGCCGCGGGCGCCACCGTGATCGCTGCCGCCTCGACCGACGAGAAGTGCGCGCTGTGCAAGCAGCTCGGCGCCGACGCGACGATCAACTACACGCAGGGCGACCTGCGGGAGCAGATCAAGGCCGCCACCGGCGGCAAGGGGCCGGACATCGTCTACGACCCGGTCGGCAGCGACCTGGCCGAACCGGTGTTCCGTTCGATCGGCTGGCGCGGCCGCTACCTCGTCATCGGCTTTGCCGGCGGCAGCATCCCCGCGCTGCCGCTCAACCTGACGCTGCTCAAGGGCGCCTCCATCGTCGGTGTGTTCTGGGGTGACTTCGCGCGCCGCGAACCGAAGAACAACGCCAAGGCGCTGGCCGAGCTCGCCGGCTGGTACGCCCAGGGCAAGATCAAGCCGGTGATCGAACGCAAGCTCGCGTTGCAGGACCTGCCCCGCGCCTTCGAGCTGATGGCCGCGCGCCAGGTGCGGGGCAAGCTGGTGCTGACCGTCGACTGACACGCCGCCCCCCGTCGGAGTGCCCTCCGGCGAGCCATCGCCCGTCGAGGGCTGCGGTGCACAATCGCGCCCTGCCTGCCCCAGGACGCCGACCTTGCGACGAACCCTGCTCAAGCTCCCCCTGCTGGCCCTGGCCGGCTCGGCGGAGCGCGCCTTCGCGCAGGACCGGCCGTCGTACACCTTCGGCGTCATCACGACCACCAGCGTCGGCGAGACCAAGCTCGCCTGGGAGCCCTTCTTCGAGGCGATGCGACGCAGCACCGGCCTGGACGTGCGCGGCATCTATCCGGCCACGTACGAGGAAGCCGTCGACGCGGTCGTCAGCAACCTCGTGCAGCTCGCCTGGGTCTCCAACAAGGCGGCCCTCGACTGCGTCGAGCGCGCCAACGTCGAGGTGTTCGCCCAGCTCGTCGACTCGGCCGGTGCGCTGGGCTACCGCTCGCTGATCGTGGCGCGGCGCGACGCTTCGCTCGGCTCGGTCGAGCAGCTGCTCGGCAAACCGCGCAGCTGGCGCTTCGCGATGGGCGAGCGCAGCTCGACGTCCGGCTCGGTGATGCTCGAGTACGCGCTGTTCGTGCCGCGCAACATCAGGCCCGAAGAGCACTTCCTGACGCTGCAGCGCGGGACCCATGCCCAGACCCTCGAGGCCGTGCTGTCGGGCCAGGTCCACGCCGGCACCTACAACACCGAGGAGCTGCACCGCCTGCGCGAGCAGGCGCCGCACAAGGCGGCGCAGATCAAGATCCTGTGGGAATCGGCGATGATCCCGAAGGACCCGCTGCTGTGGCGGCGCGACCTGCCTCTGTCGGTGCGCAACCGCATCGCCGCCTATGTCTTCGGCGTCGGCAAGACGGTGGAGGAGAAGGTCATGCTCAAGCGCATGTTCGACCTCGCCGGCTTCAAGCGGTCCAGCAACCAGCAGCTGAAGTTCGTGCTGGACATCGAGGACTTCCGGCAGCGCTCGGAAGTGCTGCTCGACGTCCGCATGAGCGAGCCGCAGAAGAACGAGCGCCTCGCCGACCTGCGCGAGCGCTACAACCGTCTGTCGACCGCGGTCCGGGCCGGCGTCGAGGTCGGCCGCTGACGCGGCCCGGCACGCGTTTGAGGAGAGCACGATGGCTGTCAAGGTGTTGATCGTCGAGGACAACCCGGTGGCGCGGCATTTCCTCGTGCGCGTGGTGCGGGAGAGCTTCTCGGACGTCACCGGCATCACCGAGGTCAGTGATCTCGCCGGCGCCCGCCGCACGCTCGGCGTCGGCGGTGCCAGCGGCCCGCCGCCCGGCAGCGAGCCCTTCAAGCTGGTGCTGGTGGATCTCGAGCTGCCGGACGGCAACGGCCTCGAGTTGCTGACCGAGATGGCCGGCCATGGCGCCACCAAGATCGTCACGACGCTGTACTCCGACGACGACCACCTGTTCCCGGCGCTGCAGTGCGGCGCCGACGGCTACCTGCTCAAGGAGGACCGCTTCGAGGTCCTGGTCGAGGAGCTGCAGAAGATCGTGCGCGGCCAGCCACCGCTGTCGCCGGCCATCGCGCGGCGCCTGCTGTCGCACTTCCGGCTGTCCGACTCCGGGTCGATGCCGCTCGACGCGCCGATCGCGCCGGGCGACTTCCAGCCGGCGCGCAGCACGGCCCCGCCGGTCTACGCCGAGCCCGACCACGAGCGGCTGACGCCGCGCGAGACGGAAGTCCTGACCTACCTCAGCAAGGGCTTCACGATCAAGGAGATCGCCGGGCTGATGGGCATCAAGTGGTTCACCGTCAACGACCACATCAAGGCGATCTACCGCAAGCTCAACGTGTCCAGCCGCGCCGAGGCGGCCGTGCTGGCCAGCAAGCAGGGCCTGGTCTGACGAGCGAAGTCGGGACGCGCCGATGAGCACCCTGCCTCCGGCGTCCACGAACCGGCCCTCGCCCACACGTGACCGCCGCGGCGCCTACCGCGGCAGCGGTCGCGGCGACAGCGACGACTCCAGCCTCGACACCGGCGTCCTCGAGCAATGGCTGCCCTCGCGGGTGCGCCACTCGCGCTGGCTCGGCTGGCGACTGCGGGCCCTGGTGGCGCTGGCGCTGTGCGGCTGCATCGGCCTGTTCCTGCTGACGCGCATGCTCGCGGCGCAGCCATCGATCGATGCCAGCTGGCGTGCCAGTCCGCAAGGTCAGCTCGAACTGGTGGCCAGCGGCGACCCGGTGCTCGCGCCCTTCGTCGGCCGGGCGCTGCTGGGCGTGATGGGCGGCGACAACCGGATCGCCGTGCTCGATCCGCTGGTGCTGCAGCGTTCGCCGCGCTGGGTTCCGGGCGACGCCGAGCGCGCCCGCCATCGCGAGCTGCACGCGCAGCTGCACGACGCGCTCTCGCAGCGGCCGGTGCGCCTGTACTTCGCCGACGGCGGCACCGCCGAGCTGAAGCTGGGCCCGCGCGGCAGCCTGCACCTGGGCCTGCTGTACTGGCTGCTCGCCGGGCTGGCCCTGGTGCTCTACCTGATCGCCATGGTCGTGGTGCTGGTCCGTCCGACGCTGCGCAACACGCTGTATGCGCTGATGGCGCTGGCGCAGAGCGGCAACCTGCTGTTCATCGCCTCCGCCAGCACGCTCGACCTCGCGCTGCCGGCCGGTTTCGCGTCCTGGGAGATGCGCGCGCGGATGCTCTTCGACCTGGTCACGGCCGCGGCCATCGCGCACGCGGCCGCCGTGCACCCACGCCGCCTGCCCTATGCCAACGCGATGGCGGTCCTGGCCTGGGGCACGGTGGCCACGCTGGTCACGCTGGAGTCCCTGCAGATGCTGCCCTCGGCCTGGTGGTGGACCCAGGGCGCCGGCGCGGCGCTCGGCCTGGGTGCGATCGCGCTGCTCGGCTGGTCCTACCGCATCGAGCCGCACCCCTACGCGATGGTGTTGCGGCGCTTCGGCATCATCACCGTCGGCACCTGGATCCTGCTGACGGCCGCGGTCGCGGCGGTCAGCCAGCAGTCCGGCCCGCAGCACGGGATCGCGATCGTCGGATCGATGATCTGGGTGGTGTTCCTGGCCTCGCTGCTGCTGCTGGTGCCCTTCCTGGCGAAGTCGCAGCAGGTGCTGCGCGAGTTCTCGTTGCTGGCCGGCATCAGCACCGTCGCCACCTCGCTCGATCTGCTGTTCGTCGCCGCCTTCTCGTTCGGTCAGTTCACGTCCATCACCTTGTCGGTCTTCCTGGCGCTGGGCCTGTACGCCGGCGCTCGCCAGTGGATGCTCAACCAGCTGCGCGGCAGCCGCATGCTGACGATGGAGCGCCTGTTCGAGCGCCTGTACCGCATGGCGCGCGAGGTCGAGGCCCATCCCGAGCGCGCCTCCGGGTCGCTGCTGGGCCTGCTGCGCGAGCTGTTCGAGCCGCTGGAAGCCGGCGTCGCCGCCAAGGCCAGCCGCCGCGCCCGCGCCAGCGGCGATGGCTCGACGCTGGCCGTGCCGGTGCCCGACCTCAGCCGAGTCAGCGGCCGGGCCGACGAGACGCTGGTGCTGCGCTTCTCTCAGCGCGGCCGGCGCCTGTTCACCGAGGAGGACGCGCGCCTGGCCGATCGCATCGTCGACCAGTTGAAGCGCGCCGTCGCCTTCGACCAGGCCGTCGAGCGCGGCCGCAGCGAGGAACGCAGCCGCCTCGCCCAGGACCTGCACGACGACATCGGTGCGCGCCTGCTGACGCTGATGTACCAGGCCGGCAGCCCCGAGCAGGAGGAGTACATCCGCCACACGCTGCAGGACCTGAAGACGCTGACGCGCGGCCTGGCCGTCAGCAGCCACCGGCTGTCGCATGCCGCCGGCGAGTGGAAGGCCGACCTGCAGCAGCGGCTGCAGCTCGCCAACATCACGCTGGACTGGCAGGCCCGCTTCGACCGCGACGCCGAGCTCAACGTGGTGCAGTGGTCGGCGCTGACGCGCATCCTGCGCGAGCTCGTCAGCAATGCCATCGCCCATGCCCGGGCGACGCAGCTGCTGATCACGCTGGACCTGCAGGACGACCGCCTCGAGCTGCTGGTGCGCGACAACGGCCACGGCCGCAACCCGCAGGTCTGGGCCCACGGCCTGGGCCTGGGCGGCGTGCGCAAGCGCGTCAAGCAGCTCGGCGGCGAAGTCGAGTGGCGCGAGGCGGTCCCGAGCGGCATCGAGTGCCGCGTGCGCTTCGCGCACTGGTCGCAGGCCGCGAGCGGCTGAGGCGCGTCAGTCGGCGGCCGTCGCGGCCGTCCCCGGATCGGCCGCCGGCGCCCCACCCAGGTGGTGCATCACCCGCTGCGGGAACGGGATCTCGATGCCTTCGGCATCCAGCACCCGCAGGATCGCGAGGTTCACGGCCGAGCGCAGGTTCGACTCGCCGTTGACCGGGTCGGCGTTCCAGTACCAGATCCGCAGCTCCAGCCCGTCGGCCGCGAAGTCGTGCAGGTGCACCGCCGGGCTGCGGTCCTCGTCCTTCGGGATGCGCTCGATGGCGCGGATCGCGGCCACCAGCCTGGGCTGCAGCGCGGCGATGTCGGTACCGTAGGCGACCTGCACCGTCGTCGAGCTGAGGATGGCCTGGTCGCTGAGCGAGGCGTTCTCGACGCGCTGCGTGATCAGCAGTTCGTTCGGCACGATGGACTCGCGCCCGCTGGCCGCCCGGATCACGGTGGCCCGGGTGTTGATGTCGGTGATGCGGCCCTCGAAGCCGTCGACCTTGACCAGGTCGCCGATGCGCAGCGAGCGCTCGGCCAGGATCACGAAGCCGCTGACGTAGTTGGCGGCCAGCTTCTGCAGGCCGAAGCCCAGGCCGACGCCGATGGCGCCGCCCAGCACGCTGAGTGCCGTCAGGTCGATGCCGGCCGCCGACAGCGCCAGCAGCAGGCCGACGAAGAGCAGCAGCGCCCGCGTCAGGTTGGCCGCCATCTTGCGCACCGACAGGTTGGCGAGCTGGCCCTTCAGCAGGCGCGTCTCGATCGCCGCGCTGACCCACAGCGCCAGCATCAGCACGATGACGGCGTTGAACACGCCCTCCAGCAGGGCTCTCAGGCTGATCCTGCTGCTGCCGAGCTTCCAGCTGATGGCGTCGAGCTCCTCGATCACCATCGGCAGCACGCCGGTGACCCACAGGATCAGCCCGATCCACACGCCCCAGGACAGCCAGCGTTCGGCAAGGCGCACGAACTCCGAGGCCGGGAAGGCCGCGCGCAGCACGCGCACCGCCAGCCGGATCATCGCCAGTGCGAACAGCAGCGCGACCGCCAGGCGCATCACCGCGGCCGGCACGTCGACCAGCACGGTGTGCCGCGCCAGCACCGCGAAGCCCAGCGCCAGCAGCGGGAACAACGCACCGTCGACCAGCTTCTCGCCGAACAGCACCGAGTGCGTGTCGGGAATGCTGCGGCCGCGCAGCAGCCGGGTCACGGCCCAGGCCAGCAACAGGCAGCCGGCCAGCACCGCGACCTCGATCAACGCGCTGCTGCTCAGCAGCGAGCGGCCCAGCGCTTCCAGCTCGGCCGGCGTCATCGGCCGGGCGATCGGGGACGAGGCAGCGACACCCATCGGCGGCGTCAGGTGCCCAGGCCGGCCAGCACGCGCACGTGGGTCGCCACGCTGCGCGCCAGGGCGCCGAGGTTGTAGCCGCCCTCCAGGCAGGAGACGATGCGCCCCTTCGCGTGCCGCTCGGCCAGGTCTTTCAGCCGCTGGGTGATCCACGCGTAGTCGGCCTCGACCAGTCCCATCTGCCCGAGGTCGTCGTCGCGGTGCGCGTCGAAGCCCGCCGAGATGAAGATCATCTGCGGCTTGAAGGCCTCGAGCCGCGGCATCCACTCCCGGTCGATCAGCTCGCGCACCGCCGGTCCCTTGGTGTAGGCAGGCACCGGCACGTTGACCATGTTCGTGCCCATCGGCACGCCGCCCGAGTGCGGGTAGAACGGGTGCTGGAAGTAGCTGACCATCAGCACGCGCTCGTCGCCGGCGATGATGTCCTCGGTGCCGTTGCCGTGGTGCACGTCGAAGTCGACGATGGCCACGCGCTGCAGGCCGCGCGAGTCGAGCGCATGACGCGCCGCGATGGCCACGTTGTTGAGGAAGCAGAAACCCATCGCCTGCCGGCGCGTCGCGTGGTGGCCGGGCGGCCGCACCGCGCAGAAGGCGTTCTCGGCCTCGCCGTCGATGACCGCGTCGGTGGCCGCCACGGCGGCGCCGGCGGCGCGCAAGGCGGCTTCCCAGGTGCCGGGGCCGGCGCTCGTGTCGGGGTCGAGCGCGCGGCGCCGGCCGCTGGCCTCGACCTGCTTCATCGCGTCGCGCAGCTCGGCGATGTAGCCGGCCTCGTGCGCGCGGCCCAACTGCGTGTCGTCGGCCCGCGGCGCGTCGCGCATCAGCAGCGCCAGGTCCAGGCCGGTCGCGCGCAGGTGGTCGGAGATGGCGTCGAGCCGCTGCGGGCTCTCGGGGTGACCGGGGCCCATGTCGTGGGCGCGGCACGCGGGGTGGGAGTAGTAGGCGGTCGCCATCCGTCTTTGTCTTTCGTGGTCTCCGGCGGCACGGCTTTCGGCTATGGTGCGCGCCATGACTTTGCACGCCCAGCTCCACCGGCTCGTCGATCAGATCGCCACGATTATCGTCGGCAAGCGCCCGCAGATCGAAGACAGCCTCGCCTGCCTGCTGGCCGGGGGGCATCTGCTGATCGAGGACGTGCCCGGCGTCGGCAAGACGACGCTGGCGCACGCGCTGGCGGTGTCACTCGGCCTGCGCTTCTCGCGCGTGCAGTTCACCGCCGACCTGATGCCCTCCGACCTGGTCGGCGTGTCGGTCTACGAGCGCGGCAAGGAGGCCTTCGTCTTCCATCCCGGGCCGGTCTTCGCGCAGGTGCTGCTGGCCGACGAGATCAACCGCGCCGGCCCCAAGACACAGAGTGCGCTGCTCGAGGCGATGGAGGAACACCAGGTGACGGTCGAGGGCGAGACGCGCCCGCTGCCGGCACCCTTCTTCGTGATCGCGACCCAGAACCCGACCGACCAGCTCGGCACCTACCCGCTGCCCGAGAGCCAGCTCGACCGCTTCCTGATGTGCATCACCCTCGGCTACCCCGACCGCGCCAGCGAACGTGCGCTGCTGGCCGGGCGCGACCGCCGCGAGATCATCCACACGCTGCAGCCGGTGATGACGCCCGTCGAGCTGCAGGCCGCCCAGCAGGCGGTGCTGGCGGTGCACGCGAGCGACGCGCTGCTGGACTACCTGCAGGCGCTGATCGCCGCCACCCGCGACGGGCAGTGGTTCGTCGAGGGCCTGTCGCCGCGTGCCGGCATCGCACTGCTGCGCGCGGCCAAGGCGCATGCCCTGCTCGACGCGCGCGACTACGTGGCCCCCGACGACCTGCAGGCGGTGCTGGCGCAGGCCGTCGCACACCGCCTGATCCCCGTCGCCGGCGCCGGCCGCGGGCGGCGCGAGCAGGTGCTGGCGATGGTCGAGGCGGTGCCCCTGCCCTGACCCGCCGTCCCGCCATGCAGGCCACGCTGTCCCTCGGCCCGGTCGTGCCCCGCCTGCGGGCCCGCTGGCGCGCCTGGTGGGATGCGCGGCATCCTCGCCGCGACACTCAGGAACTGACCCAGCGCAACGTCTACATCCTGCCGACACGGGCCGGCTGGGTGTTCGCGCTGACGCTCGTGGTGCTGCTGGTCGCATCGATCAACTACCAGCTGAGCCTCGGCTACATCCTGACCTTCCTGCTGGCCGGCAGCGCCGTGGTGGCGATGCACGTCACGCTCAGCACGCTGCGCGGCCTCAAGCTGCACCTGCGCCCGCCGCAGCCGGTGTTCGCCGGCGAGTCGGCGACGATCGAATGCGTGCTGGCCAGTTCGGCGACGCGCGCGCGCCACGGCATCGGCCTGCGGCTGGTGGGGCCCGAGCGCGCGCCGCACTGGAGCTGGACCGACGTGGCGGCCGGCGGCCAGGCCACCGTGCGGCTCGGCTTCGTCGCGCCGCGGCGCGGCCGGCTGGCGCTGCCGACGATCCGGCTCGAGACGCGCTTCCCGCTCGGCCTGTTCCGCGCCTGGAGCGACTGGCGGCCGGCCTCCACGCTGCTGGCCTGGCCGCGCCCCGAGCGCCCGGCCGCGCCGTTGCCCGCGGCGCGCGCGATCGGCAGCGGCACCGCCACCGCGCGCCGCAGCGAAGGCGGCGAGCTCGAAGGCATCCGCGGCTACCGGCGCGGCGACCCGCTGAAGCTGGTGGTCTGGAAGAAGGCCGCCCGCGCGCTCGACACCGGCGGCGAACTCGTCAGCCGCGACACCAGCAGCGCCGCACGCCACGAACTCTGGCTCGACTGGACGATGACCGGCGCGCTGGCGCCCGAGGACCGCCTGTCGCGCCTGAGCGCCTGGGTGCTGGCCGCCGAGCGCAGCGGCGCCGACTGGGGACTGCGCCTGCCCGGGCGCGAGCTCGCGCCGGCGCAGGGCGAGGCACACCGGCGCCAGGGGCTGGAGGTGCTCGCGCTATGGGTCTAGCCCGCTGGACCTGGCCGGGCTGGCGGCACCTGCCGCGCGAGGCGCGCGACACGCTGTTCCTGCTGGCGGTGATCGCGTGGACCGTGCTGCCGCACGTGAGCCAGCTGCCGGTCTGGTGCACCGCGCTCACGGCGACGGTGCTGCTGTGGCGCGCCGCGCTGGCAGTGCGCGCGGCGCCGCTGCCCGGCCGCTGGGTGCTGGCCGGCGTGCTGGTCGTCGCGCTGGCGCTGACGCTCGTGACGCACCGCACCCTGCTCGGCAAGGAGGCCGGTGTCACCCTGCTGGTGGTGCTGGTGGCGTTGAAGACGCTGGAGCTGCGCGCGCGGCGCGACGCCTTCGCGGTGTTCTTCCTCGGCTTCTTCCTGGTGCTGACGCACTTCCTGTACTCGCAGGCGCTGCCGATCGCCGCGGCGATGCTGGTCTCGGTCTGGGGCTTGCTGACGGCGCTGGTGCTGGCGCACATGCCGGTCGGCCAGCCCGGCCTGCGCCAGGCGGGGCTGCTGGCCGGGCGCTTCGCGCTGCTCGGCGCGCCGGTGATGGTGCTGCTGTTCGTGCTGTTCCCGCGCGTCGGCCCGCTGTGGGGCGTGCCCGGCGACGCCGGCGCGAAGACCGGGCTGTCGGGCGAGATGCGCATGGGTCTGATCGCCGAACTGGCCTCCGACGACAGCATCGCGATGCGCGTGCGCGTGCTGTCGGGCACGCCGCCGGCGCCCGAGTCGCTGTACTTCCGCGGGCCGGTGCTGTCCGCCTTCGACGGCACGACCTGGCGCGTCGGCCGCCCGAGCTTCCCGGCGCGCCTGCAGCCGCCGCTGAACCTGCGGCGCGAGGGCGAGCCGGTGGAGGTCGAGGTCACGCTCGAGCCCCTGCGGCTGGCCAGCATCCCGACGCTGGAAGCCACGCCCGAGCTGCCGCCCATCGACGAGGTGCGCACCCAGCTGCGCGACGACCTGCACTGGGTCGCCGAGCGGCCGATCCGCGAGCGCATCCGCTACGTCGCGCGTGCCTGGCCGCGGTTCGCGCACGGACCGACCGATCCCATCGTCGGCCTGCAGGACGACCTGGACCTGCCGCCCGGCGCCAACCCGCGCACCTTGCAGTGGGCTGCCGCGCTGAGGCGCGATCCGCGCTACGCCGAGGCCGATGCAAGAACGCTCGCCGCGGCGCTGATGCAGCGCATCCGCAGCGAAGGCTACAGCTACACCCTCGCCCCCGGCACCTACGACGACGACGGCAGCGGCGACGGCATCGACGAGTTCTGGCTCGACCGCAAGACCGGCTTCTGCGAGCACTTCGCCGCGGCCTTCGTCGTGGTGATGCGGGCTCTCGACGTGCCGGCGCGCATCGTCACCGGCTACCAGGGCGCGGAGCGCAACCCGGTCGACGGCAGCCTGGTGGTGCGCCAGAGCTATGCGCACGCCTGGGCCGAGTACTGGCAACCGGGCGTGGGCTGGCTGCGCGCCGACCCCACGGCCGCCATCGCGCCGGAACGCATCGACCGCAGCCGGCCGCTGCGGCCGGCGCCCGGCTTCGTCGCGACGGCCTTCGGCGGCGTTGCGCCAGGCGCGCTGCTGCAGCTGCGCGCGCTGTGGGAGGCGGCCAACAACCACTGGAACCAGTGGGTGCTGAACTACTCGCGCGGCGCGCAGCTCGACCTGCTCCGCCAGCTCGGCTACCCGTCGCCGCGCTGGGAAGACATGGCGCTGCTGCTGGCCGCGACGATCGCCGGCTTCGGACTGCTCGGCGCCGCCTGGGCCTGGTGGGACCAGCGCCGCAGCGACCCCTGGCTGCGTGCCTACGCGCGCGTGCGGCGCGCGACGGCGGCGCTCGGCCTGGCGGCCGGCGACGCCCTGCCGCCGCGGGCGCTGGCCGCCCGGCTGCGCGACCGCTACGGCAGCGCGTCCGCGAAGGCCGAACAGGCCTTGCACGACCTCGAGGGCCTGCGCTACGCGCGCCACGACGCCCCGATGCCGGCGCGCGCCGTCGCAGCCCGGGCACGGCGACTGGCGGCCGACGCCATCGACGCGCTGCGTGCCCTGCCGCCCCGGCCTCCTGCCACACTCGCCGCCCTCGCTGCCCGATGACGACCCGCCCGCTGCTGACCTCCTTGCTCGCTGCCCTGCTGGCACTGTGCGCTGCCCTGGCGCCCGCCGACCTGTGGGCCGGCCAGGGGCGCAAGACCGCCTCGGCGAACGACACCCAGGCCGCCGAGGCCGTCGCCTACGGGCGCCGCGAGGACGTGGTCGCGCTGGCCGCCGGCATCGCCGAGCGACGCGCGCTCGACGCCGCCTGGGTCGAGGCGACGCTGGCGCAGGCCCGTCACGTCCCCAGCGTCGTGCGGCTGATGCAACCCGCGCCGCCCGGCACACCCAAGAACTGGGCGGCCTACCGCGCGCGCTTCGTCGAGCCGGTGCGCATCCGCGCCGGCGTCGCCTTCTGGCGCGAGCACGAACCCTGGCTGCGCGAGGCCGAGGCGCGCTTCGGCGTGCCGGCCGAGATCGTCGTCGGCATCATCGGCGTCGAGACGATCTACGGCCGCCATCCCGGCAACTACCGCGTGCTGGACGCGCTGGCCACGCTCAGCTTCGACTTCCCCAGGGACGCCCGCCGCGACCGCAGCGCCTTCTTCCGCGAGGAGCTCGAGTCCTTCCTGCTGCTGTGCCGGCAACGCGGCAGCGATCCGCTCGAGCCCAAGGGCAGCTACGCCGGTGCGAGCGGCATGCCGCAGTTCATGCCGAGCTCGCAGCTGCGCTACGCCGTCGACTTCGACGGCGACGGTCGCATCGACCTCGACGCCAGCGGCGCCGACGTGATCGGCTCGGTCGCCAACTACCTGGCCGTGTTCGGCTGGCAGCCGGGCCTCGCGACCCACCACGGCGTCAACGCGCCGACCGACGTGAGCGATCGCGCGGCGCTGCTGCTGCCCGACATCCTGCCGAGCTTCACCGCCACGCAGTTCGCCGAGCGCGGCGCGGTGCTCGACGCCGCCGGCCGCAGCCACCCGGGACCGCTGGCGCTGGTCGAGCTGCAGAACGGCGAGGCCGCGCCCAGCTACGTGGCCGGCACGCAGAACTTCTACGCGATCACGCGCTACAACTGGTCGAGCTACTACGCGATGGCGGTCATCGACCTGGGCCAGGCGGTCGCCGCGGTGGTCAACGCGACGCGCTGAGCGCGTCGCGTGCCGGCGCCCACGGGGCTAGTTCCCGTAGGCGGCGATCGAGGCTTCGACACGGTGGCGGTCGGCAAGCTCGTCGGAGACGACGACGGCCGGCGCGGCTCGCGGGGCGTCCGCCACAGGCCGCGCCGCGACCGCTTCGCCGCCCGCCGGTGCCACCGGCGGCAGGGGTCCGTCCGGCAGGGCCAGCAGCAATGCGCCGGTCAGCGATGCCGTGACGCACCATGCGACGACCTGCGTCGCCCGCGTCGCGCGCCGTTCCTTCGAGGTCTCGCCCCGCAAGCTCAAGTTCCCGTTCATGTTTCACTCCAGTGATGCTGCCCGCCGAACCGCTCGGGGGCGTACTCGGTCTCACGGAACGAGGCGGCGAAAGCGGACACGCCCCATCTCCCCAGGTCGACAGGCCCGGGCGTCGCCGGGCACTCCATCCGGCTAGTCCGGCGCCGGCGCGTCGAGACAGGACTCGGCGTCGATCCACGACTGCAGCCGCAGCGCAGCGGTCCAGGGCCCGTCATCGCCACCGAGCCGGCGACGCAGTTCCTGCTGCAGGACGGCGGCCAGGGCGGCCCGCCGCTCGCTCGCCAGTCCAGGCGGGGGTGGACGGGACACGCGCCGCGACGCGGCCACGCCGAGAGCGATCGACGTGCGCAGCGGCACGAAGCCCGGCAGCCGCGCTTCGGGCGGCCTGCGGCCCAGGTGCGGACCGATCTCGTCGAAGACGGTGTGGCGCCGCTGCACCCCGGTCTCCCTCGCGTCAGTTCCCATAGGCCGCGATCGCGGACTCGACGGTGCGTCGGTCCGGATCGTCCTGAGGCATCGGCACCTCGTCGCGCACGAGCATGTCGAGCTCGGCGCTGGTGCCCGCCACCGGGACCCCCGCCTCCTGGGCCGGCAGCACGACCGGCCAGCGGCCGGGCGCCAGCGCCAGCAGCGCGACGCCGACCAGCGCCACCGCGACGCACCAGACCACGACGCGCAGCGACATCGCCGCGCGCCACTCCTCCGACAGTTCGCCCTTGGGCAACAGCTTGCGGTCCATGACTCGCTCCTCTGGTGATGCCCCGCCGAGACATTCGGCGGGGTCGTCACGCATACGGAGCGAGTCCCCTGCACAGGACGGCGGGCGTCTCCCTAGCTCGTCAGTGACCCGCGAGATCAGTCGCCCATCGTCGCGACCCTGGCGCGCAAGGCGGCCACCAGCTCGACCGCCGACCGCAGGTCCTCGGGTCTCGCGCGCTCGCGGTCCCGGAGGACACCGAGCTGTCGATCGATCTCGTCGAGCAGCCTCATGATCGACGCGGGCGGCTCGTCCGGGCCGGGCCCCGGGGGACCGGACGGGCCCTGCTTGATCACCACCTGGTCGGCCTTGCTCGGCTTCGACGGCGACGCCGGTCGCGTGAGCATTTCCTTCTTGATCGATGGCATGGCGCCCTCCTGAGGGTCAGAAGAAGAACTCGGTGGAAGCCGGACCCGTCTGGCGGCCTTCCCCGAGTGCAAGCCGTTGCTCAATCTCGCCGATGCGGGCGACCAGCGGCGCATCGCGACCGGCGGCATCGCGAAGCGCCGGCAGACAGCCTCGCGCCACCTCGCTCGCCTCGACGAAGCGGCCCAGGGACGCCAGCGGAGCCCACTGGTTGAGTGCGTAGAGGCACACGATGGGGTGATCCGCACCGCTCTCGGCCGCGGCTTGGGCCTGGGCCTCGCGCAGCAGGCCCAGGCTGGCCTCGTGCCGGCCCTCCTGCCGGGCGTGCACGCCACTCAGCAGCAACTGCCGCGACTTCCAGATCGCGCCCTCGAGCGGCACCCGCCGCTCCTCGGCCAGCAAGCGGTCGATCCCTTGGCCCGCTTCGGCGGTCCGACCCTGTCGCAGCGCGACTTCGACGTCGACCAGCTGCGCGATCCGGCGCTGGGCCGGCAGCAGCTGGCGCCCCTCGTCGGCCCAGGCGATGCGCCGGACACGGTCCGCCACGCCGGGATGCTCGTGCAGGCGATCCGACGCGGCGAGCGCGCGCGCCACGACCACGCTGATCTCGGCCGCCCGCCGGCTCGACTGCGCGGCCTCCAGGCTCGAGATCAGGCTCGGCAGGAACCGCTGCGCGCCGGCGACATCGCCACGCTTGAGCGCCGTCGACACCGCCGTCTGCTTCAGCAGCAGGCAGTTCTCGCTGGCCGGGCCCAGGTCGGCATCGCAGGCCAGCGTCGCCGGCCGGGTCAAGGACCACGCACGCTCGTAGGCGCCGGCGCCGTACTCGATCAGGGCGAGCTCGGCCTCCATGCCGTGACGGCTGCGCGGCAACGTCCCGGGGTCGCGGTGCGCCAGCGCGATCGCCTCGCCCAGCAGCGCCCGCGCACGGATCGAGTCATGGCGCAAGCTCGCCAGGCTCGCTCGCCAGCGCAGCAGCTCGACGGCCTCCGAGCTGTCCGGACCGAAGGCCGCCGCGATCTCGCGCCCGGCGGTCTGGTAGGTGGACTCGGCGTCCTCAATCCTCCCGCCGAGCTGCGCGACGATGCCCTCGGTCATCGCAAGCCGGGCGCGCAGCTCCGGGCGGCGGCGTCCGGGTGCCGTTCGCGCCGCGTCGGCGAGCAGCTCGCGCGCGCGCTCGAGCTCGCCCAAGCGCCACGCCGTGTCGGCCCGCTCGACCAGCGCGAGCGCCGTGGCGTCGCGGTCACCCAGCGGCCGCAGCGCGTCGACCACGTCCGCCCAGATGCGGTCGGCCTCGGCGTACTCGCCCATGAAGACATGCAGGTCGCCGAGTCCCCGCAGCAGATCCGCCTGCAGCGCCGCCTGCCCGCCCAGGCGGGCGGCGACGCGTTCGCGCGCGCCTTTCAGCAGCTGGCGGGCCGTGATGTCCTTGCCGCCTTCGGCATCCGGATCGGCGCGACGGAACAGGTCCAGCAGGAAGTCGCGGGCCGCGACGGCCCGGGCCGACTCGGCCTGGGCCCGCTGGCGCTGCAGTTCGGTGGCCGTCGTCAGCGCCAGCAGCGCCACGATGGCGGCGCTGCCCAGGCCGACCCCCAGCGGGTGGCGACGCACGAACTTGTGCAGCTTCAGGCCCCACCCGGGCGGACGCGCCAGCACCGCCTCGCCCGCCAGCCAGCGATCGACGTCGGCCAGCAGCGCGTCGACCGAGGTGTAGCGCTGTTCGGGCGTCCTGGCCAGCGCCTTGAGCACGAGGCCGTCCAGTTCACCCGCCAGGGCCCGTCGCAGGGCGCGCGGCTCGCTGCGCCGGGCCTGGGCAGCCGGCGCATCGACGTGCTGGCTGGGCGCCTTCGGGTCGACGTCGCAGATCGCGCGTTCCAGCGCGCCGGCGCGGGCCTCGACCTCGTCGTGCGGCCGTCGGCCGCACAGCAGCTCGTAGAGCACGACCCCCAGCGCATAGACGTCGCTGGCGGTCGTGAGCGGCCGGCCGAGCACCTGCTCGGGACTGGCGTAGCGCGGCGTCAACGGCCGCCCGGCAGCGCGCGTCAGCTCGGTCTCGGCGCTGGCGGCATCGGGCTCGGCCAGCAGCTTGGCAATGCCGAAGTCGAGCAGCTTCACCCAGCCCTCGGGCGTGACGAGGATGTTCCCGGGCTTCAGGTCGCGGTGCAGCACCAGGCGACCGTGGGCGTGCTGCACGGCCAGCAGGACCTGCCTGAACAGGGCGATGCGGCTGCGCAGATCAAGTCGCAAGCGGTCGGCGTGCGCCGTGATCGGCTCGCCGTCGACGAACTCCAGCGCCAGCCAGGGCTGGCCGTCACGAGCATCGACGCCGGCGTCCAGCAAGCCGGCAATGCGCGGATGGTCCAGCGTGGCCAGGATGTCGCGCTCGCGCTCGAAACGCGGCGCGAAGGCCGCGCCGCGCCGCCACCGGTGCAGCAGCTTCAGGGCGACCGGACGTTTGAGCCGGCCGTCGTCGGCGCGCGCCAGCCAGACCTCGGCCATCCCGCCCTCGCCGAGCCGCCGCTCGAGGCGGAAGGGACCGACACGGCTTCCCGGCGCGTGGCCGGCCACGGCCATCACCGGCAAGGCCTGCAGGAAGTCCCCGGTTTCGACTTCGTCGAGCGCATCGAGCAGCTGCTCGAGCCGTGTGGCCAGCGGATCGCCCTGGACGCGACGCCGATCCAGCCACGCCCGACGCTCGGCGGGCGCGTGCTCGGCGGCCTCGTCGCACAAGGCCGACAGGGCCTGCCAGGTCTGCGGGCTCATGCGCTCCACGACATCGCCCCCTTTCGCCGGCCGATCATAGGTTTGGCGGACCCGCACGCATACGGCAAACGCGGGAGAAGCCGGACGGTTCCGATGGACAGCCGCGGCAGGCCGGCGCTACGCTGGCGCGGCGATGGACGCCGCACCGCTGCCGCCGATCACGCAATGGCTGGAGCGCGCCGCCGCGGGCGACCGGGCCGCGCTCGATGCCGTGTTCGCGGCGCTCTACCCCGACCTGCGGCGCGTGGCCCACGCACGGCTGTATGCGCAGGGCCGCGCCGATGGGCTGGGCACCACGACGCTGGTGCACGAGACCTTCCTGCGCCTGGTGCGTGCCGCGCAGCTGCGGCTCGAGGACCGCAAGCACTTCTTCACCTATGCCGCCAAGACCATGCGGCACATCATCATCGACGAGGCGCGCGCCGGGCACGCCGAGCGGCGCGGCGGCGACCTGCAGCGCGTCGCGCTCGATGGTGACGACGCCCGCCCCCCGGCAGCCGAGGCGCCGGACGACGAGTTGCTGAGCCTGCATCAGGCCCTGACGCGCCTCGAGGCCCTGGACCCGGACCTGGCCGAACTGGTGGAGATGCGCTACTTCGGCGGCTACGACGAGATCGAGATCGCCGCCCTGCTGGGCATCACCGACCGCACGGTGCGGCGGCGCTGGGACAAGGCGCGCAGCTGCCTGCTGCTCTTGCTGCGCGGCGAGATCGACTGAGCGCCGCGGTTCAGCGCCGCCGGCGCGGCGTGCGGCTGCCGTCGTAGAACTCCGGCGGCTTGCCCCGCACCCAGCGGACGAAGGCCGCGATCTCCGGGTGGGCCTGCAGCCCGCTCCAGTCGCGGCGCTCGCCGGCCAGTTCGCGCTCGCTGAAGGTCGCGTGGAGCTTGCGGTGGCAGATGCGGTGCAGCAGCGCCAGGTTGCCGGCTTCGGTGCGCCCGCCCTGGCTGCGCGGCAACAGGTGGTGCCGGTCGGCCGAGGGGCCGGGGACGATCGCACGGCCGCACAGCGGACAGTCGGGCAGGCCCATGGCGGGCGGGGCGCAGAACGGCTCGCTGCCCCGCAAGCGGCGCTTGGCGACCACGGCGCTCAGGCGCCCGGCAGGCGCGGCGGGTCCGGGTGCAGACGCGCCATCGCCAGCGCGTCGACGTAGACGCCGTCGCGCAGCGCGAAGGCCCGGTGCGTGCCCTCGACCGCGAAGCCGAACTTGCGATACAGCGCGATCGCGCGCGCGTTGTCGGCAAACACCGTCAGCTCGAGCCGCAGCACCTGCGCCCAGCGGTCGGCGTAGTCGCACAGGGCCTGCATCAGCACCGTGCCCACGCCCTGCCCCTGGACTGCCGACAGCACGTTGATCCCCAGCATCATCGCGTGGCGCCGCCGCAGCGACGGGCCGACCGGATGCAGGCCGGCGCTGCCGAGCACCTCGTCGCCACGTTCGGCCACCAGCAGCAGGTCGGCCTTGCCGGGCTGCTGGATGTCGGCCAGCCACGCGGCCCAGCGCTCCTCGCTGGGATGCGGCAGCTGCAAGGTGCCGGGAAAGACCGCCGGATCCGCCAGGACGCGCGTCCATGCGGCCGCGTCCTTCGCCGTCGCGCGGCGCACGGTGATCGGCGCGAGCCTTGCCACGCGCTTCAGACCCGCTCGCCGACCCAGCCCGCCACCGAGGCCAGCGCCTGCGGCAGGCGGGCAGCGTCGGTGCCGCCGGCCATGGCGAGGTCCGGCTTGCCGCCGCCCTTGCCGCCGACCTGCTGGGCGACGAAGTTGACCAGCTCGCCGGCCTTGATGCTGCCCATGCGATCGGCCGTCACGCCGGCCACCAGTTGCACCTTGCCGCCTTCCTTGTCATGACTCACGGCGGCCAGCACGATGACCGCGCTCTTGAGCTTGTTCTTCAGCTGGTCCATGGTCTCGCGCAAGGCCTTGGCATCGGCGCCGTCGAGGGTCGCGGCCAGCACCTTGAGTCCCCTCACGTCGACGGCCTGCGCCAGCAGCTCGTCGCCTTGCGACGAGGCCAGCTTGCCCTTCAGGGCGGCGAGCTCCTTCTCGAGCGCGCGCACCTGCTCCAGCACCGCGCCGACACGGCCCGGCACCTCGGCCGGCGCGGCCTTCAGCGTCGCGGCGATGCCGTCGACCGTGCTCTCCAGCGACTGCACGTAAGCCAGCGCGTTGTCGCCGGTGATCGCCTCGACGCGCCGGATGCCAGCCGCCACGCCGCCTTCGGACACGATCTTGAACAGGCCGATGTCGCCGGTGCGCTGCACGTGCGTGCCGCCGCACAGCTCACGGCTCGTGCCGATGTCGAGCACGCGCACCACGTCGCCGTACTTCTCGCCGAACAGCATCACCGCGCCGAGCTTCTGGGCATCTTCCATCGGCAGCACGCGCGCCTTCGTCTCGGCGTTGGCCAGGATCTCGGCATTGACCTTGGCCTCGACCTCGCGGACCTGCGCGTCGCTCATCGGCGCGTTGTGCGCGAAGTCGAAGCGCGTGTGCGCCGCGTTGACCAGCGAGCCCTTCTGCTGCACATGCGCACCCAGCACCTCGCGCAGCGCCTTGTGCATCAGG
>CAZUUU010000041.1:0-21600 GCA_964622685.1 uncultured Methylibium sp.
CCTGCCTGATGGAGGGCCTGTTCTTCTACGTCGGCTTCACGCAGATCCTGGCGCTCGGACGGCAGAACAAGATGACGGGCGCTTCGACGCAGTACCAGTACATCCTGCGCGACGAGTCGATGCACTGCAATTTCGGTATCGACCTCATCAACCAGCTGAAGCTCGAGAACCCGCACCTGTGGACGCCCGAGTTCCGTGCCGAGATCAAGGCACTGTTCCAGAAGGCTGTCGAGCTGGAGTACCGCTACGCCGAAGACACCATGCCGCGCGGCGTGCTGGGTCTGAACGCGAGCATGTTCAAGGGCTATCTGCGCTACATCGCGAACCGGCGCGCGGTGCAGATCGGCCTGGAAGCGCTCTTCCCGAACGAGGAGAACCCCTTCCCGTGGATGAGCGAGATGATCGACCTGAAGAAGGAAACCAATTTCTTCGAGGGTCGGGTGACCGAATACCAGTCGGGCGGTGCGCTCGACTGGAACGAGTGAAGAAGAACGAAACGAGATCCTATCTGTGGGTGAGACGGATGGCGTCGCAGAAGCGCCGGCGAGTTGCCCACGACAGAATTCATCGACCTGGAGCATTTCTCCAAGATGCCCAAGGCGGTGAATCGCTGCAGCGCTCGAGCGTTGCAGTGCTCTTTGCAACTTGATCAAGGAGAATCGTGATGGCAACTGCGAAGAAGGCGGCCAAGAAGGCCCCGGCGAAGAAGAAGGCCCCGGCCAAGAAGGCGGCGGCGAAGAAGGCCCCGGCCAAGAAGGCGGCGGCGAAGAAGGCCCCGGCCAAGAAGAAGGCCCCGGCGAAGAAGGCCGCTGCCAAGAAGGCGCCGGCGAAGAAGGCGGCGGCCAAGAAGGCGCCTGCCAAGAAGAAGGCAGCCAAGAAGGTTGCCAAGAAGCCTGCGGCCAAGAAGGCTGCTGCCAAGAAGGCCAAGAAGCCTGCTGCCAAGAAGGCCAAGAAGCCTGCGGCGAAGAAAGCAGCGAAGAAGCCGGCTGCGAAAAAGGCCGCTGCAGCTCCGGCTGCGCCCGCGGCCCCCGCAGCGAAGACCACGCTCAGCCCCCAGGCTGCGTGGCCGTTCCCGACGGGCACCAAGCCCTGAGAGCGGACTTCCTGAGCTTGAAAGCCCGGCTTCGGCCGGGCTTTTTCGTTGCGGCGGGCGGGAAGGCCGGACGGCGCCGGCAGCGTCAGCGCCTCAGCGTCGTCGGCGGCACCGACAGCGGCTGCGTGTCGGCGAAGCCGTTCGTCGGCGCGCGCGACGTGGCCGCCTGGTCCAGCGCCGCCTCGAGCGCCTGCTTGCGCGCTGCCGCCTCGGCGGCTTCGTCGCGCACCGCGCGTTGCGACTTGCTGAGCGGCGGGCGCTCCGCCAGTTCCTTCTGCAGCACCGTGATCTGGTGCCGCGCCGCGGCCGACTGCTGATTGGCAGCGTGCCGGACCTTGTCCAGCCGCTGCTGCAGGTCGACGAGCTTGCGGCCGTACCACCACGCCGAGACGAACCAGGCCAGCGCAGCCAGCGCCAGCGCCGAGCAGATCAGCAGCAACCAGGTCGTTATGTTCATCTTGTCTTCCTCGTTCGCTCGGGTCACCACCCGGCGCCTCGCCCTTCTCTGGACGTTAGCGCGCGCGGATGCGCCGTGGGCGTGAATCCATCGCGCCGCGTTGCGAATCAGCGGGGGATGTGGCGTCGCCGACGCGTGCTTTGTGCACGCCGGGCGCGACTTCATAGCCCGAGCGAAGTGCGATCGATGCGGTGATTCTGCGGGCCGGCGCTGGCGATCTTCAGCGCCCCGACACGGTTGCCGAGCGCCGCGCAGCGCGCCAGCGACCAGCCGCGCTCCAGGCCGTAGAGCAGCGCGCCGCGGAAGGCATCGCCGCAGCCGGTCGGGTCGACGACCGCCTCGGCCGGGACGCCGGGCACGCGCTGGGGCTGGCCTTGTTCCCAGACCTCGCAGCCCTCGGCCCCCAGGGTCACGACCACGCCGCGCAGGTGCGAGCGCGACAACTGCTCGAGGCTCAGGCCGGTGCGGTCGCAGAGCATCCGGGCCTCGTAGTCGTTGACGGCGACCCAGCTGGCCTGCTCGACGAACCGCCGCAGCTCCGCGCCGTCGAACATCGGCAGGCCCTGGCCGGGGTCGAAGACGAAGGGAATGCCGGCCGCGGCCAGTTGCGCCGCATGCTCGATCATCGCGTCGCGTCCGTCGGGGGCGACGATCGCCAGCGCCAGGTCCTGCCGTGACGGCACGGCGGTGCGCTGCGCGAACTGCATCGCGCCGGGATGGAAGGCCGTGATCTGGTTGTTGTCCTGGTCGGTGATGATGATCGCCTGCGCGGTGTAGCTCTCGTCGATGCGCTTCACCAGGTCGGTCTCGACGCCCCAGCCCGCCAGCCGCTCCAGGTAGCCGTCGCCGTCGGCGCCCACCGTGGCCATGATCACCGGCGCACCGCCGAGCTGCCGAAGCGTGTAGGCGATGTTGCCGGCGCAGCCGCCGAACTCGCGCTTGAGCGTCGGCACCAGGAAGGACACGTTGAGGATGTGGATCTGCTCCGGCAGGATCTGTTGCGCAAAGCGGCCGGGGAAGGTGGTGATGGTGTCGAAGGCGAGCGAACCGCAGATCAGGGCAGGCATGGGAACTCCGGGAATGAAGGACGCCGGGCCGGGGCAGGGCGGCCCGGGGCGATGGGTCTCAGGGGTAGAAGAGCTCGACGGTGTAGCCGCTGATGCGCTGGCCGCGCGCGCTCAGCAGGGCTTGCAGCTGGGCTTCCGAGCTGGCCGCCAGCACCGGGGCGGGCGGCGCCTGGCCCGGCAGCGCGCGGAAGTCGCCCGGCACGAGGGCGCGTCGCGAGATCAGCGCGCCGGTCGCGTCGGTCAGGCTCAGCTCCACCGCCGGCAGCGCGATCGGCACGGCGCTGCGGTTGTGCAGCGTCACGCTGAGCCGGTAGGCCTCGCTGCCCTCGACCTGGGTCAGGCCGCTGGCCTCGACGGTCGCGGCCGACAGGCGGCGCAGCGGTTCGATGCGGCAGTCGAGCACTTCGCACAGCGCTTCGAGCGTCGGCCGCGACTCGGGCCACTGGGTGGCAAAGGCGTCGCGGAACTGCACGGCGATCTGCGTCAGCAGCACGCCCAGCAACAGCGTGCCCAGCACGACCAGCGAGAAGCGCACGCGCGGCCGCTGCCATCGCGCCTCGGCCTCGGCCTGCCGCAGGAAGCCCGGTGCACCGGGCGGCAAAGGCGCCGCCGCGGGCTCGGCCATGCGGGCGGCCATGGCCGAACCCATCGTCGGCTCCAGCGGCGAGGAGTGGCCCTCGGCACGCCGGGCAGCGCGCTTGTCGCGCCAGCGCTGCAGCAGCGGCGCCGCGGGTTCGGGCGCCAGTGGCGGTGCCTCGAGTCCGAGGTCGATGCCGGGTTGCGGCTCGTCGGCGGCGTCGAGCGGCAGTTCGCTCGGGAAGCGCGCATCGGCAAAGTCGGCGTGCGCGTCCGCGCCGGGCCGGGCGGCCACGCCGAGCTCGCCGCTGCCGCTGGGGGCGGCGAGGAAGCGCGACTCGATGGCGTCGCCCTCGTCGGTGGCGGGGAAGGGCTGCTGGCTGTCCTCGCCGGGGCGCGGGTGGTGGCTGGCCACGAACTCCGCCATGCCCTGCGCCACCATCTGCGTCGCGCTGAGCTTGCGCTGCGGCGGCGCCTCGCGCTCGAGGTCGAACAGGCCCTCGAGCGCATTGAACACTTCCTGGCAGCGGCCGCAGCGCACCCAGCCTTCCGAGACCTTGAGCTGGTCCTGCACGACCCGAAAGATCGTGCCGCAGGAGGTGCAGCGGGTGGCCAGGCTCATGCGTCGGATGATGCCATCGGGGGATGCGGTGCCTCAGCCGGCGCGCCGGGCGGTCATCAGGATCCAGCCGTCCTCTTCGTCGGCCACCTGCAGCGCGAGCAGCGGTGCATAGGCGGCCTGCAACTCCTGCGCCTGTCGCGCCAGGATGCCGGCCAGCACCAGGTGGCCGTCCGGGGCGACGTGCGCCGCGAGCAGCGGCGCCAGCAGCTTCAGCGGCGTCGCCAGGATGTTGGCCAGCACCAGCGGGTAGGCGCCCGCCGGCGCGCCGGCTGTGTCCGGCGCGCCGACCTCGAAGGCCACGCCATTGGCCGCGGCGTTGTCGCGCGTGGACTGCAGCGCGGCCGGATCGATGTCGACGGCCACGACGGCCGCTGCGCCGAAGCGCGCCGCACCGATCGCCAGGATGCCCGAGCCGCAGCCGTAGTCCAGCACGCGCGCGCCGCGCACCGCCGGCTCGTGCGTCGCGATCCAGCGCAGGCACATGCGCGTCGTCGGGTGGGTCCCCGTCCCGAAGGCCAGGCCCGGGTCGAGGCGGATCACCTGCGTGGCCGCGGCCGGTGCCTCGTGCCATGACGGCACGATCCAGAAGCTCGGGGTGATCTCGACCGGTGCGAACTGCGACTGCGTGATGCGCACCCAGTCCTGGTCCGGGACCGTCTCGATGGCCTGCAGCGTCACGCCGGCCGCCCAGTCCTGGCTCAACAGCACGGTGGCCGCCTCGGTCGCCGCGGCCTCGTCGGCGAACAGCGCGCGCAGCGTCGAGTGCTGCCAGCCGGGCGCCGGCGCCGGCATGTCCGGCTCGCCGAACAGCGCCTGCTCGGCCGGCGTGTCGGCGTCGGCATCCTCGACCGAGACCGACAGCGCGTCCAGCTCCATCAGCGCGTCGGACAGCGTCTCGACCGCGGCCTCCGGCGCGCGCAGCACAAGCTCGTGCATCAGCGCTTTCTCTGCGCCATCCAGCCTTCGAGGTAGTGGATGCTGGTCCCGCCCTCGACGAACTTGGCGTCCACCATCAGCTCGCGGTGCAGCGGGATGTTGGTCTGGATGCCCTCGACCACCGTCTCGAGCAGCGCCGTGCGCATGCGCGCCAGCGCCCGGTTGCGGTTGTCGCCGTGGGTGATGATCTTGCCGATCATCGAGTCGTAGTTCGGCGGCACGAAGTAGTTCGTGTAGGCGTGCGAGTCGACGCGCACGCCCGGGCCGCCCGGCGGGTGCCACATCGTGATGCGGCCCGGCGAGGGCGTGAACTTGTACGGGTCCTCGGCGTTGATGCGGCACTCGATCGCATGGCCGTTCAGCTCGATCTGGCGCTGCGTGAACGGCAGCTTCTCGCCGGCCGCGATCAGGATCTGCATCTGCACGATGTCGATGCCGGTCACGAGCTCGGTCACCGGGTGCTCGACCTGCACGCGGGTGTTCATCTCGATGAAGTAGAACTCGCCGTTCTCGTACAGGAACTCGAAGGTGCCGGCGCCGCGGTAGCCGATCTTCTTGCAGGCCGCGACGCAGCGCTCGCCGATGCGCTCGATCACGCGGCGCGGGATGCCCGGCGCCGGGGCTTCCTCGATGATCTTCTGGTGCCGGCGCTGCATCGAGCAGTCGCGCTCGCCCAGCCACACGGCGTTGCGGTGCGTGTCGGCCAGCACCTGGATCTCGATGTGGCGCGGGTTCTCGAGGAACTTCTCCATGTAGACGGCCGGATTGCCGAAGGCGGCGCCCGCCTCGGCCCGTGTCGTCTGCACCGCGTGCACCAGGGCCGCCTCGGTGTGCACGACCCGCATGCCGCGCCCGCCGCCGCCGCCGGCCGCCTTGATGATCACCGGGTAGCCGATGGCGCGGGCCTGGCGGATGATCTCCTTCGGGTCGTCGGGCAGCGCGCCCTCGGCGCCCGGCACCGTCGGCACGCCCGACTTGATCATCGCCTGCTTGGCCGCGACCTTGTCGCCCATCACGCGGATCGCCTCCGGCGTCGGGCCGATGAAGACGAAGCCGCTCTGCTGCACGCGCTCGGCGAAGTCGGCGTTCTCGGACAGGAAGCCGTAGCCGGGGTGGATGGCCTCGGCGTCGGTCACCTCGGCGGCGGCGATGATGGCCGGCATGCTGAGGTAGCTCTGGGCCGAGGCGGCCGGGCCGATGCACACCGCCTCGTCGGCCAGCTTCACGTACTTGGCGTCGCGGTCGGCCTCCGAATAGACGATGACGGCGCGGATGCCGAGTTCGCGGCAGGCGCGCTGGATGCGCAGCGCGATCTCGCCGCGGTTGGCGATCAGAATCTTCTTGAACATTCAGTGCTCCGCGGCTTGATCGCCCCGCACGCTGCGCGTGCCGCGCGATCTGGCTTCGCCGCTGCGCAGACCTGCGGTCTGCTGGTCGCCGCGGTTCGCGATCAGGATCTTCTTGAACATCGAGTGACAGCCTTACTCGATGACGAACAACGGCTGCCCGAACTCGACCGCCTGGCCGTTCTCGCACAGGATCTTGGTGACCGTGCCGGACTTGTCGGCCTCGATCTCGTTCATGATCTTCATCGCCTCGATGATGCAGATCGGCTCGCCTTCCTTGATCTCGCTGCCGACCTCGACGAAGGCCTTGGCTCCCGGGCTGGCGGAACGGTAGAAGGTGCCGACCATCGGCGACTTGACGGCGTGGCCCTCGGGCGCCGCCGGCTCGGCCACTGCGGCGGCGGGCGCCACCGCCGCGGTGCCCGCGGCCGGGGCGGCCGGCATCACGACCGGCGCCACGACGGCCGGCGCGGCCACCGGCACCATCGCCAGCGGGGCGCTCTTGACGATGCGGACCTTGCCGTCGGCCTCGGTGATCTCCAGTTCGGAGACGTTGGACTCCGACACGAGGTCGATCAGCGTCTTGAGCTTGCGCAGGTCCATGGGGTTCTCTCTCCAACGGTTGTACTTGTAGGAAGACCGGCCGCCCGCGGGATCGCCGCGGAGGCCGGTTCAGCGCCGGGCCGGGATCAGGCGCTCGAGCGCGTAGTCGAGCGCCAGCCGGTAGCCGCTGGCGCCCAGGCCGACGATCACGCCGTCGGCCAGGTCCGAGAAATGGGAGTGGTGGCGGAAGGTCTCGCGCTTGTGCACGTTGGACAGGTGCACCTCGACGAAGGGGATCGCCACCGCGGCCAGCGCGTCGCGCAGGGCCACGCTGGTGTGGGTGAAGGCGGCCGGATTGATCAGGATGAAACGGGTGCCGTCGCTGGCGGCAGCCTGGACCCGGTCCACCAGCGCGCCTTCGTGGTTGCTCTGGAAGCTCGCCAGCCCGACGCCGGCCTCGCCCGCCCGCTTCTGCAGCATCGTGTCGATCTCGGCCAGCGTCGTGGCGCCGTAGACCGAAGGCTCGCGGCTGCCGAGCAGGTTCAGGTTGGGTCCGTGCAGGACGAGAATTTCCATCAGAAGCGGCGTGGATGCCGGCAGATCGGCCGGCGAAGGCGCGACTTTACGCGCAAAACGGGCCGTGGTCGATCCGGCCAGGGCCGCTTCAAGCCATCGCGCGAGCCCAGCCGGCCAGTTCCTCGTAGGTGGTTTCGCCCAGCTTGCGCTGGACGGCGTCGCCCTTGGCATCGAAGGCGACACTGAACGGCAGGCCGCCGCGATCGTTGCCGAGCTGGCGCGACAGCTCGCTGCCTTCGAGGCCGGCCAGGGCGACCGGGAAGGGGAGCGGCAGCTTGCCGAGGAACTCGCGCACCGGGGTGGGGCTGTCAACGGCCAATGCCAGAACTTGCCAGCCGTTCGGGCTGAAATCACGATAGAAGCGGCCGATCTGCGGCAGTTCCCGGATGCAGGGGGCGCACCAGGTGGCCCAGAAGTTGATCAGCAGTGGCTTGCCGCGCAGGCTGGCCATGGCCAGGGGCGTGCCGCCCGGGGTGTCGAAACTCAGCGACCAGAGATCGGGACCGGTGGCGGCACTACCGGCCGGCACTTGCTTGCGCAGCGCCACCCAGGCGCCGGCACCGACGCCGACGGCGGCCGCGCCGGCCATCAGCAGGCGGCGGTTCAGGCCGGAGCGGGGCTTGGATTCGGTCATTCAGGCTTCTCCATCATCAGGCGGCGCAGCGCCGCCGCGTCGCCGCGCGATGGCCGGCCGCGGGCGTCGGGCTTGAGGGCACCGCGCAGGTCGTCGTGGTCCAGGATGCTCAGGTGGACGATGACGCGTTCGCCGAGTTCACGGCTGGGCTGCGCGAGGCTCAGCACGTCGACCTGGCGGCCGTCGGCGGCCCGGGTGCTGCCGACCTCGTAGGAGACGCCGGCATCCAGCAGCGCGATCTCGGCCGACTTGGGGTCGTCGCAGTAGAGCTGCAGGTGCACGTCGTTGAGCCGCGTGGCCGTGCCGCGCCACACGGCGCCGGTCAGGTGGGGACGGAAGGCCGCGAGGCGATCCATCCACTGCAGCGCCGTCCGGCGCAGCGCGGCCAGCTCGGCCGGCTGGGTGTCGGCGCAGAACAGCGCCAGGTAGCTGCGGACCTCGTCCTCCAGCTGCTCGTTGTCCGGCAGGTCGCCGGCGGGCAGGCCGCGCCTGCCGAGGATCTTCAGGGCGCGCTGCTTGGCCGGCCCGTACTCGAGCCCTTCCTCGACCACCAGCCGGGCGGCGGTCGCGGCGATCTCGGCGCTGAGGGACGAGGCGGACATGCGGCTTGGAGTGTTCCGTTGGCCGGGCGTTCAGGGCAGCTCGACCGCGCCCATGCGCGCGACGATGGTGGCGGCGCGGCCGGCGATGTAGACCGAGCCGGGGCGTTTCTCGAAGCGCTTGGGCGCGGGCAGCATCACCGCCAGTCGCGCCGCCTGCATCGGGGCCAGGCGGTCGGCGTCGACGCGGAAGTAGTGGCGCGCCGCGGCCTGGGCGCCGAACAGGCCCTCGCCCCATTCGACGTTGTTGAGGTAGATCTCGAGGATGCGCTCCTTCGACAGCAGCGCCTCGAGCGCGTGGGTGACGACGAACTCCTGGCCCTTGCGCGCCAGGCTGCGCTCGCCGGACAGGAAGAGGTTCTTCGCCAGCTGCTGCGTGATGGTCGAGCCGCCGACCACCTTGGGGGGCGGCGCGGTTCGTGGTGTGCCGTTCTTCGGCCGCTGGGCCTCCAGCCGCGACTGCAGCCGCTCGGCGCGGGCCTCGGCGCGCTGGTTGCGTTCCCAGGCCTTCTCGATCGCTTCCCAGTCGACGCCGCCGTGGTCGGTGAAGCTCGCGTCCTCGGCCGCGATGACGGCGCGCTTGAGCGGCTCGCCGATGCGCGGGTAGGAGCGCCAGGCCTGGCTCCAGAGCACCTCGTGGCGTTCGGTCGCCAGGCGCCAGATCTCGCTGCGCTGGAAGGTGGTCGACTGCGGGTCGATGATCACCATCATCGCGATGCGCAGCACGAACATCAGCTGCAGCGCGAGCGCGCTCAGCAGCAGCAGCACCAGGCCGCGCGCCAGCCACCTCATGCCGACTCCTGCGCGACGACGGTCTGCAGCTCGGCCAGCACCCCGGCCGTCGGCGGCCGGACGCCGCGCCAGAAGGCGAAGGACTCCGCCGCCTGCTCGACCAGCATGCCCAGGCCGTCGCGCCCGTGCGCGCCGTGCTCGCCGGCCCAGGCCAGGAAGGGCCGCGCGGCCGCGCCGTACATCATGTCCAGCGCCAGCGCGCCGGGCCGCAGCACCTGGCCGGCCACCGGCACGCCGGCGCCGGACAGGCTGGCTGCCGTGGCGTTGACGACGATGTCGAAGGCCGTCCCGGTCCGGTCGAGCGGCGCGGCGCGCAGTTCGACGCCGTGCCGCACGGCCAGCGCCGTGTGCCGCTGCACCAGCGCGCGCGCCTTGTCGACGCTGCGGTTGGCCAGCACCAGCGCCGCCAGGCCGGCCTCGAGCAGCGGCCCCAGCACGCCGGCGGCCGCGCCGCCGGCGCCGACCAGCAGCAGCCGCGCGCCCCGGAGCGACACGCCCGCATGGACGGTGATGTCGCGCACCAGGCCGGCACCGTCGGTGTTGTCGGCCTGCCAGCCGTCGGCGTCGAAGCGCAGCGTGTTGGCGGCTTCGGCCAGCGCGGCGCGCGGCGTCAGTCGCCGCGCCAGCGCCGGCACCTCGAACTTGAAGGGCACGGTGACGTTGCAGCCGCGCGCCGGGCCGAAGCCGGGCTCGGCCGAGGCCGCGAAGCCGCGCACGGTCGCCGCGAAGGCGTCGGGCGGGCAGGGCAGCCGGCCGTAGGCCAGCGCCTGACCCGTCAGCTCGGCGAAGCGCGCGTGGATGAAGGGCGAGCGGCTGTGCTCGACCGGATGCCCGGCCACGGCATACCGGTCCTTCATTGCTGGGGTGCCTGCAGCAGCCGCGTCTCGAGACCCTCTTCGCGCGTGAAGCGGAAGCGCGACACGACCGCGATCTGGTCGGCCTGGGCGCGCATCGCGTCGCTGAAGGGGCCGAAGGGCGCGGCGGCGCGCACGATGGCCTGCGCGCGCCGGTCGAGCACGCGCTGGCCCGAGCCCTGGACGATCTCGGTCTCGAGCACGCGGCCGGCCGCATCGACCCAGATCATCATCACCAACTCGCCGTAGAGCTTGCGGCCCTTGTCCTCGGGGAAGCTCTTGGTGCCGCGCTCCTCGATGCGGCGCTTCAGCACGTCGTAGTAGACGGCGTAGACCGCCTCGCTGGTCGACGGGCTCACGTAGCGCTTGCGCGGGCGGGAGTTCTCGGTGTTGATGCGCTTCTCGATCTCGGCCAGCATCTCCACCAGCTGGCGGCGCTGCTCGGCCTGGGCGCGCGCCTCGGGGCTGCCCTGGTCGCGCTGCGGATCGGGCGGCGGCAGGCGCGCCAGCTCGCGCCGGATCTGCGCCAGCATCTGCATCTGCTGCTCCTGCAGCTGCTGGATCTGCTTGCGCGCGTCTTCCAGCGAGTCGCCGACCTCGGTCAGCGCCGACGGCGGCAGCGGCGAGGTCGCGCGGCCGGCCTGGGCCTCGCCGCCGCCGGCCAGCGCCGCCTGCGCGATGGCCTGGGCCTTGAGCGGCGGCTCGGTCGAGCGCGCGTTGACCAGGATCACCTCGAGCGGCGTGTCCTTGAAGACGCGGTTGAAGCCCTCGGGGTCGACGAAGCGCACGGTCAGCAATGCGGCGTGCACGCCGACGGAAACCAGCAGCGCCAGCTGCAGCGTGCTCAGCCGTCGCAGCCCGGACAACCAGCCGTGGTTCGAAGGCTTCTTCATGAAAGCTCAGCTCGCGGTACCGGCGTCGGCCGGCTCGGGAGCATTGTCGCCATCCTGCAGGTCGATCGCCAGCGCCAGGGGCGCAGCGGCCGCGGCTTCGTCCTCGCCGTCTTCGCCTTCGTCGCCAACATCGGCCTGGGTCGTCGCAGCGGCCGCAGCCTCGTCGAGGCGGGCCACCAGGCTGGCATGCACGTCCAGCGTCAGCAGGTCGGTGCCGGTGATGCGCACGCGCACGCGCGTGCCGCGCGGCAGGCTCTCGCAGCCGAGCGCGCGGAACACCAGCGGCAAGGTCTCGGCCCGCACCAGGCCGTACTTCATCACCGCCGCGTCGAGCTCGGCGATGCCGGCCTGCTCGAGGTGGCGCAGGGTCCAGTAGCGCTCGAGGCCGTTCTGGAACTGGTTGTAGGCGGTGTAGGCCGTGTCGAAGCCCGAGATTACCGAGAACAGCTCCGCGTCCTTGGGCTTGAAGGGCGCGGCCAGCGCCGCGGTGCGGCCGTGGCGCGCGCAGGCGACGATCTGCCACTGATTGACCAGGTCGACGTAGCGCCGCAGCGGCGACGTCGACCAGGCGTACTGCTTCACGCCCATGCCGGCATGCGGCGCCGGCCGCACGCCCATGCGCACCTTGATGCCGGGCGCCATGCTGGCCTGGCTGCGGTAGATCGCCGGCACGCCGCAGTCGGCCACCCAGCCGCCCCAGTGGCTGTTGGCGAGGATCATCGCCTCTGCGACGATCAGGTCCAGCGGCGAGCCGCGCTTGCGCTCGCCGATCACGACCGTCTCGCTGCCGTCGGGCTCGGGGCCTTGCACGCCGTCGAGCTTGAAGCTGTAGTCGGGGCGGTTGAAGTTCTCGGGCTTGCCGCGCGCCACCTCGCGCTGGGCTTTCAGGTGCCGCGCCAGGCGGAAGGCGAAGGCCAGTTCGTCGGCATGCGCATAGGCGGCCGGCGCCTCGCCGGCCAGCGAGGCCTCGGTGATCACCGCGTCCAGCTGGTCATGGCGCAGGTTGGCGGCGATGTGGACGCGCTCCAGCCGCGTCTCGGCCTGCTGCAACTCCAGCGTGGCCGCATCGAAGGTGAAGTAGACCGACACCGCCGGGCAGTCGCGGCCCTCGACCAACGTGTAGGCCTGCACCACCTCGTCGGGCAGCATGGTCAGCTTGTGGCCCGGCATGTAGACCGTGGACCAGCGCGTGCGCGCGACCTGGTCGACCGCCGAGCCGGGGGCGATGGCGAGCGCCGGCGCGGCGATGTGCACGCCGAACGTGATGGTGTCCGTGCCGAGGCCCTGGACCGACAGCGCATCGTCGATCTCGGTCGTCGACGAGTCGTCGATCGAGAAGGCCTGCACTGCGGCGAGCGGCAACTCGTCCTTGATCTGCGGCGCCGCCAGCGGCGGGAAGGCCGTGCCCTTGGGGAAGAACTCGAACAGGAAGCGCTTCCAGTGGAACTGGTAGGGGCTGGTGATGGCGCCGGCCGCCTTCAGCAGGTCCAGCGGGGCCTGGTGCGAGCGCTTCGAGGCCTCGACGACGGCCTTGTACTCGGGGCCGTTCTTGTCGGGCTTGAAGAGGATCCTGTAGAGCTGGTCGCGGATCGGCGCGGGGCAGTCGCCCGCCGCGAGCGCGGCCGCCCACTCATCGATCTGCCGCGCCTGCTGGGCCTTGCGCTCGATGGCCAGCAGCGCCTGCTTCAGCACGTCCTCCGGCGCCTTGCGGAAGCGCCCCTTGCCGCGGCGGTGGAAGTAGTGCGGCGCGTCGAACAGGCGCAACAGGGTCGCGGCCCGCTGCGGCGCGTCGGCATTGGCGTTGAAGTACTCGCGGGCGATGTCGTCGAAGCCGAACTCGTCGTCGGGGGCCGCCTCCCAGACCAGGTCGAGATCGATCTCGCCGGACAGCGCCTGCGCCTGCGCCATCAGCTCGGCCGGTGCCGGCTTGGCAAAGCGCAGCAGCGCGTTGGCGCTCTTCACCTTGACCCGCTTGCCGGAGTCGAGCTCGACCTGCAGCGAGCTCTCGGCCTCGGACATCACCCGGCCGGCGAGGAACTTGCCGGCTTCTTCGAACAGCGCGTACATGGTCTTATTGTCGCCTCGGGGCGCAAGGCCCCCGGCTCAGGTCGGTCGATCGAGGCCGAGGAAGGCCAGGACGTCGGGCAGGTGCCGATCGAAGTCCGTCAGCGCATGGTCGCTGCCCTCGAGCAGCTTCACGTGCGCGCCGGCATAGCGCGCCTGCATCTCGCGCCAGTCGAGCAGCTCGTCGCCCTTGGCGATCACGGCGAAGTAGCGCGCGGCGTCGACGATCTCGCCGGGGCGCATCTCGCGCAGTTCCTCGACATGCGCAGCGGTGAACTCGAAGCGCAGCGCCGGGTCGTGCCAGGCGGTCAGTTCGCCGATGTGCCGCGCCAGGTCGCGCGCCGGCTCCACCGCCGGATTGAGCAGCACGGCACGGCAGCCGCGGCGCTCGGCCAGCACCGTCGCATAGAAACCGCCGAGCGAGCTGCCGATCACCGCCATCGCGTCGGCCGGCCACGGCGCGGCCAGCGCGTCGATCAGCTCGCGGGCCTCGGCCGGCGAGGGCGGCAGCTGCGGGCAGCTCCATTCGATGTCGACGCCGCGCGCCTGCAGTGCGGCGACCTCGGCGGCCATGCGCTGCGCCTTGGTCGAACCCGGCGACGAGCGAAAGCCGTGCAGATAGATCAAGTGGCGCGGCGGTGCCGCGTGACGGCGGGTCACTGCGCCAGCGCCGCCAGCAGCCTGGCGTGGATGCCGCCGAAGCCGCCGTTGCTCATGCACAGCACGTGGTCGCCCGGCCGTGCGGCCTGGACGACGCGCCGCACCAGCGTGTCGATCGTGTCCGCGACGACGGCACGCTCGCCCAGGGTCGCCAGCGCCTCGTGGGCATCCCAGTCCAGGCCGCCGCTATGGCAGAAGGCGAGGTCGGCCTCCTCGAGCGCCCAGGGCAGCTGGGCCTTCATCGTGCCCAGCTTCATCGTGTTGGAGCGCGGCTCGAACACCGCCAGGATGCGCGGCCCCTCGCCCTGCGGGCCGACGCGGCGCCGCAGGCCGTCGATGGTCGTGCGGATCGCGGTCGGATGGTGGGCGAAGTCGTCGTAGACCTTGACGCCGGCGACCTCGCCGCGCAGCTCGAGGCGGCGCTTGACGTTCTCGAAGCGCGCCAGCGCCTGCGCGGCCTCGCCGGGGGCGACACCGGCATGCTCGGCCGCCGCGATCGCGGCCAGCGCGTTGAGCTGGTTGTGCTCGCCCAGCAGCGGCCACTCGACGCGGCCGACCTTGACGCCCGACTTCAGCACGTCGAAGGCATGCGGCTCGCCCCGCGCACGCCAGCCCGGCACGTCGCCGCGCACGCCGAAGCGCACCACGTCGCTCCAGCAGCCGCGCTCGAGCACGCGCGAGAGGCTGTCCTCGCGCGCGTTGACGACCACGCGGCCGCTGGCCGGCACGGTGCGCAGCAGGTGGTGGAACTGGGTCTCGATCGCGGCGAGGTCCGCGAAGATGTCGGCGTGGTCGAACTCGAGGTTGTTCAGCACCGCGGTGCGTGGCCGGTAGTGCACGAACTTGCTGCGCTTGTCGAAGAAGGCGGTGTCGTACTCGTCGGCCTCGATGACGAAGGGCGCGGAGGGCGAGCCCGCGCCGAGTCGCGCCGAGATGCCGAAGTTCTGCGGCACGCCACCGACCAGGAAGCCGGGCTGCCGGCCCGCGGCCTCGAGGATCCAGGCCAGCATCGAGGTCGTCGTGGTCTTGCCGTGCGTGCCGGCCACCGCCAGCACGTGGCGGCCCGGCAGCACATGCTCGGACAGCCATTGCGGGCCGCTCGTGTAGGGCGCGCCGGCGTCGAGGATCGCTTCCATCAGCGCGTTGCCGCGCGAGACCACGTTGCCGATGACGAAGAGATCGGGCTTCAGCGCCAGCTGGTCGGCGCCCCAGCCCTCGATCAGCTCGATGCCCTGGGCGCGCAGCTGGTCGCTCATCGGCGGGTAGACGCCGGCATCGCAGCCGGTCACGCGATGACCGGCCTCGCGGGCCAGGGCGGCCAGCCCGCCCATGAAGCTGCCGCAGATGCCCAGGATGTGAAGGTGCATGCGCGGATTCTAGGAGCCGCTCCATGACGGTCTCGATGTATGGTCCGCCGCATGCAGGGCCGCGCCGACTTCACCGCCTTCGCGTGGATCGCGAGCCACCCCTGGCTCTACCCGCTGCTCGAGTCGCTGCACGTGGTCGGCATCGCGCTGCTGCTGGGCAGTCTGGTGCTGTTCGAGCTGCGCGTCTGGGGCCTGGGCGCGGCGCTGCCGGTACGGCCCCTGGCGCGGCTCGCCCTGCCGCTGACGCTGGCCGGCTTTGGCCTGGCCGCAACGACGGGACTGCTGATGTTTGCCAGCCAGGCGACCGAGATGCTCGGCAACCGCGTCTTCGTGCTGAAGATGACGCTGCTGATGATCGCCGGCCTCAACGCCGCCGCCTTCCACTCGCGCGGCGGCCTCGACAAGCTGGACGGCGTGGCGCGCGCGCAGACCCTCGCGTCGCTGGGTCTTTGGCTGGCCGTCATCATCTGCGGTCGCTGGATCGCGTATGCCTGAGCGCTGCCGGTCCACCCCTCGTCCTGGAAGCAAGGAGACCCCGATGCAACGCCGATTCCTCCTGCTGGCCGCCGCGGCCCTGCCGCTGCGGCCAGCGCTGGCCCACCACGGCTGGAGCAGCTTCGACCAGGGCCGGCCGGTCTACCTGGCCGGCATGGCCCGCAAGGTCGCCTGGCGCAACCCGCACGTCGAGTTCGACCTGGAGATCGCGCCCGACCTCAAGCTGCCGGCCGACCTGGCGCGGCGACCGGTGCCGCCGCAGTCGTCGCCGGTCGACGGCGCGGGCCTGCTGGCGCGGGCCGAGCTGCCGCGCCGCAAGGACAAGCTCTGGCACATCGAGTGCGCGCCGCTGACGCGCATGGAAGCCTGGAAGGTCGCCGAGATCCGCAACGGCGACGCGGTCGCCATGGTCGGCTTCACCTTCGCCGGCGAGCAGGGCGAGGCGATCCTGCGCGTCGAATACCTGTTCGCCGGCGGCGGGACCTACGGCCTGCGCTCGTCGCCGGCCTGACGGCCTGATCAGCCGCGCAGGCTGCGCGCGGCGGCGTCGACCGTGAAGTCGATGTCCGCCCGCGTGTGCGCCGCGCTGACGAAACCCGCCTCGTAGAGCGCCGGGGCCAGGTAGACACCGGCCTCCAGCATCGCGTGGAAGAAGGCGTTGAAGCGCGCCTTGTCGGTGTCCAGCACCTGCGCATAGTCCTGCGGCAGGCTGGCGGCAAAGAAGAAGCCGAACATGCCGCCCTCGCAGTCGCCGACCATCGGGACGCCGGCCTGGCGGGCGGCGCCCAGCAGGCCGTCGACCAAGCTGCGCGTGCGCTGCGCCAGCGCGTCGAAGAAGCCGGGCTTCTGGATCTCGCGCAGGGTCGCCAGGCCGCAGGCCGTGGCCACCGGGTTGCCGCTCAGGGTGCCGGCCTGGTAGACCGGCCCCAGCGGCGCCAGCTGCTCCATGATCGCCTTCGGCCCGGCGAACGCGGCCAGCGGCATGCCGCCGCCGATGACCTTGCCGAACACGCTGAGGTCGGGCCGGAAGCCGGGGATCTGCTGCGCGTACAGGCTCTGCGCGCCGCCGAGTGCGACGCGAAAGCCCGTCATCACCTCGTCGAAGACCAGCAGCGCGCCGTGCTGCGTGCACAGTTCGCGCAGCCGCTTCATGTAGGGCACGGCGGCGCGCACGAAGTTCATGTTGCCGGCGATCGGCTCGATCATCACGCAGGCGATGTCGCGGCCGTGGACGTCGAAGGCCGCCTCGAGGCCGGCCAGGTCGTTGTAGGTCAGCACCAGCGTGTGCTGGACCACCTCGGGCGGCACGCCGGCCGAGGTCGGGTGGCCGAAGGTCGCGAGGCCCGAGCCGGCCTTCACCAGCAGCGCATCCGCATGGCCGTGGTAGCAGCCCTCGAACTTGACGATCTTGCTGCGGCCGGTGGCGCCGCGCGCCAGGCGCAGCGCGCTCATGGCCGCCTCGGTGCCCGAGCTGACCAGGCGCACCTGCTCGACCCCGGGCACGAGCTTCAGGATCTCCTCGGCCAGCTCGATCTCGCGCTCGGTCGGGGCGCCGAAGCTGAAGCCGTCGCGCGCCGCCTTCTGCACCGCCTCCAGCACCGCCGGGTGGCCGTGGCCCAGGATCATCGGGCCCCAGGAGCCGATGTAGTCGACGTAGCGCTGGCCGTCGGCGTCCCACAGGTAGGCGCCCTCGGCCCGCGCGATGAAACGCGGCGTGCCGCCGACGGCGCGGAAGGCACGCACCGGCGAGTTGACGCCGCCGGGGATGCTGCGCTGGGCGCGCTCGAAGAGTTGCGTGCTGCGGGAGGCGGTCATCGCGACGAAGCTCAATGGATGCGGCGCGGGCCGCGGTCGGCGGCCGGGGACTCGTCGGGCATCGGCTCGCCCTCCGGCTCCTCGCCCTCGGTGCCCGGCTCTGCCTCGGGCAGCGCCCAGAAGAAGCGGTCGGGCACGACGTTGCCCATGCCGGGCCGAAAGCCCGCATCCAGCGCCTGGTCGAGGAAGCTCAGCGCCTCGGACACCGCCAGGTGCAGGTCCTGGCCGCTGGCCAGCAGCGAGGCCAGCGCGGCCGAGAGCGTCTCGCCGGCGCCGATGAAGGCGGCATCGAAGCGCTCGAACTTCTCGCCGGTGATCGCGCCCTGGGGCGAGGCCAGCACGTTGTCGACATAGGCCTCGCTGCCCTTGCCGGCCGGCAGCGCGATGCCGGTGACCAGCACGTACTTGGTGCCCAGCTCGCCGGCGGCGACCGCCAGCTCGCGCGCCGACGGCGGGCGCTCGCCGTCCCAGTCGGGCAGCAGGAAGTCGACCAGGGTCTGCTGGTTGCCGACCAGCACCTCGGTGGCCGGCAGGATCAGCTCGCGCCAGGCGTCCAGGTAGGCCTGCTGGTCGTCCTCGTCCAGCCAGGACACGCCGTTCATGTAGGCCACCAGCGGCACGTCGGGGTAGTCGCTCAGCACCTCGGCGACGCCGGCCACGCCCTCGGCGCTGCCGAGGAAGCCGACCTTCCAGGCCGAGATCGTGATGTCCTCGAGGATGCTGCGGGCCTGCTCGACGATGGTGTCGGCCTCGATCTCGTGCGACTCGAAGACCTCGGCCGTGTCGCGCAGCACGATCGCGGTGACGACCGGCAGCGCGTGGGCGCCCATCGCGGCGATCGTCGAGACGTCCCCGGCCAGGCCGCCGGCGCCGCTCGGGTCGCTGGCATTGAAGCTCATCACGCAGGCCGGCGGCGCATCGCCGACGGGCACTTCGGGGGACTCGGTCGCGCTCTGCGCGGGGGTGTTCATCGGCGGTCCGTTCGGTGACCGGGCCCGCTGTGCGCAGGTGGTCACGGAGTTCCAGAGTTTTATGAGGAATGTTGCGTATGTGCCCACTAACCCTTGTCTTTTCGCAGAGGGCGCTCGCTACAATCTTTTTTCATTGTAGTGAACAGTCAAGACACCGTGAGCGAACCGCGAACCTGGATGTGCCTCATCTGCGGATGGATCTACGACGAGGCAGCCGGGGATCCGGAGCACGGCATCGCTCCGGGCACCGCCTGGGCCGATGTGCCGATGAACTGGACCTGTCCCGAATGCGGAGCCCGCAAGGAGGACTTCGAGATGGTGCAGATCTGACCCGTGGGCTTCGTTGAGGAGAACGGCCGGTGAACCAAGCGCTGACGCAAGAGGGAGCGGGGTCCGAGACCGTCGCCGAGGTGGTGCGCGTCCTGGTCATCGACGACAGCAACACCATCCGGCGCAGCGCCGAGATCTTCCTCAAGCAGGGCGGGCACCAGGTGGTGCTGGCCGAGGACGGCTTCGATGCGCTGGCCAAGGTCAACGACCACCAGCCGCACCTGATCTTCTGCGACATCCTGATGCCGCGCCTGGACGGCTACCAGACCTGCGCCATCATCAAGCGCAACCCCAAGTTCTCCGGCGTGCCGGTCATCATGCTGTCGTCCAAGGACGGCCTGTTCGACAAGGCGCGCGGCCGCATGGTCGGCTCCGAGGACTACCTGACCAAGCCCTTCACCAAAGACCAGTTGCTGCAGGCGGTGCAACAGCACCGTCGCGCGGCATGACGGCCGTGAGCCGTCGCTCCGCGGCGTGCCCCGCAGGGCGCGGGGCGGCACCCCGATAACGAGGACCCCACCATGGCGATCGAGAAGATCCTGTTGGTCGACGATTCGAAGACCGAACTGCATTTCCTGTCCGACCTGCTCAGCAAGCGCGGCTACAAGGTGCGCACGGCCGAGAACGGCGACGAGGCCATGAAGCGCCTCGGCGAGGAAAAGCCCGACCTGATCCTGATGGACGTCGTGATGCCGGGGCTCAACGGCTTCCAGCTCACGCGCGCCATCACCCGCGACCCGCGCTTCCTGGACGTGCCCGTGATCATGTGCACCAGCAAGAACCAGGAAACCGACAAGGTCTGGGGCATGCGCCAGGGCGCACGCGACTACGTGGTCAAGCCCGTCGATGCCGACGAGCTGGTGGCCAAGATCCGCGCCTTCGACTGAAGCCGCGACGCTGAGCCGCACGCAACGGGGGTCTCCAGGGCATGGCCAAGAAGGAAGCGCTGCGCGAGTTGCAAAGCCGGCTGGCCGAGCGCCTGCAGAGCGCGCGCCTGCAGACCGACACCGCCAGCTGGCTGGCGGTCGAATGCGCGGGCCAGGGCGTGCTGCTGCCGCTCGGCCAGGCCGGCGAGATCTTCCCGCTGGCCGCGCTGGTCGCGGTGCCGCACACCAGTGCCTGGTTCCTGGGTGTCGCCAACCTGCGCGGCCGCCTGCACGGCGTCGTCGACCTGGCGTCCTTCCTGGGGCTGCGGGCCACGGCGATGAGCGACATCGGGCGCGAGCAGTCGCGCCTCGTGGCCTTCAATCCGGGGCTCGAGATCAACTGCGCGCTGCTGGTCGACCGGCTGGCCGGCCTGCGCGGCTCCGAGCAGATGACGCGCGACGCCGACGATCCGGCCCGGCCGGCCTTCGCCGGCGGGCGCTACAGCGATGCCAGCGGCCGACGCTGGCAAGAGTTGCAGCTGGCCGCGCTGGCCAGCGAGGATGCTTTTCTGAGGATTGCCCGGTGAGCGCAAGCCGCCGGAGCACGCCGACCGAACCACCGAGGTGAGCGAGAGGCTTTTATGGGCTTTCTGAACAAGTTCAAGGGTCTGGGTCAACGCAAGTCCAACGACGACGACCTGGCTTTCGACGATGCCTACCCGGGGGCCGACGACCTGGTCGTGGGGCCGGACGGGACGGCCACGCTCGACATGGCGGCGACCCAGCAGGCCACGGTGCAGAACGCCGACTCGTCGATCATCTCCGAGGCGGCGCCTTCCGAGATGCCCGACGCCTTCGGCGAGACCCGCATCGAAGGCGGCGAGCCGCGCAGCGGCGCCGGCCTGCCGATGATCGGCGGCCTGCCGGCGGCCGAGCAGCGCCGCGTGCTGGCGGGCATCTTCATCCTGGGCCTGGTCGGCCTGATCACCGTGACCGGCCTGGCGCTGAACTCGGCCAACCAGAGCGCGAGCCAGGTGGCGGCCGCGGGTGACGCGCTGATGCAGTCGCAGCGCCTCGCGAAGTCGGTGTCGCAGGCCCTGGTGGGCAGCACCGCGGCCTTCCCCGAGGTGAAGGAGAGCGTCGGCGTGCTGGCCGGCGCGACCCGCGGCCTGCAGTCCGGCAGCGAGACCGTCTCGCAGGCGCCGGCGGGGGTGCAGCCCATGCTCGAGCCGCTGATGCCGCTGATCGACAAGGCCGAGAAGAACTCCAACACCGTGCTGACGCAGCAGAAGACGCTGACCGAGGTGAGCCAGGCGCTGCGCGGCATCAACCGCCAGTCGTCCGACCTGCTCGAGATCGCCGAGACGGTGTCCTCGCTGAAGCTGCAGCAGGACGCCTCGCCGGCCGAGCTGTCGGCGGTGGGCCAGGTCGTGATGCTGACCCAGCGCATCGGCAAGTCGGCCAACGAGTTCCTGACCGTGGAGGGCGTGTCGCCCGAGGCGGTGTTCCTGCTCGGCAAGGACCTCAACTCCTTCCGCGAGATCGCGCAGGGCCTGCTCGACGGCAACGCCGACCTGCGGCTGCCCGGCACCAAGGACGCGGCGACCCGCGAGCGCCTGCAGGCGCTGCTGAAGCAGTACGAGGAGACCCGCGTGCAGGCCGGCGCGATTCTCGGCAACCTGCAGGGCCTGGTGTCGGCGCGCGAGGCGCAGTCCCAGATCGTGGCCGACAGCGAACCGCTGCGCAAGGGACTGCAGGAAGTGCAGTCGCAGCTGCAGGCGCGCGCCGGCCTCGGCTTCGGCAGCCTGCTGCTGATCATCGTCTCGCTGCTGCTCGTGCTGGCCGGCATCGGCGGCCTGCTGTACGTGTCGCTGCAGGACCAGCGCCAGCGCGCCGCGATCGCCAACCAGCAGCGCGAGGAAGCCGAACGCCAGGAGCAGGAAGCCAAGCGCGTCAACGACGCCAACCAGGCGGCCATTCTGCGGCTGATGAACGAACTGCAGACGGTGGCCGAAGGCGACCTGACGCAGCAGGCCACGGTGAC
>CAZUUU010000042.1:0-21194 GCA_964622685.1 uncultured Methylibium sp.
ACTGGTACAGGCGCGTCGACTCGAGCGCGCAGCTGGCCGCGATCAGCAGGACCACACCCAGCCAGAACAGCCCCGTCGGCCGACCCGCGAGCGGGTCCGCGCGCACGGGCGCGACATCGCTGCGCAGCCAGTGCGCCAGGGCGCTGAGCCAGGCCCGGGCCGCGATCAGCAAGCCCCACCAGGCCGAGTGGCCGAAGACGAAGAAGACGATGTCGGAGAACCAGGCGCCGACGACGCCGGCGCGGTTGCTCGTCTCGGCGCCGAGGCCGGACGTGGACCAGGCCGGATCGTTGCCGCTGTGCGTGGCCAGCGCCAGCAAGGCCAGCAGCCACAGCACGCCGCCGAACACGACCGCGAACTGCAGCCGCCAGCGCGACACCGCCGTCGGCTCACCACCCACCGCACGAGCGTCGGCCCCCAGGGAACCCAGCGGAAAACTCATGCCGCGGATTGTGGCCGAAGGGCCCGCGCGCCCGGTTTCGAACTGTTGACCCGACGCCGCATCCGCAGCGCCCGCTTCGCCACGCTAGCGATGGGCCAGGCGCTCCATGATGTGGACCGCCCCGTTCTCCTGGGTCTGGATGAAGCCGCGCTCCTCCAGGTCCTTCATCACGCGGCTGACCATCTCGCGGGAAGCGCCCACGACCTTGGCCAGATCCTGACGCGAGACCTTGTTGCGGATCAGCTTGTACTCGGCACCCTCTTCGGACATGTCGAGCAAGGCCCGCGCGACGCGGCCATACACGTCGAGGAGCGCCAGCGACTCGATCTGACGGTCGGCGGCACGCAGGCGGGCGACGAGCCCCCGCATGATCGCGTAGGAGAGACTGGAGTTCTCGGGCAGGCAGCGCGCGAACTCGGCGCGACCCAGCACCAGCACGTCGCACTGCACTTCGGCGCGCACGGTGGCCGAGTGGGGCTCGTTGTCGATGAGGCTCATCTCGCCGAGATAGTCACCAGGCTGCAGCACGGCGAGGATCACTTCGCGGCCCCGGGCATCGGCCGTCACCACGCGGGCGCGGCCCGTCAGCAGGATGTAGAGGGCGTTGGACTTGGTGCCCTGCTCGACGATGACCTCGCCGCGCCGGTAGCGGCGCTTGATCACGCCTTCTGCGATGGCTTGCGCCTGTTCGCCGGTGAGCAGCGAGAACAGCGGCACACGCCGGATCAGGTCAAGGTTGGACAGCATCGCCATCGAATCACCTTCGCTCTGGTTGGTCTATCGAGGCCATAGGTCGCCTTGCGGCGGCGCATGACGGCACTACCTACAATTCCTCCGCCCGGTTGCCTTGTCCGGAACGTGAGAAATGTCCCGGTCGGACTCTACCCGAAGGTCAGCGCTCACAAACCCGGATCGTCCCTGATCCCGCCTCGTTTCCCGTCTCACCCCACACCCCTCATGAGCAAGCACGCCAAAGTCCTGATCCTCGGCTCCGGTCCCGCCGGCTACACGGCGGCGGTCTATGCGGCCCGGGCGAACCTGCAGCCGGTCTTGATCACCGGCCTGGCCCAGGGCGGCCAGTTGATGACGACGACCGAGGTCGACAATTGGCCGGCCGACGTCATGGGCGTGCAAGGACCGGACCTGATGCAGCGCTTCCTGGAGCATGCCCAGCGCTTCGGGACGGAGATCGTGTTCGACCATGTGAACCAGGTCGACCTGTCGCAACGCCCCTTCACCCTCACCGGTGACGCCGGGACCTACACCTGCGACGCCCTTATCCTGGCCACCGGCGCCTCCGCGCAATACCTGGGGCTGTCGTCGGAGAAGGCCTTCATGGGCCGGGGCGTGAGCGGCTGCGCCACCTGCGACGGCTTCTTCTACCGCGACCAGGAGGTCTGCGTCGTCGGTGGCGGCAACACCGCCGTTGAGGAGGCCCTCTACCTGTCCAACATCGCGAGCAAGGTCACGCTGGTGCACCGGCGCGACAAGTTCAAGGCCGAGGCGATCCTGGTGGACAAGCTGATGGAGAAGGTCGCCGCCGGCAAGATCGAACTGAAGCTCTTCCACGTCCTCGACGAGGTGCTGGGCGATGCGAGCGGCGTGACGGGGATCCGCGTCAAGCACACGCAGACCGGCCAGACCGAGGACATCGCGCTCAAGGGCTGTTTCATCGCCATCGGGCACCGGCCCAACACGGAGATCTTCCAGGGGCAACTGGAAATGAAGGACGGCTACCTGGTCACGCGCAGCGGCCTCAACGGGCTGGCGACGATGACGAGCGTGCCCGGGGTCTTCGCCGCTGGCGATGTGCAGGATCATGTCTACCGCCAGGCCATCACCAGCGCCGGTACCGGCTGCATGGCCGCGCTGGACGCACAGCGCTTCCTCGAACAGGGCCAACAGGGCTGATCGGAGGGCCCGGTCGGCGCCAGGTGACCGGCCAGCGTTTGCCCGCTATAATGCGCGGCTTCGCCGGGCGTCCCTCGGCGTCCGAGTGGATCACATCGAACGGAGAAGCGTCATGGCACGCGTCTGTCAAGTCACGGGCAAGGGCCCGATGGTGGGGAACAACGTGTCCCACGCCAACAACAAAACCAAGCGTCGCTTCCTGCCCAACCTGCAGTACCGCCGCTTCTGGCTCGAGACCGAGAACCGCTGGGTGCGCCTGCGCGTCACGAACGCCGCGCTGCGCCTCATCGACAAGGTCGGCATCGATCAGGTCGTCGCCGACCTGCGTGCCAAGGGCGAACTCTGAGCTAGGAGACGATCATGGCCAAAGGTGGACGCGAGAAGATCAAGCTGGAATCGACAGCCGGCACCGGTCACTTCTACACGACCGACAAGAACAAGAAGCTGCATCCCGAGAAGATGGAACTGATGAAGTTCGATCCCAAGGCGCGCAAGCACGTCGCCTACAAGGAAGTGAAGCTGAAGTAGGCATCGTCGGCTTCCTGCCAAGCAAAAAGGCGCCCCGCGGGGCGCCTTTTCTTTGCGGGTCCGTTCCCGCCCGCTTCAGGTGTCGTCAGGCGTGCGCTGCACGCAGGCGCATCGCGAAGTCCTGCAGGGCCGCGATGCCGCTCTCTTCGGCCTTGCGGCACCAGGCCTGCAGGTCGGCGACCAGTTGCTCGGCCGACACGTTGGTGCGCGTCCACAGCAGGCGCAGTTCCTCGCGCATCGTCACCAGCTTGTCGAGCACCGGATGCTCGGCCCGCGCCGTCGCGACGTCGGAGCGCACGGCCTGGGGAATGCGATCGTCGTCGCGATGCAGCCAGCGCTTCGCGAGCCGCATCTGCTTCCACTTCGTCGTGTCACGCTGACCCTGTGCCTTCAGGCGCGTCAGCTCGGCATGGCAAGCCGCCCTGAGTTCACGGCCATAGCCGGCCATCAACTCGTAGCGATTCGCGATGATCGCTTCCAGGGTCTTGCTGTCGGCCACGGGCTTGACCGCACCGAGCGCCAGCCGGGGCGGCGTCTTGCGCACCGTCGCCAGGCCCAGCTTCTGCAGCACGCTGATGTAGAGCCAGCCGATGTCGAACTCGTAGGGCTTGACCGACAGCTTGGCCGAGGTCGGGTAGGTGTGGTGATTGTTGTGCAGCTCCTCGCCGCCGATGATGATCCCCCACGGCGAGATGTTGGTCGACGCGTCCGGCGCCTCGAAACTCCGATAGCCCCACCAGTGACCGATGCCGTTGATGATGCCGGCGGCCGTGATCGGGATCCACAGCATCTGCAACGCCCACACCGCGGCGCCGATCGCGCCGAAGAGGAACAGGTTCAGCAGCAGGCACAGGCCCACGCCTTGCCAGCTGTAGCGCGTGTACAGGTTGCGCTCGATCCAGTCGTCGGGCGTGCCGTGCCCGAACTTGGACAGCGTCTCCTGGTTCTTGGCTTCGCTGCGGTAGAGCTCGCTGCCGGTCAGCAGCACCGTCTTGATGCCGCGCGTCTGCGGGCTGTGCGGATCGTCCTCGGTCTCGCACTTGGCGTGGTGCTTGCGGTGGATCGCGACCCACTCCTTGGTCACCATGCCGGTGGTCAGCCACAGCCAGGCCCGGAAGAAGTGCATCACGGCGGGGTGCAGATCGAGCGCCCGGTGAGCCTGCGAACGGTGCAGGAAGATCGTCACGGCAGCGATCGTGATGTGCGTGGCTACCAAGGTGTAGGCGAGCACCTGCCACCACGTCGCGTCGAGATAACCCTGGGCCAGACCATTCACGGCGCCGTCCCACATCGTCAAAACCCAGTCCATCGCTATCCTTTGCTGGTTGCTGCGGGATTGTAGGTGCCGCTGTGCTCGACCACCCGGGGAAACTACGGACTTTCCCGCATCTGATGACAGATTCGAGCGGATCGGCAGGAAGAACGTTCCATCAGGCGCCGGTCAGCGCCGCTGCCATACAACCGCGAAGAAGCCGTCCGTTGCATGCCGATGAGGCCACATACGCAGATAGTTGCCGCGGACCAGTCCGGCAGCCCCGGTCAGCTGGTGGCGCTCCAGGACCTCCAGCACCGGGACAGTGACAAAGTCCCGCTGGGATGCCAGGAAGGACTCGGCGATCGCCTCGTTCTCCGTTTCGAGGAGGCTGCAGGTCGCGTAGACCAGTCGGCCGCCGGGCTTCACCAGGCGTGCGGCACTGGCCAGGATGGCCTGCTGCTTGACGCGCAGTTCCTCGATCGCCTGCGGCGACTGCCGCCACTTGAGGTCGGGATTGCGGCGCAGGGTTCCCAGCCCCGAGCAGGGCGCGTCGACCAGCACGCGGTCGATCTTGCCTGCCAGGCGCTTGATCCGCTCGTCCCGCTCGTGTGCGATCTGTGCCGGATGGATGTTCGACAGGCCGCTGCGCGCCATGCGCGGCTTGAGTGCGTCGAGCCGGTGGCCGGACACGTCGAACGCATACAGCCGGCCGGTGTTGCGCATCATCGCCCCCAGCGCCAGCGTCTTGCCGCCGGCGCCGGCGCAGAAGTCCACCACCATCTCGCCGCGCCGCGCCTCGGTCAGCAGCGCGAGCAACTGGCTGCCCTCGTCCTGTACTTCGACGTCGCCGCGAGTGAAGACATCCAGCTTGTTGAGCGCAGGCTTGCCCTGGACCCGCAGGCCCCAGGGCGAGTACGGCGTCGCCGCCGCCTCGATCCCGGCGCCGCGCAGCGTCGCCGCCACCTCTTCGCGCTTGGCGCGCAGGGCGTTCACGCGCAGATCCAACGGTGCCGGTGCGTTGAGGCTTTCGACCAGGGGCCAGAACTCGGCGTCGCCGAGCGCGGCCTTCAGCGGATCGGCCAGCCAGTCGGGCAGGTTGTGCCGCAGCCGGTCGGGCAGGACTTGCCGATCGACACCGCGCGCCCGGCCGACCCACTCGCGCTCCTCGGGCGTCAGGGCGGTCCGCACGAAGTCGTCGCTGCCTTGCCAACCCAGCAGGGCCAGCCGCCGCTCGAGCGGGCCGCGGCCGGTTTGCGCCAGATGCTGGAACAGCAGGCGCCGGCGCAGAACCCTATACGCCGTCTCGGCCAGGGTATGCCGCTCGCGCGGGCCGAGGCCGCGATGCTGGTGGAAGAAGCTCGACAGCACGCCGTCGGCCGGCGCATCGAAGGCGAGGACCTTGCGGAGCAACTCGGTGGCGAGGTCGAGCAAGGCGGCCGGATGCATTGCCCGGATTATCCGCGGCGGTCAGCCGGCCGTCGGTCGTTCACAGCCCGCCGGCAGCGAGCGCCTCGCGCACCGCACCGGCCTGGCGGCGCGACACGGCCAGCCATTCATCGGTCGGCGCCACGCGCACGGCCCAGCCTTCGGCACCTTCTTCCTCGCTCGCGCGGCGCTCGAGGGCCCGCACGGCGGCCTTCGCGACGATGGCATTGCGGTGGACACGCAGGAAGCGGTCGCCGAGGCGCTGTTCGATCTCGGTGAGCGGGTCGTCGAGGACGTAGGTGTGCTGCGCGGTCCTCAGGGTGACGTACTTCAGCTCGGCCTTCAGGTAGAGGACGTCGGCCAGCGGCACGCGCACCAGGCGGCCGCGCTCGCTGACGACGATCACCGCCTCGTCGGCCGTCGCACCGCCGGCGCGGCGCGCCACGCGTGCCAGCGCTGCCTGCAGGCGTTCGCGCTTGACGGGCTTGGTCAGGTAGTCGGCCGCATCAAGCTCGAAGGCGCGCAGGGCGTGCTCGGCGTGGGCCGTGACGAACACCACCGCAGGGGGCCGCGGCAGCGCCTGCAACCGTGCGGCCAGTGCCGTACCGTCCAGGCCGGGCATCTGGATGTCGAGCAGCACGACGTCGGCGTGCTGCCGGGCCAGCCACGAAAGCGCCTCTTCCCCATGCGCCAGCTCGCCGGCCACCTCGGCCAGCGGATCGCCGGCAGCCGCCAGGTCGCGCACCAGTTGCGCCAGCCGCAACCGCGCCAGCGGCTCGTCGTCGACGATCAACACCCTCAGCGCCTCGCTCACAGCGGCACCACGATCTGCACGCGATACACGTCGCCGTCGCGACCGGCACGGAAGTCCGCGGCGACGTCGTGCATCAGGCGCAAGCGCTCGCGCACGTTGCGCAGGGCCATGCCATGCCCGGGCACCGACGCCTCGCGGGGCACGCTGTTGGCGACCAGGATCTCGACCTGCCCGCGCCGAACCCGGGTGCGCACGCGCATGGTCCCGCCGCGCGGCGACGGTTCGATGCCGTGCTTGACCGCGTTCTCGACCAGCGGCTGCAGCAGCAACGGCGGCAGGCGGGCACCGTCAGCCTGCGGATCGATCTCCCAGCGCACCTGCAGGCGCTCACCGAAGCGGATCTGCTCGATCGCCAGATAGCGCCGCGCCAGTTCGACCTCGTCGTGCAGGCTGGCGGCCGCCTGCGAGCCGGTGTCGCCGAGCGCCACGCGAAAAAGCTCGGCCAGGTCCTCGAGAACCGCTTCCGCGCGCGAAGGGTCGATACGCACCAGGGCGATCGCCGTATTCAGCGTGTTGAACAGGAAGTGCGGTCGGATGCGCGACTGCAACTCGGCCAGCCTTGCGGTGGTCGCGGCCGGACGCTCGAGCCGGGCGCGCTGCCGCAACCAATGGAAGAAGGCCGCCGCCATCGCCGCCCCGGTGGCCGCGACGGCCAGGGTTCGCAGGCCCTCGGCGCGGGGCGATGCCGCCCACTGCAACTCGCCCCAGAGCCACCACGCGGCCAGGCCCCATGCGGCACCCGCCAGCGTGGCCGCCATCCATTGCCAGCCGACCGGCAGCCGCACCAGCCGACGCTGCGCCAGGCAGGCCGTCAGCAGCCAGCACAGCAGCGCCGGCATGCCGACGCCCGAGGCCTCCGTCAGCAGCAGGCCCCAGCCGGCCAGGTCGCTCGCGACGAAGGCCGCGCCGAGCGCCAGCACGCCATGCAGGAACAGCACCGCACGCAGCACCACGCCGACATGACAGACATCGAAGGCCGAACGCTCGGGCGGCGCATCGACCGACGAGCCGCGCACCGGCTCGAAGCCTCCGAAGCTGCCGAATCCGGTGCTGAGCGGCGGCGACTCCGCACTGCCCGCCGCATCGGCGGCGATCGCATTCGAGCCGACATCGGTGGGTTCAGGGGCGCGGTTCACTCGGCGGGGACTCCTACAATCGATTGTCCATAACCTTCGCGACCCGCGGCAAGCACCGTCGACGGGTCGGACCATGAGCAAAGACAACCAACTCGACAAGAAGTCGCAGGCCTGGTCGGCGCTGTTCTCCGAGCCGATGAGCGACCTGGTGAAGCGCTACACCGCGAGTATCGACTTCGACCGTCGCCTCTGGCACGCGGACATCGCCGGCTCGCTGGCGCACGCCGAGATGCTGGCCGCGCAGGGCATCCTCGGCGGCGAGGACCTCGCCGCCATCGAGCGCGGCATGGCGCAGATCCGCGAGGAGATCGAGGCCGGGCGCTTCGACTGGAAGCTCGAGCTCGAGGACGTGCACCTCAACATCGAGGCGCGGCTGACGCAGCTGGTCGGCGACGCCGGCAAGCGGCTGCACACCGGCCGCTCACGCAACGACCAGGTCGCCACCGACGTGCGGCTGTGGCTGCGCGACGAGATCGATGCCATCGCCGGCCTCCTCGCGTCCTTGCAGCTCGCCCTGGTCGACGTGGCGGAGCCGAACGCCGAGGTCATCCTGCCCGGCTTCACCCACCTGCAGGTGGCGCAGCCGGTGAGCTTCGGCCACCACCTGCTCGCCTACGTCGAGATGTTCGCGCGCGATGCCGAGCGCATGGCCGATGTCCGCCGCCGCACCAACCGGCTGCCGCTCGGTGCGGCCGCGCTGGCCGGCACGGGCTACCCGCTCGACCGCGAACGGGTCGCTCGCAAGCTGGGCTTCGACGGCGTGTGCCAGAACTCGCTGGACGCGGTCAGCGATCGCGACTTCGCGATCGAGTTCACCGCCGCCGCGACGCTGTGCATGGTCCACGTGTCGCGCCTGAGCGAGGAGCTGATCCTCTGGATGAGCCAGAGCTTCGGCTTCATCGACCTGGCCGATCGCTTCTGCACCGGCTCGTCGATCATGCCGCAGAAGAAGAACCCCGACGTGCCCGAGCTGGCACGCGGCAAGACCGGCCGCGTCGTCGGCCACTTGGTGTCGCTGATCACCCTGATGAAGGGTCAGCCGCTGGCCTACAACAAGGACAACCAGGAAGACAAGGAGCCGCTGTTCGACACCGTCGACACGCTGAAGGACACGCTGCGGATCTTCGCGGAGCTGGTCGGCGGCATCACCGTCAAGCCCGAGGCCATGGAGCGCGCGGCGAAGCGCGGCTACGCGACGGCCACCGACCTGGCGGACTACCTGGTGAAGAAGGGCCTGCCCTTCCGCGATGCGCACGAGGTCGTCGCGCACGCCGTCAAGGCGGCGATCGCCCAGGGCGTCGACCTCGGCGAGCTGCCGCTGCCGGCGCTGCAGGCCTTCCACCCGAGCATCGACGAGGATGTCCGGCCGCTGCTGACGCTGCGCGGCTCGCTCGACGCGCGCAAGGTGCTCGGCGGCACCGCGCCGGCCCAGGTCAGGGCGCAGATCGCACGCCACCGGTCCCGACTGGCCGGCTGATGCCGACCCGCATCCGCGGTGCAGCGGCGCGCGTATCGCACCCGATGACGCCGCGTCGGACGTTGTTGACGGGAAGCCTGGCCGGCAGCGCGCTGGCGCTGGCCGGCTGTTCGCCGGCGCGGGTGCTCAACGCATGGCTGCCCGACGACTCGCACGAGCTGATCGCCGACCTGCCCTACGGCGGCGATCCGCGGCAGCGGCTCGATGTCTACCGACCCACCGCGCCGGTACCCGCCGCAGGACATCCCGTCGCGCTGTTCCTCTACGGCGGATCGTGGAACTCCGGCGCGCGCAGGGACTACCGCTTCGTCGGCGAGGCGCTGGCGTCGCGCGGCATCCTGACGCTCGTGGCCGACTACCGGCTCTACCCGCAGGTGAGCTATCCCGACTTCCTGCACGACTGCGCGCACGCCCTGGCCCATGCGCTGGGCGAAGCCCGGCGCTTCGGCGGCGACCCGCGGCGCGTCTTCGTGATGGGCCACAGCGCCGGCGCCTACAACGCCGCCATGCTGGCGCTCGACGCCCGCTGGCTCGCGCCACTCGGTCTGGACCCGCGCCGCCACCTCGCCGGCTGGGTCGGCCTGGCCGGGCCCTACGACTTCATTCCCATCGTCAACCCCGATGTGCGGCCGGTCTTCCACCACCCGAACGAGCCGGTCGACTCCCAGCCGATCCGCTACGCCGACCGGGCCGCGATCCCCAGCTTCCTCGGCGCCGCGACGTCCGACAAGCTGGTCGATCCGCAACGCAACACCGCGCAGCTGGCACAGCGCCTGCAGCGAGCCGGCACGGCCGTGACGCTGCGCTGGTACGAGCGCGCCAGCCACGTCACGCTGGCCGGTGCGTTCGCACGGCCGCTGCGCTGGGTCGCACCGGTCCTCGACGACGTCGAGGCCTTCGTGAAGACGACCCCGGCGATCTGAGGGAAGGCCGGCCTCAGCCGACCAGGTTGGCCAGGCTCAGCAGCGCCAGCAGCAGCATCCACAGCACCACCGAGCGCCACACCAGGCCGACGACGCTGCGCAGATGGCCGAGTTCCGGGGTCAGCCCTGGCGTCGAACCGGCTGCGTCGGTGTCTTCCGGGCTGCCACCGGCCGTGAAGCCCCGGCTGCGCTCCGGCGTCAGTGGCGGCGGCGCGCTGCCGCCCAGCTGCACGCCGACGGCGCCGGCCGCGGCGGCCAGGATGATGCCGTCGTTGCCCGATCGCCAGAGCCCGGCATCGCGCCGCCAGCAGGCAATCGCTTCCTCGAAGTCGCCGACCACCGCGAAGCCGAAGGCCGTGAGGCGCGCCGGCACGTGGTCGATCCAGGTGAACAGCTGCTGCGAGCGCTGCATCAGCCGCTCGTTGATCGGCACGCCGACGGTGCGGCTGCGGAACGCCCAATACCGGCTCGAGAACTCGGCCAGCCGGTACAGCACCGCACCGGCCGGCCCCAGGCCCAGCGAGGACAGCAGCACGAACCAGAAGAACACCCCGAAGACGTGGCGATGCGCCGCCAGCAGCGAGTGCTCGATGACGTGACGCAGGAGCTCGGTGCGCGGCAGGTCGCTGGCGTCGAGCTGGCGCCACTCGGCCAGCAGGCGGCGCGCCTGGACCTCGTCGCCGCGCTCCAGCGCATTGCGGATGTCGGTGAAGTAATGGCTGAACTGGCGGAAGCCCAGCGTCAGGTAGAGCACCACGATGTCCCAGCCCAGCGCCAGCAGCACGTTGATGCGCACCAGCAGCAGGTGCACGACGAACACCAGCACAGCCGGCAAGGCCACGTTGATCGTCCAAACGACCCAGGCATGGTGATCGCGTCCGGCATCGAAGTTGCGACCCGTCCAGCGACTCCACGCCACCAAGGCGTCATGGATGCGGTTCTGGCGCGGCAGCGGCCTCAGTTGCTCGATGACGAGGGCCAGCAGGACCGCGAAGAAACTCATGCGACGATGATAGCGAGCCCCTTTCGGCGGCGACCCGCCCCGCGGCCCGGTCAGGCGCTGAGGAAGCGATAGAAGTTGCGCAGCATCGCGGCCGTCGCACCCCAGATGAAGTACTCCGGGGCCTCCTGCCGGGACCGCCAGGGCATGGAGTAGAACTCGCGCCGCCCGCCGCTCCATTCGACCGCATGGCGCTGGTGGTGGGCCGGATCCATCAGGAAGGCGAGCGGCACCTCGAACACCTCGGCGACCTCGAAGGGGTCGGGCTGCGCGATGAACCCGGGCTCGATCAAGGCGACGACCGGTGTGACGACGAAGTTGGTGACCGTGGTGTAGGTCGGCAACTGGCCGATGACCTCGACGTGGCGGCGCGACAGGCCGACTTCCTCTTCGGTCTCGCGCAGCGCGGTGGCGATCGCATCGTCGTCGTGCGGCTCGGCGCGACCACCGGGGAAGCTGATCTGCCCAGCGTGATCGTGCAGGTGGTCGGTGCGCTGGGTCAGCAGCACGGACAGGTCACCGCCTCGCATCACCAGCGGCACCAGCACCGAGGCGTCCGCCGGCTCGCGGTCGATCAGCCGGCCGTCGCCGGGGAACTCGATCTGCCACGCCGGCGGCGCGCGGAAGCGCTGGCGCAGGGCCACGGCGGTCAGCCGCTCGGCGACCACGGGGGGCAGGTGCGCATCGGTGCCGATCACCGGCACGCTGCGGGGGTCGAGGACGGGCACGCGTTGCATCGTGGGCAAGCTTAGGCGTTCCGAAACGACAAAGCCGCCCGGCGGGCGGCTTCGCGTGAAGCATGGGCCGGCGGGCTTCTGGCTTCGCCGAAAACTGGCTTACGCCAGTTTTTCCTTGATGCGCGCCGACTTGCCGCTGCGGCTGCGCAGGTAGTACAGCTTGGCCCGGCGCACGTCGCCGCGGCGCTTGACCTCGATCGACGCGATCAGCGGGCTGTAGAGCTGGAAGGTCCGCTCGACGCCCTCGCCGCTGGAGATCTTGCGCACGATGAACGAGCTGTTGAGGCCGCGGTTGCGCTTGGCGATGACGACGCCTTCGTAGGCCTGCAGGCGCTTGCGCGTGCCTTCGACGACGTTGACGCTCACGATGACCGTGTCGCCCGGCGCGAAGGCCGGGATGGTCTTGCTCAGGCGAGCAATTTCCTCTTGCTCGAGGGTCTGGATCAGGTCCATGGGATCTCCAAGTGATCGTGCCAGCGCGACCGGTCCCGGTGGGGAAGCTCCGCGCGCCGGGACGGCGGGCGAAGCGGGGCCTGGCAGAGGATCGAAAAGCCACAGATTATAGGCCAGCCGAGCTCAGTGAGCCCAGGTAGCGCTCGTCGGCCGCCGACAGGCGGCCCGCCACCCGGGCCGCCGCGATCAGGTCCGGACGGCGCCGGGCTGTCAGCTCGAGCTGGCGCTCGCGGCGCCAGCGGGCGATGTCGCCATGGTGACCCGACAGCAGCACGGCCGGGACGTCCCTGGCCGCGTCGGCGCCTTCGAGGCGCTCGGGCCGGCTGTAGTGCGGGCAGTCGAGCAAGCCGTCCGAGAAGCTGTCCTGCTGGTGCGAGGCCGGGTCGTTCAGCACACCGGGTTGCAAGCGCGCGACGGCGTCGAGCAGGGCCAGCGCCGGCAACTCGCCGCCGGACAGCACGAAGTCGCCGAGGCTCAGTTCCTCGTCGACATGGCGATCGACGAAACGCTGGTCGACGCCCTCGTAGCGGCCGCAGACCAGGACCGCACCCGGGCCGCCCGCCAGTTCGGCGATGCGGGACTGGCCCATCGACCGGCCGGCCGGACTGAACAGCAGCACCGGCGTCCGTGTCGCCCCGGCCTCGGCCTGGGACGACCGCACGGCAGCGAGCGCACGCTCCAGGGGCTCGGCCAGCATCACCATGCCGGGGCCGCCACCATAGGGCCGGTCATCGACGCGCCGGTAGGCGTCATCGGCAAAGTCACGCACCGGCCACAGCCGCAGGTCGACGAGGCCCGCATCGAAGGCACGCCGGGTCACGCCGACCGAGCGGAAAGGCGCGAACAGCTCCGGAAACAGGGTCAGGACGTCGAAGCGCATGCGGGCGCCTCAGTAGTCCAGGCCCCAGTCCACCGTGATCCGGCGCTGGCTCAGGTCCACGTCGTCGACGTAGGCGGCCACGAAGGGAACGAGTCGCTCCACCGCGGCCTTCGCTTCCGCACTGCCGTCGGCAGTCTGGACGACCCGCAGCACGCTGTGGGCCCCGGTGTCGAGCAGGTCGGCGACCTCGCCGAGCGCCTCGCCCTGGCGGTTCACGACCGCCAGGCCGATCAGGTCGACCCAGTAGTACTCGCCGATGCCGGCCGTCGGGAAGCTGGCACGGGACACGAAGACGCGACAACCGCGCAGCGACTCGGCCGCATTGCGGTCGGGCACGTCCTGGGCGGTGGCGACGATCACGTCGCCCTGTTCGCGCGCATCGGTGATGCGCAGCAGCGCCGGCGGGGCCGAGGCGCCAGAAGGGACGGCCTTGTCTTCCGGCGGCTTGAGGTACCAGCGCCGCGTGGAGAACAGCGCCTGCGGGTCCGCGGAAAAGGGCAGGACCTTGATCCCGCCCTTGATGCCCCAGGCATCGACGATGCGCCCGACCTCGATCGCGTCTTCAGGCCAGGCGATGACCTCGCCCTGCACGGTCAAGCGCTCGATTGCGTCGGACGCCCGCGGGGCCTCAGGCGGCGGGCGCCGCCTTCGCCTTGGCGTCCTTCACCAACCGCGCCACCGTCGGCGACAGCTGGGCGCCCAGACCGACCCAGTGGTCGATGCGGTCGAAGGCCACGCGCAGCGGCTCCTCGCCCCCAGCGGCAACCGGGTTGTAGAAGCCCACGCGCTCGAGGAAGCGGCCGTCACGACGGTTGCGCTGCGGAGCGGCGACGATGTTGTAGAACGGGCGCTTCTTGGAGCCGCCGCGTGCGAGTCGGATCACGACCATGATGTTTCCTTGCGTCGTATTCAGGATCCACGTCGCCCGGGACACGCGGGCCAGCGAATCGATTGCAGCCGAGGCCGCCGGGCCGGTGTCGTAGATACGCCGCGGACCCGAGTCCTGGCCGCCACCGGAGCCCGCGATTATAAACTCGTCGCCCATGCCTGTCGCCCCCGCCCCCACCGGCCCGCTGCTGCGCCCCAGCCGGCCGGACGATCTCGCCGCGATCACCGCGATCTACGCCTGGAACGTCGAGCATGGCAGCGGCACGTTCGAACTGGACCCGCCGAGCCTGCCCGAGATGACCGGGCGGCGCGAGGACGTGCTGGCGAAAGGCTTGCCGTGGCTCGTCGTCGAGAGGGCGGGCTCCGTGCTGGGCTATGCCTACGCCAACCACTTCCGGCCGCGGCCGGCCTACCGCTTCGCGCTCGAGGACTCCGTCTACCTCGCTCCGCAGGCCCGCGGCCAGGGCCTGGGTCGTCTGCTGCTGGCCGAACTGCTGGCGCGCTGCGAGGCGCTCGGTGCCCGCCAGATGTTCGCCGTCATCGGCGACAGCGCCAACGCCGCCTCGATCGGCGTGCACCGGACGCTCGGTTTCGACGACGTCGGCGTCATGCGCGGCGCCGGCTGGAAGTTCGATCGCTGGCTCGACGTCGTCATCATGCAGCGCGCGCTCGGCCCGGGCGCATCGACCGCGCCCGCCGAGTACCCGACCGCCAGTCCGCGATGAGCGGCCGCTCCAAGACGCTGGCCACCTGGCTGGCCTTCGCCGGCGGCTCGCTCGGACTGCATCGCTTCTACCTGCACGGCCCGCGCGACCTCGGGGGCTGGCTGCACCTGCCGCCGACGCTGCTGGGCGCCTACGGCGTGCACCGCATGATGGAACTGGGTCAGGACGACCGCGTCGCCTGGGTGCTGATCCCGCTGCTCGGCCTGTCGCTGGCGGCCAGCATGCTGGCCGCCATCCTGTGCGGGCTCACGCCCGACGAGCGCTGGAACGCGCGCTTCGCCCCGGCTGGCCCCGAGGCCCGCAGCGGCTGGCTCGCGGTGCTGGGCGTCATCGCCGCGCTGATCGTCGGCGCGTCGGTGCTGATGGCGACGATCGCCTTCGGCACCCAGCGCTACTTCGAGTCGCAGGACGACGTCGCCGGCTCGCTCAGCCGCTGAACAGCGCACGCTGCTGCTCGCGCAGCAGGTTCTTCTGCACCTTGCCCATCGCGTTGCGCGGCAGGTCGGCCACGACGAGAACCCGCTTGGGCACCTTGAAGCCGGCGATGCGCTCCTTCAGGCCGGCGGTCATCGCCTGGGCGTCGAGCGCCTCGCCCGGCTTGCCGACCACGACCGCCACCACCGCCTCGCCGAAGTCCGGGTGCGGCACGCCGATGACCGCCGACTCGGCCACGCCGGGCATCTCGTTCAGGTAGCCCTCGATCTCGGCCGGGTAGACGTTGTAGCCGCCGCTGATGATCAGGTCCTTGCTGCGACCGACGATGGTCAGGTAGCCGGCAGCGTCGAAGCGGCCGACGTCGCCGGTGCGGAACCAGCCGTCGGCCGTGAATTCCTCCGCGGTCTTCTCGGGCATGCGCCAGTAGCCGCCGAAGACGCCCGGTCCGCGCACCTCGACGTTGCCGATCTCGCCGGCCGGGACGATCGCCCCGCCCTCCCCCGTGATCCGCAGCCCGACGCCCGGCAACACCTTGCCGACGGTGCCGCCGAGGCGCGCACCGTCCTCGGCCCGGCAGGGGTTGGAGGTCAGCATCACGGTCTCGCTCATGCCGTAGCGCTCGAGGATGGTGTGGCCGGTGCGCTCCTGCCAGTCGCGGAAGGTCTCGATCAGCAGCGGCGCCGAACCCGAGATGAAGACCCGCATCGCGGCACAGGCCTCGCGCGTCAGCCCGGCCTCCTGCAGCAGGCGGACGTAGAGCGTCGGCACGCCCATGAAGACCGTCGCCCGCGGCAGGCGCTCGACGACCGCACGCGGGTCGAACTTGCCCAGCCACAGCATCGTGCTGCCGTTGATCAGCGCGCCGTGCGAGGCCACGAAGAGGCCGTGCACGTGGAAGATCGGCAGCGCGTGGATCAGCACGTCGCCCGGCCGCCAGTCCCAGTAGCGCTGCAGCGTGCGCGCGTTGCTGAGCAGGTTGCCGTGGCTCAGCATCGCGCCCTTGCTGCGGCCGGTCGTGCCCGAGGTGTACAGGATCGCGGCCAGGTCGCCGGCGCGGCGCGGCGCCGCCGTGTGGCGGTCGGCGTGCTGCGCGGCGCGCTCGAGCAGGGAGCCGGTGCGGTCGTCGTCCAGCGTGAACACATGGCCGACGCCGCGCTGGAAGGCCAGCGTGCTGATCCAGTGGAAGTTGCGGCCGGTGCAGACCACGACGCTGGGCTCGGCGTTGCCGATGAAGTACTCGAGCTCGGCCTGCTGGTAGCCGTTGTTCAGCGGCAGGTAGACGTAGCCGGCGCGCAGCGTCGCCAGGTACAGCAGCAGGGCCTCGACCGACTTGTCGGTGTGCGCGGCCACCCGCGCGCCGGCCGGCAGGTCCAGCGAGTCCAGCAGGTTGGCGATCATCGCGGTCGCCCGGTCGAGGTCGCGCCAGCTGTAGGCCAGGCCGTTGTCGGTCTCGATCGCGACGGCGTCGAGGTCGGCCGGGAATCCGGCGCGCAGCGCGACGAAGAGGTTCTCGTTGTGGACGCTCATGACAGGTCTTCGGATCCGAAGTTCGGGGGTCGCCGCTCGATGAAGGCGGCAATGCCCTCGCGGTGCGCGGCGCTGTCCGCGTAGCGGAAGTGTGCTTCGAGCTCGGCCGCGCTCGGCCCGCCGGCCAGCAGTTGCCGCAGGCTGCGCTTGTTGGCGCGCGCGACGCCGGCCGGCAGCGCGGCGATGCGCGCGGCGGTGGCCTGCGCCTCGGCGGCGGTGTCGGCGACGACGCGCTGCACCAGGCCGCGCTGCAGCGCGGTGGGCGCGTCGATCAGCCGCGCCTCCAGCAGGAACTCGGCCGCGCCGTCACGCCCGGCAACGGCCAGCACCACGGCCAGTTCGGCCGGCGCCATCGGAAAGCCGAGCCTGGCGATGGGCACGCCGAAGCGCGCGCCGTGCTGCGCGATGCGCAGGTCGCAGCAGGCCGCGATCTCCAGGCCGCCGCCGACGCAGGCGCCTTCGATCTGCGCGATCAGCGGCACGTCGGTGGCGCGCAGCGCCTGCAGCGCCGGCGCCACCTGGCCCTCGTGGTAGGCGCGCAGGCTGTCGGTGGCGAAGCGGAAGCCGGGGAACTCCTCGATGTCGGCGCCGGCCGCGAACTCGTGCGCCTCGCCGCGCACGATCACGGCGTGCAGCGTCGGCAGCATCGCGTCCAGGCCGGCGGCGATCTCGCGCAGTTCCCGCCACATCGCGACGCTGATCGCATTGTGCTTGCCAGGATTGGACAGCGTCAGCAGCCCGATGCGCACATCGTGCGCATCGCGTTCGAGGCGCAGGTGTCCGGACACGACGACGACGCGGCTCAGTCGAGCTTGGCGCCCGAGGCCTTGACCACCTCGGCCCAGCGCGTGATCTCGGCGTTGACGAAGTCGCCGAAGGCCGCGCCGGTCAGCGTCGGCGTCTCGGAGCCGATGCTGGTCCAGGCCTCCTTCAGCTCGGGCGAGTTGAGCGCCTTGGTCAGCTCGGCCGTCATGCGGTCGATCAGGTCCTTGGGCGTGCCCTTGGGCGCCCAGAGGCCGTACCAGGTCGAGACCTGGTAGGTCGGCACGCCGCCGTCGATGCTGGTCGGGATGCTGGGGAAGCCCGGCGCCGGCTTCTCGGCCGCCACCGCCAGGGCCTTGATGCGGCCGCCCTTGATGTGCGCGGCCGATGAGCCGAGGCCGTCGAACATCACGTCCACCTGGCCGGCGATCAGGTCCTGCAGCGCCGGCCCGGCACCGCGGTAGGGGATGTGGGTGATGAAGGTCTTGGTCTGCATCTTGAACAGCTCGCCCGCCAGATGGTGCGAGGTGCCGTTGCCGGCCGAGCCGTAGTTGACCTTGCCCGGATTGGCCCGCACGTAGGCAAGGAACTCCTTCAGGTTGTTCGCCGGGATCTTGCCCGGGTTGACGACCACCACCTGCGGCACCTTGGAGATCAGCGCCACCGGCACCAGGTCGGTCTGGATGTTGTAGTCGAGCTTGGGGTAGACCGAGGGCGCGATCGCGTGGTGCACCGCGCCCATGAACCAGGTGTAGCCGTCGGGGGCCGACTTGGCCGCGATGCCGGCACCCAGGGTGCCGCCGGCGCCGCCCTTGTTGTCGATGATGACCTGGCGGCCGAGCTGCTTGGTCAGCACGGCCGACAGCGGCCGCGCGAAGGCGTCGGTGCCGCCGCCCGCCGGAAAGGGAACGATGACGGTGACCGGCTTGCTCGGCCAGGCCTGCGCCGCCGCCCAGGGCGTCGTCAGGGCGGCCGCCAGCGCGACCAGGGTGTGCAGGGTCCCGCGGCGACCCGCGATCGTCGGCTTGCTCATGGACTTGTCTCCGTTGTTGTCGTGAAAGGCTGCAGCCGGGCTACAGCTGGCGCGCCACGCGCCGTGAACTGACCACCTCGCCGTGCACGAAGCGCTCGTGCTGCAGCTCGACTTCGTCGAGGTTGTACAGGTAGTTGACCATCATGCCCAGCGACTGCTTCAGGCCCTTGGCGCTGCGGTCGCCGGCCCAGTTGAGCCGCTCGAGCCGTGCCCCGTTGTTGAGGTGGAACTTGGCCACCGCGTTGCCGCCGGGCTCGACCGACTCGTGGGCCAGGTAGTGGGCCGCCAGCCGCTCGATCGCCTCGCGACCGGCCGGACTCGCACGATCCGGCGAGAAACCGCTGCCCAGGCCGCCGAGGTCGGCGCCGAATTCGGCGCGCAGCGTCGCGTCGGCTTCGGTCATCCGTGCGCGCTGGCGCGCCGACAAGCCCTGGCGCGGCGTCTGGCCGCCGCTCTTGCGCAGCCAGTCGGCGAAGCCCGGCATCGGCGACAGCGTGCAGAAGGTCTTGAGTTGCGGCAGTTCGTGCTTCAGCTGCTCGGCCACGCGCTTGATCAGGAAGTTGCCGAGCGAGACGCCCTTGAGGCCGGGCTCGCAGTTGCTGATCGAGTAGAAGGTCGCGACCTTGAACTCGCGGGGCGGGCGCGGCTCGGAGCCGGGATCGATCAGCGGGCCGACGGCCTCGGGCATCTCGGCCAGCAGCGCCACCTCGACGAAGATCAGCGGCTCGCCCGGCAGCTGCGGGTGGAAGAAGGCGAAGCAGCGGCGGTCCGGCTGCAGGCGACGGCGCAGGTCGTTCCAGCCGTCGATCGCGTGGACCGCCTCGTGCTCGATGATGCGTTCGAGCAGCGCCGCGCTCGAGCCCCAGTCGACCCGCTCCATCTGCAGGAAGCCGGCGTTGAACCACGACGACAGCAGGTGCTGGAAATCGGCCTCGACCGCGGCCAGTTCAGGCCGCGTCTTCAGCGCCGCCAGCAGCGACCGCCGCAGCGCGACGATCGCGGCGATGCCGCCCGGCGCGCGGCTCAGGCGCCGCAGCAGCTCCTGGCGCGGCGGCTCGGCGCGGGCCGTCAGCTCGATCAGCGCCGCGGCGCTGGGCTCGGCCGCGTAGCGCTGCGCCGCACCCAGCACCGCCTGCGGGTCGGGGCCGAACTGCGACTCGAGCAGCGCGAACAGCTCGGCGTGCTGCTCCGGCGGCAGCGCCTGCAGCTCGTCGAGCAGATCGCCGGCGATGACGAAGCTGTTGGCCTCGCCAGGCTCGGACAGCAGCTTGCGGCTGGTCCGGGCGATGCGGTCGAGCCGCTTCGGATCGGGCCGCTGCGCGACGCGGCGGCGCGGCGGCGGCGGTGCCCCGCGACCACGCGAGTTGTGGGTCGACAGGCGCCACAGGCTCATGCGACGGCCCTCGCCCGGCCCTTGCGACGCGGCGACGCGGCCGCGCGCTCCGCCGCACGCAGCGCCTTCAGCGCCTCCAGCTGCGCCATCAGGTGATCGTGCATCAGGCGGCCGGCGCGCTCGGCGTCGCGCGCCAGCAGGGCCTCGATCAGCTCGCGGTGCTCGCCGATCGAAGCGTCGATGCGGCCCGGCCGGTGCAGCTGGCGGCCGCGCAGCAGGCGCATGAAGACGCGCAACTGGTCGGTCGCCCGGCCCAGCCAGGGATTGCCGGCCACCGCCTGCACGCGGCTGTGGAAGACGTGGTTGGCGCGGTAGTAGGCCTCGATGTCGCGTGCCGCGGCGTGGCGCTCCAGCGTGTCGTGCAGTTGCGCCAGCTCCTGCAGCTCGGCGTCGCTGGCATGCAGCGCGGCCTCGTGGGCGCAGCGGCCCTCCAGCAGCGCCATCACCGGGAACAGCCGCTCGGCGTCGTCCTCCGAGACCTCGGTGACGACGCAACCGCGGCGCGGCGTCAGCGTGACCAGCCCCTCGGCGACCAGCACCTTCAGCGCCTCGCGCACCGGCGTGCGGCTGATCGCCCAGTCGCGCGCCAGCGCCTGCTCGTCGACCCACTGGCCGGGCGCCAGCTGGCGCTCGAAGATCAGCGTGCGCAAGCGCGAGGCCACCTCCTCGTGCAGCGACACCGGGCGGATCGCACCGGTCAGGGGCTGGAGGTCGCTGAGGTCGGCCATGGCGGTGTCGAGGCGGGTGATGGAAGGCTAGCCGACAAAATCCATAATTACAAGCACCGGAGAAACCCGCAGCGATCCGCCGCGGACGCCGGCTCAACCGCGCAGGCCGTCCCAGAGCAGCTTGACGCCGGTGAGGAACATGCCGATCGACACCAGCCGGTAGAACAGCGTCGGCTGCATGCGCCGCGCCAGCCGCACGCCGATCAGCACGCCGACCGGGGCCAGCGGCATCAGCAGCAGCGAGGTGGCGAGGTTGCGCCCGTCGATCAGGCCCAGCCAGGCATAGGGGATCCACTTCGAAGCGTTCACCGCCGCGAAGAACACCGCCATCGTCCCCGTGAAGACCATGGGCCGCAGCCTGAGCGGCAGCACGTAGGCCATCACCGGCGGGCTGCCCGCGTGGGCGACGAAGCTGGTGTAGCCGGCCGCGATGCCGAGGCCGAAGCCCACCCAGCGCGCCGGCGCCGGCGCATCGGCATGCGGCGGGAAGAACAGGCGCTGCGCCAGGAACAGCAGCGTCAGCGCACCGACGATGCCCGCGACCGCATGGGCCGGCAGCAGCCCGAAGCTGATCGTCCCCAGCACCGTGCCCAGCAGGCCGGCCGGCAGCAGCAGCTTCAGCAGCGCGCGGTCGGCCTCGCGCCACAGCGCGGCCAGCCCGAAGGCATCCATCACCGCCAGCAGCGGCAGCATGATCGCCGCCGCCTGCGGCACCGGCAGCG
>CAZUUU010000043.1:0-21125 GCA_964622685.1 uncultured Methylibium sp.
CCAGGCCGAACTGCGCCAGGCCATCCTGGGCGTGTCCAGCGGCAGCCCCGCGGTCGGCGGCTTGACGCCGCGCATGGACGCTCACATCCTCGTGGTCGAGGACAACCCGGTCAACCAGGAAGTGATCGCCCAGATGCTGCGCCAGTTCGGCTGCCGCGTGCAGCTCGCCTCGTCGGCCCTGGAGGGCCTGCGGGCGCTGTGCCAGCAGCGCTTCGACCTGGTGATGATGGACATCCAGATGCCGGGCATGGACGGCGTCGAGGCGCTCGGCTGGTTCCGTCGCGGCCCGGGCGAGCGCTTTGCCTTCGTCACGCCGCCGCATACTCCGGTCGTGGCGGTCACGGCCAATGCGCTGGGGGGCGACCGCGAGCGCTTCCTCGGCCTGGGATTCGACGACTACCTTTCCAAACCATTCCGCCAGAGCCAGCTGTTGCATATGTTGTCCGACCACCTCACGCCCGGCCCGGCTCGGGCCCCCGGCAGTCCCGCCGCCGCGGCCGCCGCGGCCCCCGCCTCGCCGCCCGCCAGCGCGCTCGACGGCGAGGCGCTGCAGCGGCTGCGCGACCTCGACCCGACCGGCGCCAACCACCTGCTCGAGCGCGTGGCCCAGGCCTTCGACAGCTCGACCGGGCGGCTGCTGCCGCAGCTCGATGCCGCCCATGCCGGCGGCGACCTGGACGGCGTGCGCCACGTGGCGCACACGCTGAAGTCATCGTCGGCCAGCATCGGCGCGCTCAAGTTGTCGGCCTTGTGTGCCGACATCGAAGGCATGATCCGCAGCAAGGACGTGCAGGCCCTGGGGCCGCACGTCGCGTCGCTGCGCGACGAGATCGCCATCGTGCGCGAGAACCTGCGTGCGCTGCTGAGCAGTGCCTGACCTGTCGAAACGTACGACCTTGTCATGAACCCCGGTGCCGACCCCGCCGCCGACGACGCGCTGCACAGCCCGCGCGTGCTGCTCGTCGACGACGACGAGGTGAACCTGCTGCTGACCTCGATCGCGCTGCGCGAGCGCGGCTTCGCGATCACCGAGGCCATCAGCGGCGACCGCGCCATCCGCCTGCTGGCCGACTGGTCGCCCGACGTGATCGTGCTGGACGCGCTGATGCCGGGCATGGACGGCTTCGCCACCTGCCGCGAGCTGCGCTCGCTGCCCGGCTTCGAGTCGATGCCGGTGCTGATGCTGACCGGCCTGGACGACGATGCTTCCATCACGCGCGCCTACGAGGCCGGCGCCACCGACTTCTTCGTCAAGTCCACGCAATGGAGCCTGCTGGCAGGACGCCTGCGCTACCTGCTGCGCTCGTCGCGCACGCGCATGGAGCTGGAGCGCAGCAAGTCCAAGCTCGCGCGCGCCCAGGACCTGGCGCGCATGGGCAGCTTCGACTGGTGGCGCGGGCGCAGCGACCTGCTGTTCTCGGTCGAGGCGCTGCGCGTCTTCGGCCTCGGGCCGGGCGACCGGCTCGGCCTGCGCGATGTCGTCCGCATGGTGCCGGTCGACCACCGCCGCGGCTGCGTGGCACTGCTGCGCGAGACGCTGGAGCGCAACACCGTGCTGGCGACCGACTTCCCGGTGCAGCTGCTCGACGGCCGCCAGCGTGTCGTCCACGTCGAGGCCGAGCCCGAGTTCAGCGAGCAGGGCCAGCTGGTCGGCTACACCGGCATCGTCCAGGACGTGACCGACCGGCGCCAGGCCGAGGACAAGATCCGCCACCTGGCCAACTTCGATGCGCTGACCGGCCTGCCCAACCGCCGGCAGCTCATCTGGCGCGCCGAGCGCGCGATGGAGCAGGCCAAGCGCCTGAACCACCAGGTCGGGCTGCTGCTGATCGACCTGGACCGCTTCAAGGTCATCAACGACACGCTGGGCCACGGCGCCGGCGACGAGCTGCTGATGGAGGTGTCGCGCCGGCTGCGGTCCTGCGTGCGCCACTCCGACCAGGTGGTCGAGCACGGCATCGAGTCCGTCGGCCAGCGCGCCCACCGCTCGCTCGAGGCCGTGGGCCGGCTGGGCGGCGACGAGTTCGTCGCGCTGCTGCCCGAGGTCGGCACCGACCAGGACGCCGAGCGCGTCGCGCTGCGCATCCTGGAAGTGATGCGCGAGCCGATCTTCGTCGGCGGGCAGGAATGCTTCGTCACCGCCTCGGTCGGCATCGCGCTGTTCCCGCGCGACGGCGTCTCGGTGGCCGACGTGCTGCGCAACGCCGACGTCGCGATGTACTCGGCCAAGGCGGCAGGCCGCAACGCGGCCTCGCTGTACCGCCCGCACCTCGCCGGCAAGGGCCGCGAGAAGCTGGAACTCGAGAGCGCGCTGCACAAGGCCATCGAGCGCGAGGAGCTGGTGCTGCACTACCAGCCGAAGATCGACGTGCGCAGCGCCCGCATGATCGGTGCCGAGGCGCTGATGCGCTGGAAGCGCGGCGACAAGCTGGTGCCGCCCGGCGACTTCATCCCGCTGGCCGAGGAAACCGGCCTGATCGTGCCGATGAGCGAATGGGCGATCCGCGAGGCGACCCGCCAGGCGCACCTGTGGCAGCAGCAGCACGGCATCGAGACCTCGATCGCGGTCAACCTGCCGAGCCGGCTGTTCGAGCGCACCGACCTGGTCGCGCACCTGCAGCAGGCCGCGGCCTCGCACGGCATCTCGCACCGCTGCATCGAGCTCGAGATCACCGAGACCGGCCTGATGAAGGACCTGCAGAACGTGATCCCGGCGCTGCACCGGCTCAACGAGATCGGCGTCGAGATCTCGATCGACGACTTCGGCACCGGCTACTCGTCGCTGGCCTACCTGACGACGCTGCCGATCAGCGAACTCAAGATCGACCGCAGCTTCGTGCGCGACCTGGGCGTGACGCTGCAGAGCTCGGCGGTGGTCACGGCCATCATCGCGCTGGCGCGATCGCTGGGCATCCGCGTGATCGCCGAGGGCGTGGAGAACCTGCGCCAGATGGAGGTGCTGCACCGCCTGGGCTGCAGCACGATGCAGGGCTTCCTGTTCAGCAAGGCGCTGCCGCCCGACCAGCTGGAGCAATGGCTGTCGCAGACCGTGCTGCCGCGCAAGGCGCCGTGGATCGGGCAGGTCGAGGAGGCCGACGTCGTCGACCCGAAGGCCTTGCGCGGGCCGTGGGCCCTGGGCAACTTGCCGCCGTCCGGCTGACCCCGGAGCGCCCGACGTGAGCAAGGAAGCCGCTGCGCGCGGCGTCGAACCCACATCGCCGGCCTCGACGGCGCCGGCCCAGCTGGCCAAGGCGGCGCTGCGCCGGCTGGCGATGCAGCGGCAGGAGCCGACACCCGAGAACTTCGCGCGGGCCTACCAGGCCGAAGGCGGCCCGGCATCGGCCGCCGCCCCCGCGCCGGCCGACGCCGGCGCGGCCGCCGACGGCGAGGCCTGGGCCACGCTGATCGAGCGCACGCTGCGCGGCATCGAGCGCGGCGGGCGCCAGTGGACGGCCGCCCGCAAGAAGGACAGCCTGCAGCGCGTGCTGAGCGGCAGCCGCAGCGATGCCAGGCGCCTGCAGCAGCGCCTGAGCCAGCTGGTCGCCAGCTGGGACAGCGACGCGCCGGGCGAGGCCCCCAGCGACCTGGCGCCGCTGGACGCGCTGGAACCCGCGGGCAGCCCGCCGTCGACGGCTGCCGGGATGCCGGTCGCGTCCGTGCCCGCCTCGCCCGACGACGACGACAGCTGGCCGCAGATCGCCGGCGAGCTGGGCATCACCGTGCAGGCGGCGCTGCCCGTCGGCGAGCCGCGCGGCCGCGAGGTGGCGGAGCGCCTGGCGGCGCTGCAGGCGCGGCTGTTGCCCGAAGGACCGCAGCATGTCGCCGAGGCGATCACGGCGGCCTGCGCCGAGGCGCGGCGCGTGCTGCAGCACCGCCATCACCTGCTGGCCCAGCTGGGCAGCCTGTGCCACGAGCTGACCGAAGGCCTGGCCGACCTGGCCGAGGACGACTCCTGGGTGCAGGGCCAGTGCACGGTGATGCGCGACCAGCTGTTCGACAGCGACGCCGGCCTGACGGCGCGCGGCGTGCGCTCGGTCAGCCAGCTGCTGGCCAGCACGCGCGAGCGCCAGCACCGCCTGCGCGCCGAGCGCGGCGCGGCGCGCGAGGCGCTCAAGGATTCGATCCACCAGATGCTCGACGAGATCGCCGCGCTCGGCGCCCAGACCGGTCGCTTCTCCGACCGGCTGGACGGCTATGCCGAGGCGATCGACCAGGCCGACTCGCTGGAGAGCCTGGCCGGCACGGTGCGCGAGATGGTGGCCGAGAGCCGCGCGGTGCACGAGGGCGTCAGCCAGACCCAGGCCCGCCTCGCGGCCGAGCACGAGCGCGCCAGCACGATGCAGGCGCGCGTCGGCGAGCTCGAGGCCGAGATCCGCCGCCTGTCGAACGAGGTCTCGACCGACCCGCTGACCCAGGTGGCCAACCGCCGCGGGCTGATGCAGTCCTTCGAGACCGAGAGCGCCAAGACTGCCCGCGCGCTGCAGGACGGCAGCCCGGGCCTGGCGGTGGCGCTGATCGACCTCGACAACTTCAAGAAGCTCAACGACCGCCTGGGCCACGCCAGCGGCGACGCCGCGCTGCAGTTCCTGACGCAGCGCGTGCAGCAGGCCCTGCGCCCGGGCGACACGCTGGCGCGCTACGGCGGCGAGGAGTTCGTCGTGCTGCTGCCCGCGACGGCCGCGACCGAGGCTCAGCAGGTGCTGACGCGCGTGCAGCGCACGCTGAGCGCGGAGCTCTTCATGAGCGACGAGCAGGGCCAGGTCTTCGTGACCTTCTCGGCCGGCGTCACGCCCTACCGGCCCGGCGAACGCCTCGAGCAGGCGCTGGAACGCGCCGACGAGGCCCTGTACGAAGCCAAGCGGACCGGCAAGAACCGCACCTGCACGGCCTGAGCGGCGCCCGCCGCTTGCTGCATTGCCGCATGGCGACTGTCGCCTGAGAGACAGGGGAAGCCTCAGGGTCGGCGGCGCGCACAGTCAGCAGAATCGCGACAACACCCGGCCACGATCCGGGCGTCGATGTCGGCATTCACGAAGAACACCAGGAGACCAGCCATGCGATCGTTCACCCCTGCCCGAGGTCTATCGATTCTGGGCCGATGGCCCGCGCTGCTGGCCCTGGCGGTCGCGCCCGGCCTGGCCCTGGCGAACGACGGCGCGAAGGGCAGCGGATCGGGCGTTCACGTGCGCTTCGACCTGTCCGACCCGGCCGGCGCGCCCTTCCCGAGCGACCGCTACACGCAGTGGGACTGGACCCAGAAGACGCTCAAGCGCGTCAAGCTGCCCAAGCCGGATTGCGCGGCCTTCCCCTCGGACTGCGCCGACATCGACGTGATCAACACGCTCGACGGCTTCAACACCCAGCCGCGCATCACCGTGCCCTTCAGCGGCGACATCGACCCGGCGTCGGTGACCAGCGAGACGGTCTACCTGGTGAACCTGGGCGACACGCTGACCGGCCAGGGCTTCGGCCAGAAGGTCGGCATCAACCAGGTCGTGTGGGATCCGGCGAGCAAGACGCTCGCCGTCGAGTCCGACGAGCTGCTGGAGGAACACTCGCGCTACGTGCTGGTGGTGACCAACGGCGTGCGCGACGCGAAGGGCCGGCCGATCGAGTCGGGCGCCTATGGCCGCTTCCGCCATGACTTCAACTTCGGGCAGTTGCGCGACCGCGACCTCGCCGACTACCGCAAGTCGCTGCTCGACGGCGAGCATGCGGCGCGCGCGCCGAAGCAGCGCATCGTCGCCCTGAGCCTGTTCACGACGCAGAGCGCGAGCGCCGACCTCGAGAAGATCCGCCACCAGATCAAGCGCAGCAAGCCCGCGCCGGTGGACTTCGTCATCGGCAACTCGGCGGCCGGCCCGGTGCGCGCGGTGTTCGCGCCGGGCGCGCTGCTGGGCATCCAGTTCAGCCGCCAGACGGGCGCGGCGCCGGCCTTCACGCCGTCCTTCCTGCCGACGCCGGCACTGAACGTGGTGCCGGGCGCGGTGGGCCGGATCGCCTACGGCCGCTACACCTCGCCCGACTACCAGACCGCCGGCAAGTACATCCCGGCGACCGGGACGCTGAGCGGGCAGCCGCAGCCGCAGGGCAGCAACCAGCTCACGGTGCAGATGTTCCTGCCGGCGGGCGCCAAGCCGGCCGGCGGCTGGCCGGTCGCGATCTTCGGCCACGGCTTCACCGACAGCATGTACGGCGCGCCGTGGACCGTGGCCTCGGTGCTGGCCTCGCAGGGCATCGCGACGGTCTCGATCAACGTCGTCGGCCACGGCGGCGGCGCGCTGGGCACGCTCAACGTCCTGCCGGCGGCCGGTGCGCCGGTGGTGGTCCCGGCCGGCGGCCGCGGCATCGACCAGGACGGCAACGGCGCGATCGACTCGACCGAGGGCGTCAACGCCGCGGCGCCGCGCAGCATCATCGGCAGCCGCGACGGCCTGCGCCAGACGGTGGTCGACCTGATGCAGCTGGTGCGGCAGATCGAGGTCGGCGTCGACGTCGATGCCGACGGCAGCGCCGACCTCGATGCGGGCCGCATCTACTACGCGGGCCAGTCCTTCGGCGGCATCTACGGCACGATCTTCCTGGGCGTCGAGTCCAACCTGCGCGCCGGCGTGCCCAATGTGCCGGGCGGGTCGATCACCGAGGTCGCGCGGCTGGGTGCCTTCCGGCCGCTGACCGGCATCGCGCTGGCGACGCGCCTGCCCTCGCTGATCAACGTGGCCGACCCCAGCGGCATCGTCTTCAACGAGAACATCCCGCTGCGCGGTGCGGCGCCGGTGACCAACGCCGTGGCCGGCGCGATGACCATCCAGCGCCTGCTGGACCGCAACGAGTGGGTGCAGCAGTCCGGCAACCCGGTCTCGTACGCCGCGCTGATCCGCAAGCAGCCGCTGCGCGGCAACGCGGCCAAGCCGGTGATCTTCCAGTTCGCCAAGGGCGACCAGACGGTGCCCAACCCGACCACCAGCGCGATCCTGCGGGCGGGCGAGCTGGCCGACCGGGCGACCTACTTCCGCAACGATCTCGCCTATGCCGCGACCGGCGGCGCGATCCCCAGGAACCCGCACACCTTCCTGACCAACATCGGGTCGGCGGCCGGGGCGCCGCTGGCGGTCGGGGCGCAGAGCCAGATCGCAGCCTTCTTCGCGTCGAACGGCGCGCTGGTCATCGACCCCGACGGTCCGGCCGGCCCCATCTTCGAGGTGCCGATCGCCGGGCCGTTGCCGGAAGGACTCAACTACATCCCCTGACCCCAGGGGTCCGGCCACGAACTAGGGACCGGGGCTGGTCGGCGAGAGGGCGGTAGGCTAGTCTTACTGCCCCTCCTCGCCGCGAGACGGAGGCGCACATGGCGTCGTTCGGAACCAAGCCCCATCGTTTCATCATCCGGCCGCTGCGGCCCTTGCAGCCGGCGGCGCCGATGCGTAACGTCGATGTCGACCTGAGCGGCCTGTCCGGCACGGCCGGCGATCCCGATGCCGACGAAGAAGGCGGCTGGCTGGCCTCGTCCTTCGACCTGATGCGCGGCTTGCGCGTCAGCGAGACGCCGCTGGACACCTTGCCCGGCGACCTGCAGGACGCCTTCTTCCGCAAGCGTTGAGCCGGTGCCGTCCTGTCCGGACGCTGGAGGCGGTGTGAGAACAACTCATGCCCCACAACTTCAAATAGATCAATGACCTAGGTGTGGGCGAGGAGCGCTCGTTTTGGCTAACTGGCGTGCACCACAACGCTTGACGGCGAGCGGCTAGCTAAGTCTTGGTGTTGGACTTATGTCGCCCAACGTGGGCCACCACGGCGACCTTCTCTGCTTTGTGCCACGCCCAATGAACTGACAGACACGAGTCGGGCTGCTTGGCTCCAATCGTGATATGGGGCGAGATGTCCAACTGCTGGCCGTTGTACTCCGCAACATACTCGCTGCCCCACTTGCCCTTGGATGTCTGCGAGATGTCGTCGGCGTAGTCGAAGCCTCGCTTCTTGAAGAGCTGCCGCAGAGAGCCGCCGGACTTGCCTGAGTCAATGGTTTCGGCCCAGATCGACGCTACTTCCTCTATGGCCGTGAGGGCCTGCTGGACGCGGTCAGGATGACGATATGGGGACTCGGCGGCCGCAACGTGAGCGGAGGGCAGAAATCGAACGTGCTTCGCTCGTGCCTGTGCAATCACCACCGCCTCGGACACCGACTCTGGTGTGCCAGGTTCCGGCGTGGGCGCGGGCTGAGGCGCGACCGGCTGCGGCGGTGCTTCCCAGCCTGCATGCGTTGCCATCGCCAAGGCGTTCTCGCGGAGTGTCTGGTTCTCTTTGGTTAGCTCCGCATTCGACGTTTCAGCGCGTTTGAGCTTGTCCTCCATGGCGATGAGGTCATCCAACAGCTCATCCGTGGACTTGGTGCGACCAGACCGCGAGGCCTCACGAGCTTCGCGCTCGGCCACATTCCGAACCTGCGCAATGGCCGAAGGCTCGACATGCCGGAAAGCCGCAGCGTCAAACACCATCCCTGAAAGATGGCTGAGGGTCCGCTCGGTGGTGTCCGCGTCCTTGAACTGCCATGGCATCCACAGTGGGTGTGTGAATGGGTCGGCTTGTTCCGTGAACCGTGGCCAATAGATGCGCACTGCGCCGCCGAAACATGACAAGGGCTTCGTGAACTCTTCAGTGAGCCGGAACGCTGCCCACTTGTCGGTCAGTTCATAGATCTTGGCTACGCCGGCCAAGCGCTCGGACAAAGCAGCCGAGTCAACCATCGGTACGTCGTCTTGGACGCGCCTGGAGACAAGAACGATGGGATAGGGGCGACTCTGATCGGTGAGCTCGCTGGCCAGTAGTTCGACGTCCTCTGCGGCGATGAGCTCGGGCGAAACGTTGTAGGGGTGGCCGCCCATAAAGGCAGATCGAAGACGCGAGATGTCCCGGATGACGCGGGGAGAACCGAGCTTGATGCTCGCAGGGGCGACGAGCAGTTGCAGACCCGTGACCGCTACCTCCATCGAGAGCAACAGACCCTGCCCGTGACCGAGGAGCGCGAGGCGAACCACCCAGCCCAGGCTTGCGTCGTATTGGTCGGGGTACTCCCAGCGAACATCGACGAGCTTCTCGCCCTTCACCGCCTGAGCGGCATGGTGCCTAACGGCGAGCGTGTGACCCTCTGCGGGCCAGACCTCCACGTCACCTGAGGATAGGTTCTGGAGCACGTCGACCGTGAGTCGGTGGCGCCGGTACCAGTCATGTATCCATCTGCCGACGTACTCGAGCGACGTGGAAACGTCCGCGTCAGCTCGAACTTCCAGCGCCGTTGCGTAGACGGTACGCATCGTTGGTGTCTCCCCCGGGGTAAAGCACCTCGATGGAACCGAAGCGCTTGGCGGAGGCGGTGAGATTCGAACTCACGGAAGGGTTGCCCCTTCGGCAGTTTTCAAGACTGCTGCCTTAGACCGCTCGGCCACACCTCCGTGGCGCCCGAATTCTAAGTCGCGGGTTCAGCCCGGCACCTGGGCCTGATCGCAGGCGACCTGGATCACCTCGCGCCGCCCGTCGTCGATGCGCACGGCCGTCAGCGCGCCGCCCCAGACGCAGCCGGTGTCGATCGCCAGCAGGTCGGGGCGCTCGACGAGCCCCAGCGTCGACCAGTGCCCGAAGGCGATGGGCACGCCGGCAGTGCGCCGCGCCGGGGCGTCGAACCATGGCGTCAGCCCCTCGGGCGCGGCATCGGTGCCTTCCTTCAGCTTGAAGTCCAGCGTGCCGTCGGCGTCGACGAAGCGGATGCGCGTCAGCGCATTGACCGCGAAGCGCAGGCGGTCGTGGCCGCGCAGGGCGGGGCTCCAGCGGGCTGGCTCGTTGCCGTACATCACCTGCAGGAAATCGCCCAGGGCCGGCCCCGAGAATGCGGCCTCTAGCTCGGCCGCGAGGTCCAACGTCAGCGCCGGGTCCCACTGCGGTGCGACGCCTGCGTGCACCATCAGCCAGCCGTGCTCGTGCACCGCGAGCCTGCGCGTGCGCACCCAGTCGAGCCAGGCTTCGCGCCGCGGCGATGCCAGGATGTCGTCCAGCGTGTCGTTGCGGTGCGCGCGCCGCACGCCGTGGGCGACGGCCAGCAGGTGCAGGTCGTGGTTGCCGAGCAGGCAGGTGGCCGCATCGCCGAGGCCGGCGAGCCGCTCCAGCACTGCCAGCGACGCGGGGCCGCGATTGACCAGGTCGCCCAGCACGTAGAGCCGGTCGCGCGAGGGCGAGAAACCGATCTCGGCGAGCAGGCGCTCGAGCGCGTCGCAGCAGCCCTGCAGGTCGCCGATGAGGTAGTTCATGCGGGTGATTCTGCTACCCTCAATGCCCCGCGGCCCGCCCGCAACCCGTGCCCGAACGGTCGGTGCACGCCGGCATGGACGTTCTGCTGCTTGCTTTCCTGATCCTGGTCAACGGTGTGTTCGCCATGTCCGAGATGGCGCTCGCCGCCAGCCGCAAGGCGCGCTTGCAGGTCATGGCCGAGACCGGCGATGCCGGGGCCCGCGCCGCGATGGAGCTGCACGAGAACCCCACGCAGTTCCTGTCCACCGTCCAGATCGGCATCACCTCGATCGGCATCCTGAACGGCATCGTCGGCGAGGCGGCGTTCTCGGCCCCGCTGGCCGACTGGCTGGAGGCGCAGTTCGCGGTGCCGCAGCGCATCGCCGACTTCGGGTCGCTGGCCGGCGTGGTGATCATCATCACCTTCCTCACCATCGTGTTCGGCGAGCTGGTGCCCAAGCGCATCGGGCAGATGTTCCCGGAGGCCGTCGCGCGCATGGTGGCGCTGCCGATGCGCGCGCTCAGCGTGGTGGCGGGGCCTTTCGTCAAGCTGCTGTCGGCCAGTACGGGCGCGATGCTCGGCCTGTTCGGCCTGCGCGACGGGCCCAACCGGGCCGTCACCGAAGAGGAGATCGCCGCCAGCCTCGAGGAGGGCCTCGACGCCGGCGTGATCGAGGCCCACGAGCACCAGATGGTGCGCAACGTGTTCCGGCTCGACGAGCGCCAGGTCGGCTCGATGATGATCCCGCGCGGCGAGATCGCCTGGCTCGACGCCACCGCGCCGACCGACGAGGCGCTGAAGGTCATCGCCGCGCACGACCACTCGCGCTACCCGGTGTGTCGCGGCGGGCTGGACGAGGTGCTGGGCGTGGTCGGCACGCAGCACCTGCTGCAGCAGGTCACCAGCGGGCGGCCGCTCACGCTGACCGAGGCGCTGCAGCCGCCGGTGTTCGTGCCGGAGACGCTGACGGGCATGGAACTGCTCGAGCAGTTCCGCGGCTCGGTGACGCAGATGGTGTTCGTGGTCGACGAGTACGGCGAGGTGCAGGGCGTGATCACCCTGCGCGACGTGCTGGAGGCCATCACCGGCGAGTTCACGACGCCGAGCGCCGAAGACTCCTGGGCGGTGCGGCGCGAAGACGGCTCCTGGCTGATCGACGGGCTGATTCCGGTGCCCGAACTGAAGGACCGGCTGGGCCTGAAGGAACTCCCGGACGAGGACCGGGGCCGCTACAACACCCTGGCCGGCATGACCATGCTGCTGCTGGGACGGCTGCCGCAGACCGCCGACGTGGTGGAATGGGGCGGTTGGCGTTTCGAAGTCGTCGACCTCGACGGCAAGCGGGTCGACAAGGTGCTGGTGAGCCGGCTTGACGATCCCGAGACCCTCACCGGCTCCCTTCCCGGAATGGACTCATGAGCTTCACCGCCCTGTATCGCCAGCCCGTGCCGCTGGACCGCAAGCTGCACCTCGGCAAGCGCCTGAAGAAGATCGCCGGATCGCGGGCGGCCGCGCAGATGAACGCCTGCCTCGTCACCGCCAGCGAGTTCGCCGACGTGGCCAAGGAATACGTGATCGGCTTCGTGCCGTCGCGCGCACCGGGCACGGCGGGGCCGCTCGAGGTCAGCGCCGTGGCGCTGCTGGGCCTGCGCGCGCAGGAGAACCTGTTCGTCGACGCCGATGGCCGCTGGGACGCGCACTACGTGCCGGCCTTCGTGCGCCGCTACCCCTTCGCCTACGCCAGCGACGGCGAGGGCCGGCCGGCGGTGATCGTCGATGCCGCCTGCGAGGCCTTCAACGACACCGAGGGCGAGCGCCTGATCCAGGACGACGGCGAAGCGACGCCCTTCCTGAAGGAGACGCTGCAGTTCCTCGACGCCTTCGAGCAGGACCTGCAGCGCACGCGCGCCCTGTGCGCGCGGCTGGTCGAGCTGGACCTGCTGAAGGCGGTGCAGATCGACGTCACGCTGGCCGACGGCAGCAAGCTCAGCGCCGACGGCGTGCAGATGATCGACGAGGCCAAGCTCAAGGACTTGCCGGAGGCCGTGGCCGTCGAGTTGCTGCGCAACGGCGTGCTGGGGCTGCTGCACGCGCACGTGATCTCCACCACCAACGTGCAGCGCCTGACCGAGCGCCTGGGCGCGCAGCTGCAGCAGGCCACGCCCACTGCCTGAACGGCGGTCGATGCGCCGGCCACACGGCGCGCGCCTATCGCACAGCAGCCGCGGCCGGGGTGAAAACCCCGTCGCCCGCGCAGGGGGGCGCTGCCATCATCGCCGCACCGCGACGGCCCGCGCCGTTCGCCTTCCGACGGAGACCGCCGATGAACCCGACCGCCTTGCGGCGCCGCTGCGCCGCACTCGCCCTGTCGCTGCTGGCCGGCAGCGCCTTCGCGCAGGACGTGACCCTGAAGGTCCACCACTTCTGGCCGCCGCAGGCGATGCCGCCGACCAAGATCCTCGCGCCCTGGTGCGAGCGCATCGCGGCCGATTCGGGCGGCCGCATGAAGTGCCAGGTGTTCCCGGCGATGCAGCTCGGCGGCACGCCCAGTCAGCTGATCGACCAGGCCAAGGACGGCGTGGTCGACATCGCCTTCACCCTGCCCGGCTACACGGCGGGGCGCTTCCCGGTGATGGAGGTCTTCGAGCTGCCCTTCCTGACCAACTCGGCCGAGGCCGCCGCCAAGGCCAGCTGGGACTTCTACGTCAGGTACGGCACGAAGGAGTTCACCGGCCTCAAGCCGCTGATGTTCAGCGTGCACGACGAAGGCTATCTCCACACGCGCGACAAGCAGGTCAAGAGCCTGGCCGACCTGAAGGGCATGAAGCTGCGCGCGCCGACGCGCATGACCAACAAGCTGCTGGCCGCGCTGGGCGCGACGCCCGTCGCGATGCCGCTGCCCGCGGTGCCCGAGGCGGTCAGCAAGGGCGTGATCGACGGCTTCCTGCTGCCCTGGGAGGTGATCCCCTCGGTGAAGCTGCACGAGATGGTGAAGTACCACACCGAGACCGACGCGAAGCACCCGGCGCTGTACTCGGCGACCTTCATCCTCGCGATGAACCAGGCGCGCTACGACGGCCTGCCGGCCGACCTGAAGGCGATCATCGACAAGCACAGCGGCGCGGTGCTGTCGGCGCAGGCCGGCAAGATCTGGGACGAAAGCCAGGCCGTGGGCCGCAAGCCCGCGGTCGACCGCAACAACACCTTCTACACCTTGCCCTCGGCCGAGACCGACCTGTGGGTCAAGGTCTCGGCACCGCTCTACGACGAGTGGGTCGCCAACATGGACAAGGCCGGGCTGCCCGGCAAGCAGATGCTGCAGGACGCGCGCGATCTGCTGAAGAAGTACGCCAAGTGAAGTTCCTGGGCCGCATCGCGGCGGCCTTCGCGCTGCTGGGCGGCGCGGTCGGCTGCGCGGTGGCGCTGCTCACGGTGGCCAGCATCGCCGGGCGCTCGCTGGCGTCGCGGCCGATCGCCGGCGATGTGGAGCTGACGCAGTTCGGCGTGGCGCTGTGCATCTCGCTGTGCCTGCCGTGGTGCCAGCTGCACGGCGGCAACATCATCGTCGACTTCTTCACCCAGAAGGCCGCGCCGCGCACCTTGCGCCGGCTCGACGGGCTGGGTTGCCTGCTGGTGGCCGTGATGATGGGCCTGCTGGCCTGGCGCACGGCGGTCGGTGCCGTCTCGGTCCACGGCGCCGGCGAGACGACGATGATCCTCGACCTGCCGATGTGGATCAGCTACGCGGTGCTGGCGCCGGGCCTCGCCCTCGCGATGCTGATCGCGCTGGCGCAGGCGCTGGCGCACCTGAGCGGGCGCACCCTGGCCGCCACCGGTCGATGAGCCCGACTGTCGTCGGCCTGTCGATGTTCGGCGCGATGCTCGCGCTGATGGCCGTGCGCGTGCCCATCGCCGCGGCGATGTTCATCCCCGGCGCGCTCGGCTACTGGGCGCTGACCAACGAGCTGGCGCTGCTGAACATGCTGAAGGGATCGGCCGTCGCGCGGCTGTCGGTCTACGACCTGTCGGTCATTCCGCTGTTCCTGCTGATGGGGCAGTTCGCGACCCAGGGCGGGCTGAGCAAGGCGCTGTTCCAGGCCGCGGCGGCCTTCGTTGGCCACGTGCGCGGTGGGCTGGCGATGGCCGCGGTGCTGGCGGCCGCGGCCTTCGGCGCGGTGTGCGGCTCCTCGGTCGCGACCTCGGCGACGATCGCGCAGGTCGCCTACCCGGAGATGAAGGCGCACGGCTACCACGGGCGCCTCTCGACCGCGGTGCTGGCGACCGGCGGCACGCTGGGCATCCTGATCCCGCCGTCGGTGCCGCTGGTGGTCTACGCGATCCTCACCGAGCAGAACATCGCCAAGCTCTTTGCCGCGGCCCTGGTGCCGGGCCTGCTGGCGATGTGCGGCTATCTCGTCGTGATCGCCCTCTACTGCCACTTCCGCCCCGGCCTCGCGACGCCGGCCGAGCCGCTGCCCTGGCCGGTGCGCTGGCGCGCGCTGCTGGGCGTGTGGCCGATCGCGCTGATCTTCTTCGTCGTCTTCGGCGGCATCTACGGCGGCGTGTTCACGCCGACCGAGGGCGCCGCGGTCGGCGCGCTGGGCACCTTCCTCGCCGGCGTCGCGTCGCGCGAGCTCGGCGTGGACGGCATCAAGCGCAGCTTCCTCGGCGCGGCCGAGACCTCGGCGATGGTCTTCATGATCTTCCTCGGCGCCGACATGATCAACGCCGCGCTGACGTTGACGCAGATGCCGGCCCGTCTGGCCGAGTGGGTCGGCACGCTCCACGTCGCGCCGCTGGCCATCGTCGGCGCGGTGCTGGTGTTCTACGTGATCCTGGGCTGCGTGATGGACGAGCTGTCGATGATCCTGCTGACCATCCCCGTGCTGTTCCCGGCGGTGATGGGCCTGGACCTGTGGGGGCTGGGGCCGCAGGAGAAGGCGATCTGGTTCGGCATCCTGGTGCTGATGGTGGTGGAGATCGGGCTGATCGCGCCGCCGGTCGGCCTGAACGTCTACGTCGTGAACAGCATCGCCAAGGACGTGCCGATGGCCGAGACCTACAAGGGCGTGCTGCCCTTCCTGACCAGCGACGTGCTGCGGGTCCTGCTGCTGCTGGCCTTTCCGGCGCTGAGCCTGTGGCTGGTGCGGCTGCTGTTCCCATGACCGCAGCCATGACCGTGCCCGCGACCGGAGTTCGCGGCCGGCGCTAAGCTGGCCGCCATGGATCGCAGGCGCTTCGTCGGGTCGTCGCTCGCTGCTACAGCCGCGCTGGCGTGGCCGGGCACGGGCGCCCAGGCCGCCGAACCCATCCTGCGCACGATCCCGCGCAGCGGCGAGCGCGTCCCGGCCATCGGCATGGGCAGCTGGCTCACCTTCGACATCGGCGGCGCGCCGGCCGAGACGGCGCAGCGCGAGCGCGTGCTGCAGGCCTTCTTCGATGCGGGCGGCGGCGTCATCGACTCGTCGCCGATGTACGGGCGGTCCGAGAAGGTGATCGGTGCACTGCTGCCGCGCGTGCGCGGACCGGGCGGTCGCGACGGCAAGCTGTTCACCGCGACCAAGGTCTGGACGCCCTTCGACGCGACCGGCAGGCGCCAGCACGCCGATTCGCTGGCGCTGTGGAAGCTGCCGCGGCTGGACCTGCAGCAGGTGCACAACCTGCTCAACACCGACGGCCACCTGAAGACGCTGCGCGCGGCCCGCGAGCGCGGCGAGGTCCGCTACATCGGCATCACCACCTCGCACGGGCGTCGGCACGACGAGATGCTGGCGCTGATGCGGCGCGAGCCGCTCGATGCGATCCAGATCACCTACAACATGGCCGACACCAGTGCCGAGCCGGTGCTCGACGAAGCCGCGGCGCGCGGCCTGGCCGTGGTGATCAACCGGCCCTTCGATGCCGGCGTGCTGCCCGACCGGCTGGCGGCCAAGCCGCTGCCGCCCTGGGCGCGCGAGATCGACTGCGACCACTGGCCCGCGTTCCTGCTGAAATGGGTCATCGGCCATCCGGCCGTGACCTGCGCGATCCCGGCGACTAGCAATCCGGCGCACATGGTGCAGAACATGGCCGCCGGCCGCGGGCGCCTGCCGGATGCCGCCATGCGCCGGCGGATGCTGGCGCTGGTGCGGGACCTGCTGTGAACGATGGGACGAAGGTGGTGCCGGTGAAGAGAGTCGAACTCCCGACCTTCGCATTACGAATGCGCTGCTCTACCAACTGAGCTACACCGGCGAGGCGCGCAGTATAGCCGCCCGTCGCCGCCGGACCGGGGTCGCCGGTCCGGGCGCGGGTCACTTCATCGCAAAGGGCGGCAACTTCTTGGCGACCGCGACGTTCTTCAGCGTCGCATACACCGGCAGGCCGTCGCGGCCGTACTTCGGGTAGTCCTCGCCCTGGATCAGTGGGCGCAGGTAGCGCTTGCACTTGTCGGTGATGCCGAAGCCGTCCTTGGTGATGAAGTCGCGCGGCATGAACTTCTCGACGTTGGCGACCTTGGACAGCGGGGCGACGCCGATGCGGTACTTGTAGGGCGCGTCGGAGAGCCGGTCCACCGTGGGCATCACCGCGTTCTCGCCCTTGAGTGCCAGCTCGACGGCCTTCTTGCCTAGCTCGTAGGCCTGCTTGACGTCGGTCTTCGACGCGACGTGGCGCGCCGCGCGCTGCAGGTAGTCGGCCACCGCCCAGTGGAACTTGTGGCCGAGCGCCTGCTTGATCATGTGGGCGACCACCGGCGCCGCGCCGCCCAGCTGCGCGTGGCCGAAGGCGTCCTTGCTGCCCTGCTCGGCGAGGAAGCGCCCGTCGGGGTAGTGGCAACCCTCGGACACCACCACCGAGCAGTAGCCGTGCTGCTTGACCAGCGTGTCGACGCGGGCGATGAACTTCTTCTCGTCGAACTCGATCTCGGGGAACAGCACGACGACCGGGATGCCGTGGTCCTCGACCAGGCCGCCGGCCGCGGCGATCCAGCCGGCGTGCCGGCCCATGACCTCGATGACGAAGACCTTGGTCGAGGTCAGGGCCATCGAGCGCACGTCGAAGCTGGCCTCGAGCGTCGACACCGCGATGTACTTGGCCACCGAGCCGAAGCCCGGGCAGCAGTCGGTGATGGGCAGGTCGTTGTCCACCGTCTTGGGCACGTGGATGGCCTGGATGGGGTAGCCCATCGCCTCCGACAGCTGGCTGACCTTGTAGCAGGTGTCGGCCGAGTCGCCGCCGCCGTTGTAGAAGAAGTAGCCGATGTCGTGGGCCTTGAAGACCTCGATCAGGCGTTCGTATTCGCGCTGGTTGGCCTCCAGCGACTTGAGCTTGTAGCGGCAGGAGCCGAAGGCGCCCGACGGCGTGCTGCGCAGCGCGGCGATGGCCGCGGCCGACTCCTTGCCGGTGTCGATCAGGTCCTCGGTCAGCGCGCCGATGATGCCGTTGCGACCGGCGTAGACCTTGCCGATCCGGTCCTTGTGCTTGCGCGCGGTCTCGATCACGCCGCAGGCCGAGGCGTTGATGACGGCGGTCACGCCGCCCGATTGGGCGTAGAAGGCGTTCTTCTTCTTGCTGGCCATGGATGAGGGCTCTCCGGGTGGGTTCGGGGTCAATCCTGCAGCGCGCGCGTGACGATCTCGCGCGTGTCGTCGGACAGCTCGGGCCGCGAGGCCACGCGCACGATCGCCTCGCGCGCCGCGCTGCGGTAGGGCTCGGCCAGCACGCGCCAGCGGTCCAGCGCCCGCGCCAGGCGCGAGGCCAGTTGCGGGTTGATCGCGTCGAGCTCGATCACGCGCTCGGCCCAGAACACGTAGCCGGCCGCATCGGCGCGATGGAAGGCGGCCGGGTTGCTGAGGCACAGCATTGCCAGCAGGCTGCGCGCGCGGTTGGGGTTGCGCAGCGAGAAGTCCTTGTGAGCCAGCAGCGCCTTGGCGCGCGCGAACACCTGGCCGTCTCGCTCGCTCGCGCCGGCCTGCAGCGCGAACCACTTGTCGATGACCAGGGCCTCGCCGCGGAACATCGCGTGGAAGCGCTCCAGCGCCGGCGTGGCCAGCTCCGCATGGGCGTTGACCAGCGCCGACAGCGCGCCGAAGCGGTCGGTCATGTTGCCGGCGTCCTTGAAGCGCTGGTAGGCGCGGCCGGGCCAGACCGTGTCGCCGCCGTGCGTGGCGTCCAGCACCAGCATCGTCAGTGCCAGGTTGGCGAGTGCGCGCTGGCCGCTGCTCTGCGCATCCGGCGTGTAGCCGCCGGCGGGCTGGTGGGCCTCGAAGGCCCAGGCCCAGTCGTCGTGCAGGGCGCGGGCGAGTTGCCGCTTCATGGCCTCGCGCAGCGCGTGCACGCGCTGCGGGTCGATGTCCTGGCCGAGCTGCTCGCTGACGTAGGTCTCGCTGGGCAAGGTCAGCGCCAGGCTCTTGAACGCGGCGTCGAGCGACGGGTCGCGCAGCAGGCGGCGCATCGCCTCGACGAAGGGCGCGTCGAGCTGCAGCTCGCTGCCCTGGCGCAGCGCCGTCAGCAGACGCTGCAGCGCGAGCTGCTGGCCGGCCTCCCAGCGGTTGAAGGGATCGCTGTCGTGCGCCAGCAGCGTCAGCAGCTGGGCGTCCGAGAGGTGCGCGTCCAGGACCACCGGGGCCGAGAAGCCGCGTAGCAGCGACGGCACCGGCTCGGCGTCGAGGTTGACGAAGGTGTAGAACTCGCGCGCCGTGTCCAGCACCAGCACGCGGTCCGTGCCGATGGGCGCGGCCTCGCCTTCCAGCTGCAGCGGCAGCGCGCGGCCGTCGACGGCCACCAGACCCATCGCGACCGGCAGCACGTGGGGCTGCATGTCGGGCTGGCCGGGCACCGGCAGGCCGTGCTGCGCGAGCTCGAGCGTGTAGCTGCGGCTCGGTGCGTCGTAGCGGCCGCGCGCACTGAGGCGCGGCGTGCCGGCCTGCGCGTACCAGCGCTTGAAGGTGTCGAGCCGGCTCGCCAGCGCGCTGCCGGGGTTGGCGTCGGCGATGGCCTGGGCGAAGTCGTCGCAGGTCACGGCCTGGCCGTCGTGGCGCTCGAAGTAGAGCTTCATGCCGCGCGCGAAGCCCTCGCGGCCGACCAGGGTGTGCATCATGCGCACGACCTCGGCGCCCTTTTCGTAGACGGTGGCGGTGTAGAAGTTGTCGATCGCCTGGTAGGCGTCGGGTCGCACCGGGTGCGCCATCGGGCCGGCGTCCTCGGGGAACTGCACCTGGCGCAGCAGGCGCACGTTCTCGATGCGCTTGACGGCGCGGGCCGAGGCCTCGCCCGCCATGTCCATGCTGAACTCCTGGTCGCGGAACACCGTCAGGCCTTCCTTCAGCGACAGCTGGAACCAGTCGCGGCAGGTCACGCGGTTGCCGGTCCAGTTGTGGAAGTACTCGTGGGCGACGACGCTCTCGATGTCCTCGAAGTCGACGTCGGTCGCGGTCGCGGGGCTGGCCAGCACGAACTTGGTGTTGAACAGGTTCAGGCCCTTGTTCTCCATCGCGCCCATGTTGAAGTCGCTGACCGCGACGATCATGAAGCGCTCCAGGTCCAGCGGCAGGCCGAAGCGCGCCTCGTCCCACGCGACCGAAGCCATCAGCGAATTCATCGCGTGCTCGGTCTTGTCCAGGTCGCCGGCGCGCACGTAGACCTGCAGCAGGTGATCCTTGCCCGAGCGGCTGCGGATCTTCTGCTCGCGCGCGACCAGCTGGCCGGCCACCAGCGCGAACAGGTAGCTGGGCTTGGGATGCGGGTCGTGCCAGGTCGCGTAGTGGCGGCCGTTGTCGAGCGGGCCCTGCTCGACCAGGTTGCCGTTCGACAGCAGCACCGGGTACTTCTTCGCGTCGCCCTTGAGCGTGACCTTGTAGACCGCCATCACGTCCGGCCGGTCCAGGAAGTAGGTGATGCGCCGGAAGCCCTGCGCCTCGCACTGCGTGAAGAAGCCTCCCCCCGAGGTGTACAGGCCCGACAGCTGCGTGTTCTTCTCGGGCGCGCAGGTGTTGCGGATCTCGAGCGCGAACGGCCCGGCCGGCAGGTCCTGCACCGCGTCGAGCACCAGCTGGCCGCCTTCGACGCGGAAGCTCACGCTCTCGCCGTTGACCAGCACGCGGCTCAGGTTGAGGTCCTCGCCGTCCAGGCGCAGCGGCTCGGCCGGTCGGTCGGCGTTGCGCTCGAGCTGCATGCGGTTGATGACCAGGGTCTTGGCCGGGTCGAGGTCGAACGTCAGGTCGACGCTGCGGATCCAGTAGGCCGGTGCCGTGTAGTCCTCGCGACGCACGATCGGGGCGGTGCCTTCACGCATGGGGGTCTCCAGTCTTCGGTTCGCGTCGGGATCAGACGCCTTGTTTGCGTCTTGCTCAGACGCCTTGCTTCAGGCTCGCCTCGATGAAGGCGTCCAGGTCACCGTCCAGCACCTTCTGGGTGTTGGAGATCTCGACGTTGGTGCGCAGGTCCTTGATGCGGCTCTGGTCCAGCACATAGCTGCGGATCTGGTGGCCCCAGCCGACGTCGGTCTTGCTGTCCTCGAGCTTCTGCTGCGCGGCACGCTGCTTCTGCATCTCGTGCTCGTACAGGCGCGAGCGCAGCATCTGCCAGGCCTCGTCGCGGTTGCGGTGCTGCGAGCGGTCGTTCTGGCACTGCACGACGATGCCGGTCGGGATGTGCGTCAGCCGCACCGCCGAGTCGGTCTTGTTGATGTGCTGGCCGCCGGCGCCGCTGGCGCGGAAGGTGTCGGTGCGCACGTCGGCCGGGTTGATCTCGATCTCGATCGAGTCGTCGACCTCGGGGTAGACGAAGAGGCTGGCGAACGAGGTGTGGCGGCCGCCGGCCGAATCGAACGGGCTCTTGCGCACCAGGCGGTGCACGCCGGTCTCGG
>CAZUUU010000044.1:0-5681 GCA_964622685.1 uncultured Methylibium sp.
TTCTCGGTGGCCAGCGTGGCGCTGCTGCCGCCGACGCTGATCGCCAGCATCTACGGCATGAACTTCAAGGTGATGCCGGAGCTCGACTGGAACCTCGGCTATCCGTTCGCGATCGGCCTGATGGTCGTCAGCGTCGCGACGCCGTTCTGGTACTTCCGCCGCAAGGGCTGGCTCTGAGCCGCCGCGGCAAGCTCAGCCGTTGGCGCGGCGCTTGAGGCAGCGCATCAGCGCGCCGACGACCGGCAGCTTCTCGTACAACTCCTCGGCCGCGTCCCAGTAGTCGCGGTGCAGGGCGATGCGGCCGTCGGCCGCGAAGCGCAGGTGCGAGCCGCCACGGACCGTCTGCGGCTCGCGCGAATGCCGCTTGAAGCGGAACAGGAAATCCCAGACCAGGAAGCACTGGTCGCCCTGGACGATGGCCTCGGTCACGACGAAGCGCGGGTCGTCGAGGGCGTCGAACATGTGCGTGAACACGCGCTGCACCGCCGCCAGCCCTTGCACGTCGTTGAACGGATCCTTGAAGCGCGCGTCGTCGGTGTAGATCTCGCCGAGCCGCGCCACGTCCTCGCGCCGCAGCGCCTCGAAGCGTTCGATCACGCGTCGCACGCGCGCATCGTGGCTCGTGGCCGCCGGCATCAGAGTCCCGTCGCGCGGCGCACGGCGCGGAAGTAGAGCGCGTCGTTCAGGTGGCCGAGCGCCTTGAGCCACAAGGTGAAGCGCTTCGGGAAGTGGATCTCGAAGTCGCCCTTGCGCCAGCCGTCGAGGATGGCGTCGGCCGCCTGTTGCGGCGTCAGCAGTGCCGGCATGTGGAACTGGTTCTGCGCCGTCAGCGGCGTCTCGACGAAGCCCGGATTGACGATGGACACGCCGAGCCCGCGTTCGCTGAGGTCGAGGTAGAGCGTCTGCGCCAGGTTGATCAAGGCCGCCTTGGTCGGCCCGTAGGCCAGCGAGTTCGGCAGGCCGCGGTAGCCGGCCACGCTGCCGATCAGGCTGAGGTGTCCGGCCTGCTGCTTCAGCAGGGTCGGCAGCACGGCGTCGATCACGTGCAGCGCGCCGACGTAGTTGACCTGCTGGTGGCGCAGCATTTCGTCCAGGTCGAAGGCCGTGGCGCGCTGCGCCTTGTAGTGGCCGGCGCTGTAGACAACCAGGTCCAGTCGACCGCCGACGGCCAGGGCCTGCAGCGCCGCCGCGCGCACCGACTGGCGATCGCCGGCATCGATGGGCACGGCACGGCTGCCCGGGTGGGTCTGGACGAAGGCGTCGAGCGCCTGCGTGTTGCGGGCCGACACCACGACGCTGGCGCCGCGCGCGTGCAGTGCCGACGCGGTGGCGCGGCCGATGCCGGTGGACGCACCGACCAGCCAGGCCACGCGGCCTTGCCAGTCGTCGATCTTGGGGTTCAGGGCCATCGCTCAGCGCTTGTAGAAGGACAGCGTGACCTCGCCGAGCCGCACGCCGAACTTGCTCATCGTGGCCTTGTTCAGCATCACGCGATCGTCCATCAGGTACATCCAGTCGTCGAACTGCACGTCGTAGACCTTGCCGTCGACCGGCAGCTTGAGGGTGTAGCGCCAGTTGAAGGCGTTGCCGGCCTCCTGGCCTTCGGCGACGCCCGCGACGTCGTCGGCGGTGCCGCTGTAGCGGCCGTTGCCCAGCTTCTTCAGGCGCCAGACGCGCTTCTGCTTGCTGCCGTCGCTGTAGAGGAAGTCCTCGTCGAGCACGCCTTCGTTGCCCTGCCAGCTGCACTTCATCACCACGGTGAAGCGCTTGACGACCTTGCCGGAGCGGTCGGTGAAGACGCCGTGCGCGTCCAGCGTGCCGTTGAAGTAGCGCGCCAGGTCGAGCGTCGGCTTCTCGGCGGCATAGTCGGCCACCGTCGGCGAGGCGCAGCCGGCCAGGGCGCCGATCGCGGCGACCGAGGCCGCGGCCAGCAGCAGGCGTCGTTTCATCATCGTCCTTCCAGGGTGGGCGGGCGCAACCACAGGGTCCACAGCAGCAGCGCGGCGCAGAGCTTGAGCACGCAGGGCAGCAGGCAGTAGCCGATCGTCAGGGCACGCAGGGCGTCGGCATCGCGGGCGCCGCTCTCGTAGCCGATGGCCGACAGCAGCGGCAGGGCCAGCCCGGCCGCGATCGCGAGATTGAGCTTGGTGGCGAAGTTCCACCAGCCGAAGTAGGCGCCTTCGCTGCGGCCGCCGTGGCCGGCCTGCTGGATCACGCCGGCCAGCAGGGCGCCCGGCAGCGCCAGGTCGGCGCCGAGGGCCGTGCCGCTGGCAACGCACACCGCCAGGAAGCCCAGCGTGTCGCCGGCCCCGAGCGTCGCGGCCCAGCCGAAGGTGACGACCGCCAGCGCCATGCCGCCCAGCCAGCTGGCGGCGAGGCCGAAGCGCGACACCGCTCGCACCCACAGCGGGATCGATGCCGCGCCGGCGGCGAAGTAGGCCGCCAGGAAGGCCGGCTCCCAGGTCGGCGCCTGCAGGCGGTCGCGGATGAAGAAGAGCACCAGCGTGGCCGGCACGGCGCTCGCGATGCCGTTGACGACGAAGATCGCCAGCAGGCGTCGGAATGCGCTGACCTCGAAGGGCAGCCACAGCGCCGCGTCCCCGTCCGGGCCGGGCTCGATGGCCGGCCGCGGCGCGCCGCGCAGCAGCCACAAGCCCAGCGCCAGCAGCCCCGCGAAGACCAGCGTGGCCACCTGCAGGCCGGCGAGCGAAGGCAGCACGCTCGCGACCAGCACGCCGACCAGCGCGGCGCCCTCGCGCCACGCGACCACGCGCGCGCGGCCGCCTTCGTCGCCGCCCAGGCGCGCGCCCCAGGCCTGGTGCACGACCGACATCACGCTGTAGGCGAGGTAGGTGAAGGCCAGGCCGATGGCGCACCACCACAGCAGCGCCGCGCTGCCGCTGACGGACGGGAAGAACAAGGCGCGAAAGCCCAGCGCCAGTGCCAGCGCGGCGATGGCTGCCGCCCACCACGCGCCCAGCGCGCCGCGCGCGAACAGCCGGTCGACCCAGCGGCCGATCAGCGGATCGGCGAAGGCGTCGAGCAGCCGCGCGCCCAGCAGCACCGCGCCGAGCGCCGCCAGCGGCACGCCGAACTGCGCCGCATAGTGGTTGGGCAGCACGACGTACAGCGGCAGCGCGACGAAGGCCAGCGGCAGCCCGAGCGCGCCATAGCGCAAGCCCGCCGAAGCCGACGCCAGGCCGCCCGTGGTCGCGGTCTTCAAGCGCCGCCCCCGAGCAAGGACAGCCGCAGCGCCGGCTGCGAGGTCTGCGGCCCGAGCCAGATGCCGAAGAAGCGCCGCGCGAACTCCGCATCGCGCAGTTCGCGGCCCGGCTTGCCGTCGACATAGAAGCGCGCCGATTCGCCGGGGCGCTGCACGCCGGTCAGGCGGCTGCCGGCGCGCACGTCCGGAAAGGCAGCCTTCATGAAGTCCAGCCAGGCCTGGGCCTGGGCGGCGGCCAGCTTGCCGGCGCGGTCCATCTCCTCGATCGAGCGCTCGGCGATCTTGGCGCCGTCCAGCGATCGCGCGTACTCGAGCTCCAGCGCCAGCGGATGCGCCGCGTAGTCCTCGCGGGCCGGCGCCTCGCGCGGGTAGCCCGGTCCGACCCAGAGCCGGGCGTCGTAGATGTGCAGCCCGAAGTAGCGCAGACGGCCACTGCCCTGCAGCCGGGCCTCGGGCAGCTCGGCCAGCACCTCGGCGGGCGGCCGGCTCGCCGACTGCGCGCGGGCCACGGGCACGGCCATGGCCAGTGCCGTTGCTGCCAGCAGGCCGAGCCCGTCGCGGCGGCGCATGGTGGACCTCAGGGCCGACGCAGCGTGAACTGCACGACGTCGGTGTTGCCGGCCGCGAAAGCGGCCTCGCAGTAGGCGAGGTAGAACTCCCAGATGCGGATGAAGCGGGTGTCGAAGCCGAGCTTGCGCACCTGCGCCTCCTCGTTCATGAAGCGATCACGCCAGCGCCGCAGGGTCTCGGCATAGTCGGGGCCGAAGCACAGGCGCCGTTCGACCTCGAGCCCGGCCTTGCGCGCGGCGGCCTCGAACTCGCCGATGCTGGGCAGCAGGCCGCCCGGGAAGATGTACTGCTGGATGAAGTCGGTGCTGCGGACGTAGCGCTCGAACAGGTCGTCGCGGATCGTGATGCTCTGGACACAGGCGCGGCCGCCCGGCTTGAGCCGGGTCCGCAGCGTGTCGAAGAAGCCGCCCCAGTACTCGCGTCCCACGGCCTCGAACATCTCGATCGAGACGATCGCGTCGTAGGGCCCGTCGGCGATGTCGCGGTAGTCCTGGAAGCGCAGGTCGGCCAGGTCGGCGAGGCCGGCGTCGTGCAGCCGCCGCCGGGCGTACTCGAGCTGCTCGGCCGAGAGCGTGACGCCGGTGACGCGGGCGCCCCGCTCGCGGGCCGCCAGCTCGGCCACGCCGCCCCAGCCGCAGCCGATCTCGAGCACGCGGCTGCCTGGCTCGACGCCGGCCTCGTCCAGGGCGCGGCGGATCTTGGCGTGCTGGCCGGCGGCGGTGTCGCGCGCGCGGTCGCCGTCGAACCAGGCGCTGGAGTAGCTCATCGTCTCGTCCAGCCACAGGCGGTAGAACGCGTTGCCGAGGTCGTAGTGGGCGTGGATGTTCTTGCGGCTCCCGGCGCGCGAGTTGCGGTTCAGCAGGTGGCGGATGCGGTACAGCAGCGCACCCCACCAGCTGCCGTAGACGACCGACTCGATCTCGTCGCGGTTGGCGACGAAGAGCTTGATCAGCGCCGACAGGTCCGGCGTGCTCCAGTCGCCGTCGAGGTAGGTCTCGGCGAAGCCGATGTCGCCGCTGCGCAGGGCGGCGCCGCAGACCTTCCAGTTGCGCAGGCGGATGGCCGCGCGCACGTCGCTGCCCTCCTGGAGCTGACCGAAGCGGGCGCTGCTGCCGTCGGGCAGCTGCACGTCGAGCTGGCCATGACGCAGGCGGCCCAGCAGCCCGAACACCGCGCGGGCGGCCGGCGGGGCGGAAGGCGGCAGCGTCGCGCGCTCGAAACCACGGGCGAGGGCGGAGGGGGGGCTGGTGTTCATCGGTCGGTCGTCGAGGGTTCAGCGGCTGACGAAGGTGTGCGGTGCGAGCGGCTTGTTGAAGAACGGCACGCGCTTGAGCCACAGCCGCAGCGCCTGCCAGTGGATGCGCGCGACCACGCCGAAGCTCATCAGCGGCATGCCCCAGAAGGCACGTCGCACGCTGGCCGCGGTCAGCGGCTGCAGCGCGCCGCTGACGCTGGTCTGCAGCAGCGGACCGAGCCGGTCGTCGTGATCGACGCGGGCGATCACCTGCCCGATCGCCTCGGGATGGCTACGCACCGCGGCGGCCGACGGATGCGCGGTGCGCAGGAAACGGAAGCGGTAGCGACCCTCGATCGCGCAGAACGGCGAGACGTGGAAGACCTTGGCGGCTAGCAGCTCGCGGCCCCAGGCGAGCCCCTCTCCGTGCAGCAGGTAGCAGTGGCGCTCCCCGAAGGTGTTGTTGACCTCGGCGACGATGGCGGCGAGCGAGCCGTCATCGCGGTGCGCGTACCAGAAGCTCACCGGCTTGAAGACGTAGCCCAGCACGCGCGGGTAGGTCTGCAGCCAGACCTCGCCGCACGCGTCGGCGATGCCTTCGCCAGCCAGCAGCTCGTCGAGCCAGGCCAGGGCATCGGCGCGGCCGTCGCCGTG